>NZ_LVWJ02000019.1:0-300000 GCF_001625015.1 Lewinella sp. 4G2 | reverse complement strand
CGCCCCCAAATCCAACGCTACCGTGATCATCCTCATGGGCCTCGGCCGCCTCGACCAAATCTGCGCCCTCTGGAACGCCGAAGGCAAGGGAAACCTCCCCGCCATGGTCATCCAAAACGGCAGCCGCCCCAACGAGCGTTGCTGGCTCGGCACCGTCAACGACATCGCCCCCCGCGTCGCAGCGGAGCGTGACAAAGGCCCCGGCATCATCGTCCTAGGAGCAACCGTCTCACAACATCCATCATACAAGTCAGCCGTATTGTCTCGCCTGTCCCGCCAGCTATAACGGCGGCAGCCGAGCGCAGCGAGCGTAACAGCGGCAGCCAAATCGAATATCAAGTATCACCGATCAAATATCAAATATCCCTTGACCAACCCCCTCTACCCCGCCTTCTTCCGCCTGGACCGCCTCCAACTACTAGTTGTCGGCGCCGGAGAGGTAGGTGAGGAAAAGTTAAGTTTCATCCTCAAATCCAGCCCCAACGCCCGCGTCGTCATCGTCGCCCCGTGGATGGGTGAAGAGCTCAAGGCCCTACTCGACGACCACCATCAGCGGGCGCTGTCGCAGGTGCAAAGTGAGGATGAAGCAGGCTTCGGTGGGCACACGTTGGAAGCCGCCCGGTTTACGGGCGAAGTCCCCAACGGAGAATGGAAAACGCCAGCCGGAGGTACGGTCATCTACTACGCCCGTAAATTCCAGGAAAGTGACGTAGAGATCGCCGACCTGGTAGTAGCCGCCACCAATTTTAAGGATATCAACCTCTCCGTCTGGAAGGCCGCCAAGGCCGCCCGTAGACTGACCAATATCGCCGATACCCCCAGTCTCTGTGATTTCTACCTCGGCAGTATCGTAACCCGCGGCCCCCTCAAGGTGGCGATCAGCACGAACGGCCAGAGCCCCACTTTTGCAAAACGATTCCGCCAGTTTCTGGAGGCGGAATTACCCGAATTTGAAACGACTACCCTCTTAGATAACCTGAAACTTTTCCGGGACCGGCTGACGGGCGACTTCCAAACCAAAGTGCGCGAACTCAACAGCGTCACGAGTAGTTTGCTGGCGTCCGCCTCCGGCGAAAGGCCCGTCCACCGCTGCCCGCCCGGCGGATGTTTGGTGGCCGCCGCCGCGCAGGAAGCCAGTTCCGAACCCATTACCTTTGCACCCGCGTCAGCGCCCAACTCGTTACAGCCAGAATCGGGAGGAGCGCAATTTGCACCTACCGAAGACCCAGCCACCCCATCCAACTGAACTATGTCCGCAACTACCAAAACGCTACTTAAGGTTGATATCGAAGCCCTGAACGCAGAATTTGCGGAGCTGGGTTTTGAGGACCGCTTCACGCGCCTGTACGAATACTTCCCCGTGGAAGAAGTGCTCTTCACGAGTAGCTTCGGGACGAAGTCCGTCGTCATGCTCACCTTCGTCAGCAAGGCCAATGCCGCGCAGAAAGTGCATATGCTGAATACCGGCTACCACTTCCCCGAAACGCTGGCGTACAAGGAAACGCTGAGCGAGGTCACCGGGCTGGAAGTCGTCGAGATCCACCCCGATGAGCACCGCCACCGGCAAACCCTGGACGCGGAGATGTGGGAAAAACAACCCAGCCGCTGCTGCCATTACAATAAGGTACTGCCGCTGAAGGGCATCAAGGCACAGCATACCGTGTGGATGTCCGGCGTCCACTCCTACCAAACGATGAACCGCGCCGCCATGCGCATCTTCGAAGAGGTAGACGGATTGATCCATTTCCACCCATTGATCGACATCACCGAAGGAGAGTTTCTCTTCTATCTGGAAAAAGACCAACTACCGCGCCACCCCCTCGAAGCAAAGGGCTATGGCTCGATCGGCTGCCACCACTGTACCCGACCGGGCCAGGGCCGCGCCGGACGCTGGGCGGGGAAGGACAAGGATGAGTGTGGCTTGCATACATAGGACGTAGTACGGTAGTCGGGTAGTCGGGTAGTACTACGCTACTACCCGACTACCGTACTACCGTACTACCCGACTACCCGACTAATAAATCTCCCCAATTTAAAATCATTATGATCCAAACAGACATCCTCATCATCGGCGCCGGCCCCGTCGGTCTCTTTACCGTTTTTGAAGCGGGTTTATTGAAGCTTCGTTGCCATTTAATTGATTCCCTCGGTCAGCCGGGCGGGCAGTTAACGGAGATCTACCCGAAAAAGCCGATTTACGATATTCCTGGATACCCTAGTGTATTAGCCGGTGAGCTCGTCGATAATTTAATGGAGCAGATCAAGCCCTTCAACCCCGGTTTTACCCTCGGAGAAAGCGCCGCTAAAATTGAAGAGGTCGGTGAGAAAATGTACCAGGTTACGACCAATAAAGGCACTGTGCATCAGGCACCCGTCATCATGATCGCCGGAGGCCTCGGGGTCTTTACACCCCGGAAACCACCCATCCCCAACATTGAGAAATTTGAGGATAACGGCGTTGCTTACGTCATCCGTGACCCTGAAGTATACCGCGGTAAGGATGTCCTCCTGGCCGGTGGCGGTGACTCCGCCCTGGACTGGACCATCTTCCTGGCCGACGTCGCCAACAGCGTGACCCTCGTACACCGGCGGGATTCTTTCCGGGGCGCCCTCGATAGCGTCGAAAAGGTGATGGAACTCGCCCAGGAAGGCAAGATCAACCTGGTCACGAACGCCCAGGCCGTCGGCATCATCGGCGACAAGAAGGTGGAGGGCATCACCGTGAAGCACAAGTCCGGCGAAATGGAAGACATCGCCGTGGATAGCTTCATCCCCCTCTTCGGCCTTGCCCCCAAACTCGGCCCGATCGCGGAGTGGGGACTGAACATCCACAAAAATGCCATCATCGTGGATACGAAGGATTACAGCACCGGCATCCCCGGCATCTACGCCATCGGCGACATCAACCACTACGAGGGCAAGCTGAAACTGATCCTCTGTGGTTTCCACGAAGGAACGATTGCCGTGCAGAGCGCCTTCTCCTACATCTACCCGGACAAGAAACTGAGCTTCAAGTACACTACGGTGAACGGGGTACAGGGTCTGCCGAAGGAGGAAGCGGAAACAGTGCCCGCTTAGAAAAATTGCATTTCAAGAGTTCAGCAAAGGAGGATCAGTTTCACGTTGGAACTGATCCTCTCCTTCTTTATCTTACGGAGCAAAGGCTTTATCTTTAAGCTATGACCAAAGTAATGGGCCTAAATTCAGCGCCCGAAGAATTTCGGTGGAGTCTCGAACGGTACCACGATGCCATTGAGAAAGGCGTCCTGACCGAACTGGACAAGGTAGAACTACTCTTTGGTAAAATTATACCCAAGATGCCCGTAGGTGAACCTCACGCCGATGTACTTTCCGACATCACTGACTTTTTCTACGAACAGTTTGGGACTAGGTTTAAGTACCGCGTCCAAAATCCGGTAACCTTACCCAACGATTCTGAGCCGGAGCCGGACTTTGCGGTTGTTGAACGCCGCAAGTACAATAGAAGTACCGGCCACCCGAACGCTGAAAACATTCACCTGCTCATTGAGATAGCTGACTCTACCTTGGAGTACGATCGGACTAGCAAGATGGAAGCCTACGCGCTGGCGGGAATCAAAGAATACTGGATTGTCAACATTCGTGAGCGCCAGTTAGAATTTCACGCCGAACCCATCATCGCAAAAGGGATTTATGGATCGCGGTCAGTTCACGAAGCGGGGAGTCGATTTACTAGCCCGCTTGCGGGAGAACTTCTTGTTGATAGTATGTTGCCAGAGGTTTAGCGCCGTTTATTGAACATCAGGCCGTCATGGCTTTACAGATTACACGACTTGAATAAACACCACCGAGGTCGGCTTCCGCAAGGAAGTCGACCTTTTTTGATTGCCAGCCACTCCGCTACTGATTAATTTTGCCACCTTTTAGTACGGAGAAGGTAAGTTTTCTACCGTCTTACGATCTATCCTCGTTCTTCAAACCGTCACTGTCATCCCATCCCTAATGGGATATGCATCGAACCCTATGAAACAAATATTCTCCTTCTTCCTGTTGACTATCGCCATAACCTCCTGCTCCTTTTTTGAAGGCAGCGAAGGTGACGACCCACCCTGCGAAGAAATTACGCGAGTTGATGCCCGCCTCATCAACGCCATTCCTTACCGCGACGAGCAGACACTTACTTTTGAAGTGTCCGATGGGACGGACTTTATGGCCGTCGTTCGTCGCGAAGCCTTTACGCCACAAATGATCACGGGCTGTCTGGAAGAGATTAGTACCACCTTCAGCGGCCTCAACGTGAATAGTAGTCTCAACGTGGACATATTGGTATTTGGGGAAGTAGAGGAACTCTTGACCTACGGCCTAAATTATACGGCGAACGGTAGGCGGGGAAGGTCCATCTCCGTCATTCTCGACGAAGCAGGGACGCTCGCTGGCGACACCCCATTCGGTCGCATCATTCCGGATACAACCCTGAACGGAAGTACCTACACCGACGTGCTGGCCGTAGCCTACGGTGAGCCAACGGACCCACAAACTGAGATGGCATATTATAACCTCTCCTTCGGACTGATTGGAGTAGAACTACCTGACGGTACGTCCATCTTTTTAGCGAACCAGTAGCCGCTGCTTATACCACGGTCAAAACCCCAACGATGAGAACGAATTCACTTTTACTCTTACTCACCTGCTTTTGCCTGGGACTAGGGACTGGCTGTAGTGAAGATAACAACGGCTGCGACCTGCCGGAAGACCGTCGGCTTAAAGCGGAAACCCTTAACGCTATTCCCCATACTGACGCCCAAATAGTCACCTATACGGTTTCGGATGGGACTGAACTCCGCATGATCTTCCGCGGTGGCATCAACGAAGCCACGGAATTGAATGGCTGCAACGAACAATTCATCATGGAGTTTTCGGGGAGCAGCCCCAGTCAGGAGCTAAGCGGCGCAATTGATGCCTATCCATCTGGGTTTGGGCCAACGGATATTTTCTACGTATTTAATATTCCTACGGCTAGCGACCACCGCCTGATAGTAGAGTTGCTACCCGACGGCCGCATCACCGCCGGCCGTAACGCCAACGCCCGCGTAATCGCGGAGTACGAACGCGAAGGCGAGATCTACTTCAACGTACTAGAACAGAATTACAACAACCCCAACCCCGGTGAGCTGAAGAAGGTCTACTACAACACAGACTTAGGTCTGCTCGGTGTAGATCTGGTGGGTGGCTTCTCGATGTGGCGGCGGTAAGGGGGCCGCACGCTCGCAGGACGATTCTATTTCCACTACGCTACAATAGCATCGACGCTACGAGGAGCTGTGGCAGAAATGATGTGTAGGTCCTTGTAGCGTCCGACGCAGGAGGTCCTGCAAGCGTCCGGCCGTGTGTATGACCGCACGCTCGCAGGACGATTCTATTTCCACTACGCTACAATAGATTCGACGCTACGAGGAGCAGTGGTAATGATGATGAGTAGGTCCTTGTAGCGTCCGACGCAGGAGGTCCTGCAAGCGTCCGGCCGTGTGTATGACCGCCCGACGTAGGAGGGTCTCCGAGCGGCCGGGTCGAACCCAATCCTGCAAGCATCTATTGGGACACCCTAAACCCGCCGCCCCACACTCAAACCATCCCGTAACGGCAGCACCACCGAAACCAAGCGCTCGTCCGCAGCCACCAATTCGTTGTAGGCGCGGAGAGCCTCCACGTCTGGATCCGGTTTGCCCGACTTACTCACCTTACCGTCCCAAAGGATGTTGTCGGCCAGTAGCAGGCCGCCCGGATTGAGCCGGTCGATGAGCTGGTGGAAGTAGCCGGGGTAGCCCCGTTTGTCGCCATCCAAAAAGATGAGATCAAATCGGTCGGGTAGGGTGGGGAGGAGGTCCGCCGCCTGCCCCACGTGTAATTTGAGGCTTTCGCTGAAGGGAGAAACCGCGAAGTTTTTAGCCGCCCAAAACGCCGTTTCCCGGTTCCCTTCGATGGTGTGGAGTTCCCCGCCCGGCGCTAGTCCTTCCGCCAGGCAGAGGGCGGAATACCCCGTAAAGGTGCCCAGTTCCAAAATGCAGGACGGCCGGACGAGTTGCGACAGCATACTCAGGATCCGCCCCTGTAACCGACCACTCAGCATTTGGGGAGCCATGGTTTTCAGAAAGGTCTGTCGCTCCACTTCCTCGAGGTAAGTTGGCAGCGGGCCGGAGAGCCGTTCGGCGTACTCGTAACGGAGATCGATGGTGTCACGCATAGGTTTAGGGGAGGTAGGTGCTCAGGTCATTAAGGTCAATATTGACGGCGACAACTTCCCCCGCACCGTTGACGACGACGTTGCTGGGGACGGAGTTGATACCGTACAAATCCGCCAGCTCACCATTGAGGAATTTCAACGAACTCGTTTCATCCATGATCTGGTAGGGCCAACTTCTCCCATCGCGGGCCAGGGCGTTTAGCCAGCGGCTGCTATCCCGTTCAATGGCGATACTGACGATGGCCAGTTCGTCACCCCGCTCCCGGTAAAGTTGCTGTAGCTGGGGGACTTCCGCCCGGCAGGGGCCACACCAGCTTCCCCAGAAATCCAGCAGGACGGTTTTGCCCCGTAAGCCCTCCAAGCTAAACGGGTTGCCGTTGGCGAGGGTCACCGTAAACGTCGCCGCTGGTTCACCGGCACTTGCGTTGGGCGCGAAGTACCAGGCCCGGCCCCCGAACCAGAGCACGAGGATCACCAGCGGAATAAAGAATTTTTGCTTCGCAGTACTTCGTGCTCTACCAGGCATCCTCATCGTCAACGGGGGGAGATTTGATGGTTCGTTTGGTTTCCAGGCGCTTGATCTGCCGGTCGTACAGCAGGCGGGCCAAGCCGTGATTGGCCGGATCCGGCGCGGAGGGGTGGAAGGCGAAGGCAACGGCCGCCTCATCCACGTCGAGGGTATAACACAGGCTCATTAGCTCTTCCATACGGTACTGCATCCAGTAATCGATGGCGTCAGCCAGGGCTTGCAGGAAGCGTTCCTCCGTATAGGTTTGGCCGTCCCGGAGGGCGGGGAGGCCGAAGGATTCCGCCAGGCTTGCTTTCACGCTTTCCATGGTAGGCAAAGGTAAAAACAAAACGGCCCCGCGTAGTGCGGAGCCGTTTCGATTGGTGAGTATCTGGATGGGATATCCGGAAACTAGAATTTACTTAAGCGTCACGGAGCCTTCCCCGACGAAGTAACCCTTATTGTAGAGCTCTGCCTGATAGGTTCCCTTCATGAATTCCTTACCCTCCACGCTCCATTCGGCGCAGTGGCTGGCGGCGGAACCGTCGAAGCCAAAACCAACTTCGGTGGTGTAGGGAATGCGGTCACCGCTTTCGGAGCTGGTGAAAACACCGGAGCCCATGGCGTCAATCTGGATCGTCTCGCCGTTGGGGTTGACGATACGAACCTGGAAGGTCTCCTCACCCGTCTGAGCTACGGCATTGTCAAGGCTGTTGAAGCATACGTAAAGGCGTTCCACGTTGCGGGCAGAGCTACGGTCGACCCACTTGCCACTGTTACGTTGCTTCTGACCGACGACACTGACGTTGTTCGCCTTAAGGACGCTGGCGATACCGACCTTGCGGCTCAACTCCTGGTTGTTGGAGGTCAGGCGTTCCCGTTCACTGACGAGGACAGCTCGTTCGCTATTCAAACTCTCGTTCGTCTCGCGGCTGGCCTGAAGATCGTTGGACAGAATGTCCCGCTCACTCGTGAGGCGCTGGTTGTTCTCGGCCAGTTCGGCGTTGGCGAGGCGGAGTTCTTCGATCTCGACGACGTAGCCTTCTACCTGTGTTTTAAGGTTAGCCAATTCGCGGCGGGCGGAAGCGAGGTTGCGGCTATCGCGGGTCAGACCCTCGATCTTATCCTTTTGGGTACGGAGCTCGGCTTTCTGTTGGTCGATGAGGGCATTCAACTCTTCGTTGCTACCGCGCATCTCTTCCAGCTCGGCGAGAGATTCGTAGTACTGCTTCTCGGCCGTAGCCTTGAATTGCTCCATCTCTACGAGGTCCGCGGTGACCTGAGCGTTTTCGGTGCCCCGGTTCATGTAGCCAATGCCGAAGCCGACGAGGCCGATGAGCAACACGGCGATGATACCTAGCAGCAGCGGCGTCCGGTTGGGTTTGGCTGCGGGGCTAGAGGTGAATTTTGGGGTGGGATTATTCTGAATGGTAGACATACAGGTTGGTTTGTGAGCGGGCTTTTGGTGGATGTGCAACGCGGTGCAACGCACTATACATCCGGCTCGCTCGTGAATAATGGCCGCGGAAATCTCCACGGTTGTGGGCGTATAAACGTAAAGCTCGGCCCCGGTATTACGCTGAAATGTTAAATGTGGGAAGGTGGTTCACGTAGCATTCCTCATCACCGAAGCCGGTTGAATTGGGTCACTAACCCACGTAAGGCCCTATAAAACAAGCCTTGCGGAAGTATTGTTGAGTGCCTTTTCCCGTCCAAAACTTCTCCATTTGCTCCCCAAAATGTGCTGTAATTTGGCCGCAAATTAGTTGCTATGCAGTACCCCATTGGCCAATTTATCCTCCCCGAATTGTCGATCGCGGCGGAAAACCGCCTCGCCTACGTCCGTGAGATAGGGGAACTCCCCGCCTCTTTTGCCGCGGCTGCGCTCGAACTGAAAGCGCGCGGCAAACTCGACGCCACCTACCGCCCCGGTGGCTGGACGGCCCGACAGGTGATTCACCACGTGCTGGATAGCCACGTCAACGCCTACGTACGCCACAAGCGGATACTGACCGAGGAGCACCCGACCCTCGTTCCCTACGACGAAAAGCGCTGGGCGGAGCTCCCCGACGTAACGGCCGTCCCCGTCCAGAGCTCCCTCGATGCACTGCGGGGTTTGCACTTACGGTGGTCCGTACTTCTCGCTACGTGTACCGACGCGCAGTGGATGCGCACGGCTTACCACGGCGGCGCGGGCGTGGATTACCGGCTCGACCAACTCGCGGCCCAGTACGCCTGGCACGGGAAGCACCACCTCGGGCACCTGCGGGTGATCCTTGGGGAAGCCATTTAGACCCGGGTTCCGCCGGTAAGTCGGCTCGGGGACTCGCCCCCAACCCGGCAGTTCTATCTTTGCCAATAGAACTTCCCCTTAGTCTGGCCTATCCTTTTGGCCGGAGAAAACTTACTGTAGTGAAACGATTTATCCCGGTCCTTACCTGCCTGTCCCTTTTGCTTGCCCTCCTCCCCGGCACCCGCGCCAGCGCCCAGGAAAGTGATAATATGTTCTCCCTGGGAAGCTGGGACGACCCGACGTTGGCCGGGCAGCCAAACCAAAACCGTTACAGCGACGTGTGGGGCTACGCGCGGGACGGCCGGGAATACGCCCTGATTGCCTCCCGTTTCTTCATTCACGTCCTTGACGTCACGGACCCGGCGAACATCACCGAGATCAGCCGGCTCAATGTCGTCCTGAATTCTCAGAGCACGTGGCGGGACATCAAGGTGCACGGCGATTACGCCTACTGCGTAACGGAGGGAAATGAGGGCTTGCAGATCATCGATTTGTCGGGCCTGCCCAACTCCGTCTCGGTGCCCTACCAGAGTACGGAATTCTTCACCCGTTGCCACAACATCTTCATCGATTCTACGAGCTCGCCCGTGCGCCTCTACGCAGTGGGCACGCAGGTACAGCGCCAGGGGTACATCGTGCTCGACATCTCCAACCCTATCGCCCCCGTGGAGATGGCCTCGGTCAACCTGACGGGCGGCTACGTCCACGACGCTTACGCCATCAATGACACCTTGTACGCCAATTCCGAGGGCCGGGGCATGTACGTTTACGACGTTTCCACGCCCACGAATCCTCGCGAACTCGGCATCCTTTCCAATTACGCAGAGCAGGGCTACAACCACAGCGTTTGGCGTACGGACGACGCACAGCACGTCGTGATGTGCGACGAGACGAGCAACACTGGCGTCAAGGTCGTCAGCGTCGCGGACCCTACCGATATGGAAGTGACGAGCCTGTTTCGCTCGGCCAGTCTGGCACCGAATAGCGTGCGGAGCCTCGCTCACAACCCCTACGTACTTGGCGATAGCCTGGTCGTTCTCAGCTACTACGGCGAGGGCGTGCAGGTCTGGGACATCACCGACCGCAACAACGCCAGCCGCAGAGGTTTTTTCGATACCACGCCCAACGCAAATACCTACAGCCGCGGCGTTTGGGGCTGTTACCCTTACCTCCCCTCCGGAAATATCCTGGCCAGCGACCAGTACACCGGGCTGCACGTTGTCCGTATCGACCGGTCACTGCCGGTCACTTACAGCGCTTTCGAAGTGTCGGCTGACACCAAAGCGGCTTATCTGAATTGGGAAGTCAGCGAGCAACGCGATAACGCCGGCTTCACGGTGGAACACGCGCTGGCGGACGGGCAGTTTGCCGACGTGGCCTGGGTGCCCGCCGCCGGAGATACCTATTCCTTCGACCACGATTACCCCGGCCCCGGCCTCCACTATTACCGGCTGCGCCAGCGGGATCTGGATGGCACCGAGCACTACAGCGAGGTGCGTTCGGTCACCTTCGGTAGCTCGTCGGATGCAGCTAACATCACCGCCTTCCCGAATCCAGCACCCATCAACCACCCCATCGTTTTAAGGGGCGCTGACGCAGGTGCCAAGTGGGGATTATGGGCAGCGGACGGCCGATTGGTCGCCCGTGGGCGGGGGAACCGGATCGAAGCCAACGTGGCCCCCGGAATATATCACGTGAGGGTAGACGGCGCCCAGGTCACCACGGTCGTCATTTCTCGATGAGGTATTTCCAGTAGCGCTTCGGGACGTGTTGGAGATGGAGGGGCATATTCCGCCGTTCGGGGATGTCGACGGCCTTGAAGTAGGCCTTCCAGAGGTCCTGGTAGCCGGTTTCTTTTGCCGCTAATAATTCCGCCGAAAGGTGGCTCAGGCGGCTATTGCTGTCGTTCGTCAGGGTGACGAAGGAGGCCTTTTTCTTATCCTTATCCCAGTGCAGGCCGTACTGCCGGGTGGTATCGTAGATCATCCATTCCATAGCTGGGTACCGCGCCCCGAAGTGTTTTCCGAGTAAGGGCAAGCAGTTGAAGTCCGGGTTGATCAGGCCAACGTACATACCGTCGGGCGTCTCCTGAAAACGGACGAAAGCGTGCATCCGGTGGACTTCCCTTCCCATCTGTTTTTCCAGCAACTGCAACGCGCGCACCTTTTCGTCGGAGGCATCCTGGCGGACGTTCATCTCCGTCTCAAACTGGCGGCGGACGAAGTGGAGGATGAGCCGCTCCGTCCCCGGTTGCTCGGTGAGGAAGATTTTATGGAGCCAACTCGAGGCGCCGGGGGAACGGGCGTTCAAGCCTTTCAGGACGCGTTTCGCTTTGGCCTCATCGGTAGCGATGGCCAGCGGTTCGGCGAAGAGTTGGTCCTGGTAGCGGTCTTCGGGGACGATGTCTACGTCCAGGTCTTTCCGTTCGTAGGCCGCGAAAATGGCGGAGAACAAGCCCGAAAAGGTCGCGTCGTAGGTAAGGGTAAGCATGGGGGTGCGCCTTACCTGAGAAGGTCAATCAGGGCCTGGCTCAGTTCCGGATGGGCAAAGCGGAAACCGGCCTCCTCGATCTTTTTGGAACTCACCTTTGCGGAGTCGAGCACGGTGTGGCTCATTTCGCCCATGGCCAATTTCATGGCGAAAGCCGGTGCGGGGATGACGACGGCGGCCTTCCCCATGGCCGGACCGATCGCGGCGGCCAGTTGCTTATTGCGGACGGGGCCGGGAGCCACGCCATTGTAGATGCCCGTGAGCTGGTTGTCGATCGCGAAAGAATAGATCCGGACGATGTCTTCCAAGTGGATCCAGGAATAGTACTGCTGCCCGTCGCCGAAGTAAGTGGAGGTGAAGGCGTGGAGGGGGAGGAGCATCTTTTCGAGGGCACCTCCGTCCGGGTGCAGCACGATGCCCGTTCGGTTGATGAAGACCGGCACGCCCTGTTCCGCGACCAGGTTGGTGGATTCTTCCCAGGCGATGCAACTCCGGCTGAGGAAGCCACTGCGGGGGCCGTCGTGTTCCGTCAGTAGTTCTTCGCCACGGTCGCCGTAGTAACCGACGGCACTGGCGGAGAGGTAGAGTTTGGGCTTGACGGCCATTTTGCTGATGCCCTTGGCGAGGAGGGCCGTCGTCTGGGTCCGGCTTTCGATGATGACCTTTTTGCGTTTGGCCGTCCAGCGCTTGTCAGCGATGCCGGCGCCGGCGAGGTTGATGACGTAGTCGACGTCTTTTAGAGCGGCGGGGTCGAGGTAGTCCTTCTTAGTGTCCCATTCGAACTGGAGGTGGCGGCCACCCATTTTGGGGCTGCGGGTAAGGATGCGAACCTGGTGGCCCTCGTCGGCCAAATGGTTAGCGAGGTGGGAGCCGATGAATCCCGTCCCCCCACCGATGAGGACGATGCCTTTTTGCTTGATGATTGCCATGACTTCCTAAACCAGAGGGATAGATAAGGTTGTTCGGCCCCGGGCTGGATTTGTGTTAACGATTATTGATTGGGGTAGCGTTAGGCTGCTATACATGACGTTGCGAATTCCTCTCCCCCGGCCCCTTTCGCTTCGCGGCTACTGCGTGGTCCAAAGGAGAGGGGAGACGTGATAGGCGTTTCATGTATAGCACTGTAGTGGTAGCGTCACCCATCATTCTAATGGTTCATCTTGGTAAAGGCTGCGCTTTGCGCCGGAGCGGCCCCGTTCCCATTCCATTGCACCCGCGGCAGCGCCCCATAGTCACTAGCTGGTTGAGTGAAGACAAAAATGTGTTTAAAGGTGAATGTGCGTATCATTGCGGGCCCAATGAAAATGCGGGTGAAAGCTTGGAAAGTAAGTAAAGCCCGAAAATTCTCTAACAATGATCGTGCGACACTGAGCCCAGCGAATTTTCACTAAATTTGGCCCGGTGGCCGTTACCGCGGCGCTTTGGTTACGTCTTGTTTATCGATCATGTGAAGCTTTGCCCTATGCGGTTACAACAACTCCTGTTTATTCTCTGCTGCACTTTTGTGAGCGTGGGCCTCTCCGCGCAGGTCACTCTGAAAGGCAAGATCGTTGACGGAACCAGTGGCGAAGACCTCATCGGAGCCAGCGTACTGGCTAAAGGCACGACAACCGGTACCGTAACCGACTTTAACGGAGATTGGGAATTGACGGTGTCGGGCCTGCCGACCATTCTGCAATTCAGCTACATCGGTTACTCACCGACGGAAGTGGAAGTGACTTCGGTGGACCAGAACCTGAAGATCAAACTGGGCGACGACGCCATTACCACCGAAACCGTTGAGGTAGTTGGCCAGCGCATCAGCGATAAGCAACGGCAGGCCGCCCTGACGGTGGAAACGCTGGACGCCATTGCCATCAAACAGACACCCGCCGCCAACTTTTACGACGGATTGGGTAGCCTCAAGGACGTGGACCTAACCGCCGCCAGCCTTGGTTTCAAGATCGTCAATACGCGTGGCTTCAACTCGACCAACCCGGTGCGTTCCCTCCAGACCATTGACGGAGTGGATAACCAGAGCCCGGGCCTAAACTTCTCCCTCGGTAACTTCCTGGGGGCTTCCGAACTGGACGTGAACCGGGTAAACCTCGTCGTTGGGGCCAGCTCCGCCTTTTACGGGCCGAACGCCTTCAATGGCGTGATCGCCCTGGAAACTAAGGACCCCTTCCTGCAGCAGGGGCTTTCCGCCCAGATCAAAGTAGCCGAAAGGAGCCTTTTTGAAGGGGGCTTCCGCTACGCCCAGGCCTTTAAGAATAAGGAAGGACAAGAGTGGATCGCCTACAAGGCCAACCTCTTCGGCTTCCGCGCTAACGACTGGGTGGCGGATAATTTTGACCCGGTTTTTGAGACGGAGTTTGGCCCCGAAAATCCTGGTGGTTACGATGCCGTTAATCGTTACGGCGATGAAGGCAGTAGTGCATTTGACTATCGGGGGCTACGGATTTTGCCGGGTATTGGTCAGATTTTCCGGGAAGGCTACAAGGAGGAGGATCTCGTCGATTACGACAGCGAAAACCTTAAGGCCGGTCTGGCGGTGCACATTCGTTTGCAACCGGATAAGTCGCTAGAAAGTACGGAACTCCTACTGGCGTCCAATTACAGCACGGGAACGACGGTGTACCAGGGGGACAACCGGTTTAGCCTGCGGAACATCCAGTTTTACCAGCACCGGATCGAACTGCGGAACCGGGATAACTTCTTCATCCGCGCCTACGCAACCCACGAAGATGCCGGTGATAGCTACGACCCCTACTTCACGGCCATCCAGCTTCAGGATAGCTTCAAGACGGACGGTGACTGGGCGGCGGATTACACCTCTTACTGGCAGGGAACGATCGTCCCCCGCTTCAACCAATTGGATGGTTACCCGAACTGTTTCCCCCGCAATTGTACCATTTCGGAGCGCGACCAGCTGCGAAATGAGTTTTTCCAGCGGCCGGAAATTCAATCCTTGCTCGCTGAATACCACGCTGAGGCGCGGACGTTTGCCCAAGGGCCAAATGGCCTGAATACCCTGGATTATTTCCAACCGGGCACGGATCGGTTTAATGCTGCCGTTGATGACATCACCAGCCGCATCGGGAACGACGGCGAAGGTGGCACGCGCTTTTTCGACCGGAGTGCTCTTTACCACCTGCACGGCGAAAAGAAGTTTAACAACGTATGGGCCCCGAACGAGGACAGCCGCCTGGAACTGACGGTTGGTGCTAACGGCCGTCTGTACACGCCTAACAGCCAGGGGTCGATCCTACTCGATACGGCGGGCCGTAACATTGACACTTACGAAGTGGGGGCTTACGGTGGAGGTACGCTCCACTTGAATAACCGCTATAAGATCAGTAGTAGCCTCCGATTGGATAAGAACCAGAACTTTGACTTACTGGTGAGCCCGGCGGCGAGCTTCGTTTTTACTCCTACTCAAACGACTACGGCGCGGATCTCTTTCTCTTCTGCCATTCGTAACCCGACACTGAGTGATCAGTACCTGTTTTATAATGTTGGCCGTGCCATCCTCCTCGGTAACCTGGACGGTGTAAACGATCTCACGACGGTAGAGAGCCTGACAACCTTTACCAATACGGGTAATACGGATGACCTGGAGACTTTCGACGTAGCGCCCATTAGACCTGAGCAAGTGCGCACCCTCGAAGCTGGCTACCGGACGACGCTTTTCGAAAAGCTATACGTAGATGCTACCTATTACTATAGCTTCTACGAAGACTTCATTGGCTTCAATCTTGGAGTGGATCTGGACAATGTGGGCGGACTCATTACGGGGGCTCAAGCTTTCCGAGTTGCGGCTAACGCTAGTGACCGAGTCACCACACAAGGCTTCAGTATTGGTACGAATTACTATTTCGGCAAATACTATTCCTTCAACGGAAACTACAGTTGGAACAAACTGAATACAGCTTCTGATGACCCCATCATTCCAGCTTTTAATACGCCGGAGCACAAGTACAATTTAGGCATCAGTGGGCGTAACGTACCCCTTCCATTCCTGAGTGGTTCAATTCCTGAATTTGGTTTCAGTGTGAACTATAAGTGGGTGGATGGTTTCATCTTCGAGGGCTCGCCCCAGTTTACGGGCTTCATCGAGGCTTACGGGATGCTTGACGCCCAGGTGAATTTCGAGGTCCCTAGTATCAACACAACCATCAAGTTGGGTGCTTCCAACTTGTTAGACAATGAAGTATTCCAAGTCTACGGTGGCCCGCGGATTGGGCGCCTGGCTTATATCTCTGCTACCTATCAGCTCGATCGCCGATAGTTAATCCCTACTCTGAAATTTTTAACAAACTCAAATTATGCGTAAAAATTACTTTATCGCGGTAATGTGCTTGCTGTTTACGGCGAGCGCCCTACAAGCCCAGGTTCGCTACCTGGACCCGATGTTCGACGTCGACCTGACGGACACCGTGGTGTACGCCACCAACTTCAACGTACAGTTGAACATGCAAACGCCCCTCACGGCCGATGTATACCAGCCAGTAAACGACGAGGAGGAGCTGCGCCCCGTGGTGGTCCTCTTTCACACGGGTAACTTTCTGCCCCAGTACTTCAACGGTTCCGCTTACGGTGGTAAGAAGGATTCCGTCAACGTAGAGATCCTCAGCCGCCTCGTAGAGCGTGGTTACGTGGGCATGTCCGCTACCTACCGCTTTGGTTGGAACCCACTGGCTGAAATACAGTCCATCCGAACGGGGTCCCTCCTGCAGGCCGTTTACCGGGCTAGCCAGGATGCGCACGCCATGGCGCGTTACCTGCGTAAAAGTGTGGCTGAAGATGGCAACCCCTTCCGCGTTGACACCAACCGGATTGTTTTCTACGGAGTCGGTTCCGGTGGTTACCTCGTACAGGCCCATAACTTCCTGGATGACGTAGACCAGATCGCGCTAAATGATCAATTCTACGATCAGGACGGAAACGTACTCATCCAGGTTGATGACATCAGTAACGTTGAGGGTACTATCGAAACGCCACGCAATACGGTGAATCACCCAGGTTATTCTTCCGATGTTGCGCTGACGGTAAACCTCGGCGGTGCCCTGGGAGATTCTCTCTGGATCGATGGTGCTGATAATGAAGCGCCGTTCTTCGCTACCCACAGTGCGACGGACCCCTTCGCTCCCTTCTACTACGGTTTGGTTACCGTACCAACGACGCCTCCACGGGCCGTTGTTAACGTACCTGGTTCCAACCTCGTAGTTACCCTCGCCAACGAGCGTGGTGTGAATGACGTATTGGCCCCCGCCAACGCCGTTCCACTTCCCGAAATGTTTGGTTCCCTCGCTACTACGCTGAACGCTACCGTTGCGGCTTATAAGCAGGTGCAATACCAGAACCCAGTCCCCGGCTCCTCAACGGATGTCTTCCCACTAGGTGTTGATAATCTGTGGACGATCCTTCGCCAGGGCGATGCCGCTGGCTCCCTCGGTGTGACGGGCGCAACTTGGAACTGGTTCAATGAGCCCGTACTCCGCGGTACGATTGCTTTCATTAATTCTCAAGTTCCTGACGCAAACATTGATGCAGACCGCATCATTGCCGGTGAGCCTCTGACGAACCCTAACTTCAATGATCCGGACGCTGCAAAGGCGGAGATCGATACGATCATGGCGCACTTCTACCCCCGCGCCTGGTACGCACTTGATCTGGAATCATTGGTATCCACTGAGGATGTTGTGTCTAACGCTGCTGTTGGTCTGGAAATCTACCCGAACCCAGTTGCCAGCGAATTCACCGTTGCCGTAGCGGAAACGGAGAAGATCAACGCCATCCGTATCCTGGATATGGAAGGTCGCGTACTCCGCACCCAAAGTGGCCTGAACACCAGCCAAATGACCCTGGACCGTCAGGGATTACCCACCGGACTGTACATCGTACAGATCATGTTGGAGCGCGGTATGACCGCCAGAAAAGTGGTGCTTAAGTAGTGCCACAATGACCTGATTGAATAGATCAGAACTAAGCCCCCGTCGGATGTAATCCGGCGGGGGCTTTTTTTAAGGTGAAACTACCTGAAAACCAATTCTTTGCAGTAGCATCAAATAGTTTAGCAAAAAGGAAAAGGACACTCTTTGCGAACACGGGGAGCTGTTTTTGCGCTTGATGGAGCAAATGGCGAGTGTTCGTCATTTGTTTTCCCCATCTAACCAAACCAAAAACATAGATGATTAATTCTTTCCCCTTCAGCCGTGCGCTGATGCTACTTCTTGCTGTCTCATTCGTAAGCTTTTCTTCCTGTGAGGATGACGATGACATTCTCGGATTCGACTTTAATGATGACGGTACTCTATTCATGTCCTCTAACGGTGAAGGCATCGTCGGCGTTCTTGATACCCGTGACTCCGACAATCGTACCATCCAAACCTTCGCCGCCGCCGGTATGAATGCTGACGGTATATACTTCGACGAAAGCGAAGGCCTTCTCTACCAGGTTGACCGTTCCAACAATACGCTAGTACAATACGAAGACGTGTTGGACGACATTAACGACGACGAAGGTGTTAATATCAACATCGTTTCCGAAGCCAATTTCTTCACCAACGGGCGGGGCCTGGCGCAGGCTGGCGATCGTCTTTTTCTGGTAGCTCAGGACGGCAACGACGCAAACGACAACCAGAATAAGTTCGTCATTTTCGAGAAAACGGACGACGAAACGCTGACTTCAGACCGCGCGCTGAACGTACCCTTCAATGTTTGGGGAGTACAGGCTGACGGTTCAGGACGGCTATTCGCCGTGGTGGATAATACCGATAGCATTGCTACTTTCGGCAACGTGTTCATTCTCGAGAATGACTCAACCGCCGTCCCAACCACCTACACTAAAATTGATGGGCTCGTACGCACCCACGGCATCAAATTTTGGAGTGAGGATGATCTGATGATTCTTACTGACGTTGGTGATGCCGGTAGCGATACGGATGGTGCAGTATTTATTATCCGCGACTGGTCCACGGCCTCTGCTGACGGAACGGTCACCGCTGGCGAATACACGCGCATCGCGGGTTCCGCCACCACGCTCGGTAACCCCGTTGATGTGGCCTACGACGAAGATGGTGACCGCATCTTCGTAGCGGAGGCAGCTAACGGTGGTGGCCGCATTCTTGCTTGGCCATTAAGCGCCGTAGGTAACGTTGCTCCAACCATTACCGGCGATTTTCCCGGTATCTCTTCCGTATGGTTGAATAATGACTAAAGGTGAGGTAATTCACTTAATAAAGAAATCCCCCACTGGCCTGAGCTAGTGGGGGATTTTGCTTTATACCAATAAGTCTAAAACAATACAAAACTTGATTTCTCTTGTTAATTACTAAATAGCGTATTCATTCTTTTTGATCAGGTCGTTGGCAATCACACGGCGGAGGGATTTCACGTTGCGGGGAGGGTACTGGGTGAAGCGGTGAATTCCCTTCACGAACGTATCGAGCAGGTCTCCTACAACGAAGCTGGCAATGGCGTCAAGGGCATTCTTCGCCATTCTGCCGTTGGCATCGTGGAAGTGAACCCGCAATAGCGCATCGTACACTTCCTGAGGCTGGGTGCCCGTGCCGTTGTCGCAGTTCTTCTGGATGCGCAAGAGGGTGGACTCGGTCGTCAACAGGTCGGCGAGCATATCGGAGACATTCATCAGGATCTCCTGCTCTTCCTTCAGGTTGAGTTTGCCGTCCATTTGCCCTTTCACGGCGGCACCCATAACCATGAGGATCAGTTTTTTGAAGTCTGCGACGGCTTTTAGTTCCGCGCCGTACGGGCCTTCGGGGATTGAGGTGTCAGCGGGCTTGGCCAATTCTTTCTGGACGTTCCACGCCGGGGTGGCGATATCCACAGCACCCTTCATTGCGCGGCGCATGAGCATGTCAACGCTCAGTAGGCGGTTGATCTCGTTGGTGCCTTCGTAGATCCGGTTGATGCGGCTATCCCGGTACATTCGAGGGGCAAGGGTTTCTTCGCTGTAGCCCATTCCTCCGTGGATCTGGAGAACTTCGTCGACGGTGTAGTCCAGCATTTCGGAACCGATAAACTTCAGCAGCGCACACTCGATGGCATACTCCTCGGCGCTGAGGCGCTTGGCTTCGGCGAAAGATTTACCGTCTGCCTGCAGCGACTTATTCATGTCCTGAATCTGCTGGCTGACGCGGTAGAGTGCGCTTTCGCTGGCAAAGATTTGGGTAGCAGCTTCGGCGATCTTGTGCTTAATGGCCCCAAAATTTGCGATAGGCTGCTTGAATTGTACTCTTTCGTTGGCGTACTTAATGCCAACGCCCAGCGCGCGCTTGGCACCGCCTACGCTAAGTGCGTGTAGCTTGAAGCGGCCAACGTTCAGTACGTTGAAGGCAATCAAGTGGCCGCGGCCAATTTCGCCAAGGAAGTTATCAGCGGGAATGCGGACATCCTCAAAGAAGACCTGGCGGGTAGAACTGCCGTGGATACCTAATTTATCTTCTTCGGCGCCAAGCGTCAAACCTTCGAGCCCTTTCGGTACGATGAAGCCGGTGAACTTATCACCATCCGCCTGAGCGAATACGATGAATACGTCGGCAAAGCCAGCGTTGGAGATCCACATCTTTTGGCCATTCAGGACCCACTCGTCACCATCCTTAATGGCGGTCGTCTTCGCAGCGGTCGCATCGGATCCGGAACCAGGTTCAGTTAGGCAGTAGGCGGCCTTCAATTCGCCGTTAATGAGGCGGGGGAGCCATTCGGCTTTTTGCGATTCGCTTCCGTAGTATAGAATAGGAAGCATACCGATGCCGGTGTGAGCGGCGAAAGACACGGTGAAGGAGCCAGAGCTACCACCCATCACATCACAGATCAGGGTGTTGGTGTTAGTGTCCATCTCCATGCCGCCGTATTCTTCGGGCATGTGGCTACCCAGGAGGCCAAGATCTGCCATTTTATCCAGCAGTAGGGGAGGAAGGCCATTCTTTTTGTCCTCAATCTCATTGAGGACGGGGATGATCTCGGTATCAATGAAGTCCCGCACCATTTGGCGGACCATCAACTGCTCCTCGTTGAAGTCTTCAGGAGTGAACGTGGTCTCCGGCAGCGCATCGGCTACGAGGAATTGGCCACCCTTGAGTACGTTTACTTTTTCTGCAACTACTGCCATGATCTTTACTTTTAGCGAAAATTCGCTAGCGAAGATAGGCTGCTCAAGTGACGCGCACAAATGATTTAGCGAATTTTCGCTAGTTCTTGTTAGCCGGACAAGCTCTTAGACCTTCACCTTGAAGCGTAAAGCCCGCAAACCCGTAACGGACTGCAGGGGATCGAGGGTTAGATGCTCCACCTCGCCATCTACGTATCCAGCTTGCTGTAGGAAGTTGAGGTAGCCTTCGTACTCCTCGCGGTCCTTATCGTGGAGGTAAACGATAGAAACGTGATTGGCCAGCGTCAACCGTTCCTTCCCCTTGCGGATGGTGGCTTTGTCGATGCGCTTCTTCAGAATCTCGTAGCGGACGTTGTAGTCGCCATCCACGTCAAATCGTTTCTCATCCATCCTGAACTTGATGTCAATGGGTGAGGTGTACGCGAAGATCAATTGAGCTGTGCTCAGTGGCATTGGGAGGTCTTCGCAAATGCGGTCAACTAACCTGGTGGCGTCGGATAAATCAATCAACTGCGACAACCGGAAGTTGCGGAGGTGAACGTCGCTGAATTCTTGGGACTTGAGCAAACTCTGCCCCGCGTAGATCTCGTATTCCACGCCGTCCGTCCGGTACTTTTCAAAGTAGTGGGGTAGGGTGGCTTGCGCGGCCAGATCCCGAGCGGTGAAGAAGTCCGATAATTCACGGTTGATTCTTCCAACGCTGGTTTCGTAGTCCGTCCGGATGCGGGCAAACAGGCCCAGTTCCGGATCAACCTTCTCAAAATAGGCGTGGCTGAGTGCCTTAAGCTCCGGGTGTTGCCGCCCGAGTTGATTCACCAACGGAGATATCTGCGTATGGATCAATTCACCTAACTGAATTTCGTGGCCATTATTGAAGTCTTCTACCTGCAACTGTAGGTGTTGATCAATCGCTCGGATAACCTGCTGAGTAAGCGGGAATTCAATCAACTCCAGCGCCCGGGCCAGGAAAAATCTACCTTCCCGGATATTATCGAACAGGTCTTGGTAGATGGCTGCATTTCTGATGGCGCTAGACCCCACAATATCCGCCTGCCCGTAAAGGGGATAGACGTCACTAAACGCAATGGGAGGAGAAATGGGGGATTTACCCTGATCGATCTGCTGCAATACGTCGAAGGCTGCTTCGGTAAACTTCCATTCTACACTGGAATGCAAACTGGTGTATTGCTCCCGCATAATAGCTTCGATACGGTTGTCGATATACTCTCGACTACGCTCAACGGCCGTTCTGAAGAGGCCGCGAATTTCCCGGAATTTAAGCTCCATGAAAGCATTGATCCCGTAGGGTTCCGGGCAGCCCAGCTCTACCATTCCAATCACGTTGCGCTGTTGGTCCAGCAAAGGGGCGATCAGCAGACTTCGAATACCCTGCTGCAGGAGAAGACGCTCCAACCTTCCGGAGGACTGCAGATTACTCAGGTCTTCAATGACGAGCACTTCCCGAGATTCAAACGCACGCTCGTAGATGCTACCCTTAAAGTTGTCTCCGGTCAGCCGGTCGACGGAGTCCGCCAGCATGTTAAAGCGGATACGGTACTCGTGGTCCACCGCACGGTCCAGCGGATAATCGACAGCGGAGAGCCCCAGACTTAAGGTTGGGTTCTTGAAGTGAATCCTAATGAGGTTGGCCAGTTCCCGGACGCGCTCAACGTCCAGAATGGCATCGCGGCTGATCAATCGGTGTTTGAGCCGGCTGAGTGCTTCCTCCTCCGTTACTTCGGAGAGCCGCGTAAGATGAACCCCGTGAAATTCGAATTTTTCCGGCGGCAAAAGCTCCAGCCAGAGAGAGGTGTCACTGACGTTGGTCAGCAGCCGATTGATATCAGCCTGGTTTAATTTTGGCAGCGGTCCTTTAGGTATGATCGTAGCGTAATCATCCACCATCTCCGGCTTAAAGAACAACTGGAGGCCTGACTGATGGTCGGGTACGGTCAGCATCGCCGTAGGCATGACGTTGATATCGACGTCATAAAAGGTCTTCAATATAGTGGCACCAATCATGATCTGGTGGCGCGTCATCACGGCACTCATCTCTCCGGTGAAGGAGTAGCAGGCATCCTGCACCGCCAGCAACCTTTGCATGGCGGGGCTTACGTAAACGGGGTTAAAGGTGAAGGGGCGGCTAAACTTGAACAATGCCGTTTCCTTCTCAGCGGCGGGGATGATGAAGAGCATGAGCATTTCAATCGTCTCCTTGTGCTCGCCAAAGATGCTTAAATCCACAATGGGCTCCCGTAACTCAGGCACCTGTTTAGCCCGTCGTAGGACCTCCTTCCCCAGAAACTGAGTTCCGGCATCTCCGGTAGCGACCAGTTCCTCCACCTTTTTGAAGAGGAGGTCCAGACACAGGACACATGAGTACGGGCTCGCAAACATGCCGGGTTGCGCGGACTCATCCAGCGCAACGGCCGTATCGAAGGACAGATTATTGTCTTCCTGTGTTCCTTTGCCGACGGTGATTTCAAGTTCCATGCCTAATAAACACGCTGAAAGTTAAAAGGATGATTGTCTGAAAATACAAAAGCCGGAGCGACAGTGGCGTCGGCTCCGGCTTTCGAGTTCGTTTATTAATTGATCGCTAGTTTTTGATGGCAGCGATACCGGGCAATTCCTTGCCTTCCAGTAATTCGAGCATGGCTCCACCACCGGTTGAAACGAAGCTTACTTGGTCCGCCAAGCCAGCTTGGTTAATGGCGGAAACGGAATCACCTCCACCAATCAGCGAATAAGCGTCGTTCTCCTGGGTAGCCTTTGCGACTGCGTTAGCAACTGCATTCGTCCCCTTCGCGAAATTGCTCATTTCAAAGACCCCCATTGGGCCGTTCCAGAGAATGGACTTACTATCTGCAATCACTTCACTGAAGTTTTGCATGCTTTCGGGGCCAATATCCAGGCCTTCCCACTCATCGCCAATCTCACCGGCCTTAACGATCTTGCTGGGCGTCTCGTTAGAGAACTCTTTGCCCACGTTCGTATCTACTGGCAGGTAGATTTTGGTACCGTTGGCTTCCGCTTTTTTGAGGAGGTCCAGCGCGTTGTCGGTTTTGTCTTTTTCAACTAAAGACATGCCTACTTTGCCGCCCTGGGCGAGGCTGAAGGTGTAAGCCATTGCACCACCGATGATGATGTTATCGGCGAAGTCCAACAGTTTTTCTAACAGCAGGATCTTGTCACTCACCTTGGCACCGCCGACGATGGCCGTTACGGGGCGGGCGGGGTCTACGAGCAGTTTCTGGGCGCCTTCAACTTCGGCCTCCATCAGGAAGCCAAACGCTTTGGCATCCTGGCCGAAGAATTTCGCCACCGTAGCCGTGGAGGCGTGGGACCGGTGGGCGGCTCCGAAGGCATCATTCACGTACACGTCGGCCAGTTCGGATAGGGACTTAGCGAGGTCTTCATCGCCTTTCTCTTCTCCGCTGTAGAAGCGAGTATTTTCCAGGAGAAGGATCTGTCCGGGTTCCAGCGCGGCAACGGCTTCCTTAGCTTTATCACCAATGGTATCGTTGACGAAAGTCACCTGACAACCAACGTGGTCCTCCAGGGTCGTGACGACCGGCGCCAAACTGAACTTGTCGTAGTTGATCGTTCCATCATCGAGCTTTTCCTTCTGGGGGCGGCCGAGGTGGCTCATCAGAATCACGGCGGCTCCCTGCTCCAACAGGTAACTAATCGTTGGTGCTGCGCGGGCGATTCGGGTATCGTCCGTAACGTTCTTGTCTTCGTCGAGCGGTACGTTAAAATCTACGCGCACGAGTACTTTCTTGCCGGATACGTCTAGGTCTTTAAGGGAAGCCATTTTTTATGTTTTGGGGCGTACGAGGCATCAGCTATGAATTCAAGTCAGCTGACCGCACGCACGAGCGTCCAATTACCAACGCGGTACGGATCGCAATTTTGGGAGGAGTTAAAAGTACAATGTACAGCCCACGCCAGGGCGGACTGTACATTGTAAGGGATGAAGTCGGGTGGATGTTCCCGGCTAAATTACATAGCAGCGATGCGCTCGCACAGATCAGCGAGGCGGGCGGAGTAGCCAGCTTCGTTGTCGTACCAGCTCACTACTTTGACGAGCTTACCAATCACCTTGGTCTGGCCTTCGTCGTAAAGGCTGGAAAACTTGCTACCTACGATGTCAGAAGACACGTAAGGGTCAGTTACGTAGTCAAGAATGCCCTTCATTGGGCCTTCCGCCGCTGCTTTGTAGGCTGCGTTGATTTCTTCTACGCTGGCCTCTTTCTTGAGAACGACGCTCAGGTCCGTCAGTGAGCCGGTAGGAACGGGGACGCGCATGGCGCCACCATCCAACTTACCGTTGAGGTGGGGGAGTACCAGACCTACCGCCTTAGCGGCACCGGTGCTGGTAGGAATGATGTTCACCGCTGCAGCACGTGCACGGCGGAGGTCCTTGTGCGGGCCGTCCTGTATGTTCTGGTCGGCCGTGTAGGCGTGTACGGTGGTGATGAGGCCATGCTCAACGCCAAAGGCGTCGTCGAGAACCTTTACGAGAGGAGCCAGACAGTTGGTCGTACAACTCGCGTTGGAGTAGATTTTGGTGTCGGCATCGAGTACCTCTTCGTTTACACCGAGGACTACGGTAGCAACGTCCCCCTTGCCCGCAGGCGCGGAGATGAGTACTTTCTTACAACCAGCATCGATGTGCAGTTGCGCCTTGTCCTGGTCGCGGAAACGGCCGGTACATTCGAGTACCACGTCAACGTTAAGGTCGCCCCAGGGCAGTTTGCTCGGGTCGGGCTGGCTTAGGGCATCGATCTTTTTACCGTCGATGTAGATGTAATCGTCATCCGCCTTTACTTCGCCGGGGTAGTTGCCCTGTACGCTATCGTACTTGAAAAGGTGAGCCAGGGTAGCGTTGTCCGTCAGGTCGTTGACGGCAACAACGTCGAGGCCTTTTTCGAGTAGGTTACGAAGGGTGATACGTCCGATACGGCCAAAGCCGTTAATAGCAATTCTTGCCATGGTTGTGTGGGGATATTTAATAGCGTAAAGGCTGCCGAACTGAGATCTACCCAGCAAAATTCACCGGCGGCCGTAAAGAAGGATAACGGATAATTCAGAAGCGAAGTTGGCTTCCAAGCCCGCCATTATCCAATTGAGGCCCCAAAAATAGGGTACTTAGTGTTAATTTAACAATAACTATCACCAGAGGACACAAAAAAGGCCCTCCACCATACGATGAAGGGCCTTTTGATAGGTGATATTTGAGGACTGATTTTCTAAACAGCTACTTCGTAGTGCAACGTAGTAACACATTACCGAGTAGCGGCGCAGCCGCACGAGTGCCAGCCGAGAAATCAAGAATCGAGACTCTAATATCGAGAATCACATATCAAAACGCAAAGCGTTTTGTAGCCCGTAGGGGAATCGAACCCCTCTTACCAGGATGAAAACCTGGCGTCCTAACCGATAGACGAACGGGCCTGGAAAGATATGTGATATTAGATAGGTGATTTTTGAGGACTGACTTATCTCGCATAGAAAGCACTACCGAGTAGGGCGAAGCCCACGAGTGCCGTGCGGGAAATCAAAAATCACTTATCGAGAGCACGAAGTACTGCGAAGCAAATCGCCAATCGCATATCAAAAACGCGTAGCGTTTTTGTAGCCCGTAGGGGAATCGAACCCCTCTTACCAGGATGAAAACCTGGCGTCCTAACCGATAGACGAACGGGCCTGGTAGGATATGCAATAGCAATCAGTAATAATCAACTATCAAATATTAGCATCACGCAGCATTCTGCGTTAGCGGGTGCAAAGATAAGCAGCCCCGTCTAAATCCTGCAAGCTCCCGGGCTAATTTTTCTTCCCGTTCAACGATGCGCCGTTGCTGAGAATATCCTTCCTCAACTTCTCCAGGCGCAAGCGCAACTCTTCCGCTTTATCCGCTTTGAAGTTATCTCCCACATCCTTAGTGAGTTCGCTGATGGTTTCCAGCTGGATGGCATCCTGCTCCAGGTGGTACCGCGTTTCTTCCACGGTGGCCTCGTCATCAAAATTAGTTGCCCGTAAGGCCCGCAACTCCGCGCGGCTAGCGGCCATCCGCTGGTTGAGTTGGTGACGGTCCTGCAGCTGGCGCAGGCGGGTCGCGCAGTCGGCAAAGAAGAGGGCCTTCGTGTGGCGCAGGTCAAACTCCGCTTTCAGCGCCTTGATCAGCTCCTCCGCCTTGGTCACTTCCTCCGCCGGGGCGGTGGTGTTTTTGTCGAGGCTTGTCCGTAGTTCACCGATGCGTTCCCGGATGGCATTAGCCTCGTCCCGAAACTTATTCTCTCGCATCTCGCAATCCAGTAGGCGTTGCTGGAGGCGGCTGGAAAGATCCGTCTTTGCCGGCTGGGCTTGTCTACGGAAGAAGCCCGGATTTCTGATCAGCAGAAACACCAAAACAAATAGCGTGACCAGTGCGCAAAATAGGAATAGAGAAATGCCAACGATTGGGTTGATCGCGATGGCGATCAGGAGGAAAGAAAACAAAATACCTCCACCAATCAGCCAGTGGTTGTAGTCAGGTTCCTTGTCGTTAGGGGCGTTCATACCCGTTAAACGAGCGATCCGGTGGGATAGTTGCCTGCCGGATCGGCCGTGTCGGAATCCCTAATTCTTTTTCTTTTTAAAGTCTCCCCGCTTCCATCCGTCGAAGAACTGTTTCCAGGCTACGGGGCTGAAAATATTCATCGGCGGTTGCTGGCCAATGTAATAGGTCTGCTTAGCCTGTTGGCGGAGGTAGTAACTTCCGTTCTCCGCACCCGTCCGCGGAATGGTTTCCCGCAGTTGCTCCAATTTGTCCGCGCTCAAGTTGTCGTTAGCAATGCTCTGCAGTTCGGGCGTGACGTCCATGGCCAAAAACTCCAGTTTGAAGTGCTCCCGGCTCGGCCAGGGGAAGACGACCGCCGCCGGCAAGTCGATGTTGTTCTGCGTCATCAGCTGGACAATGCTGTACTTCTCTTCGGTCAGGGTGTCGGGCACCACGTAGGTCGCGTCATCGTAGCCGAGGGCGGAGAAGACCACCGTATCCCCTTTGTGCGTCACGATACTGAAAAAACCTTCCAGGTTCGCGTAGGTGCCGCGGCCATCGTTTTTGATAAAGACCGTCGTGTACGGAATCGGCAGCAGGCGCTCATTCCCTCCGTCCAGCACCATTCCGGAGAATTGTACCAGTTCTTCCCCGTTCTGGTCCACGTATTCCTGGGCGCTGGCGCTGGATGCCAGGCAAAAGGCAAGCAAACTGAAAAGAAATATCCGCATACTGATTGAGTTACTCGTTACTATGGACAATCCACAACCGTCTCCGGTTGTACCGGTGGGCGTTACCAAATACTAAAGGGCGAAATCCAGCACCTCGCGCATCGTCTCCACGTACGTGATCGTCAGGCCCTTCAGGTAACGGGCTTCGATCTCCCGGACGTTCTTTTCGTTCAGCTTACTCAGTAGGATGTGCTTCATCCCCGCCCGGCGGGCAGCCAGCAACTTTTCCTTGATACCGCCGACCGGAAGGACCCGACCTCGCAGGGTGATCTCGCCGGACATTGCCAGGTACGGCTTCACCGGTTTGCCGGAGTAGGCGCTGGCCATCGCCGTCAGCATCGTAATGCCGGCACTTGGGCCATCCTTCGGGGTCGCACCTTCCGGGACGTGGACGTGCAGATCTTGCTCCTTGATGGCTTCCCGTTTGATGCCCAGTTTATCAGCGTGTGCCTTCAGGTAGGACCGCGCCGTAATGGCACTCTCCTTCATCACCGTACCGAGGTTGCCCGTTTGCTGCAGGCCACCCTTTCCGGGGCTGAGGGAAGCCTCAATGTAGAGGATGGAACCACCCACCTGAGACCAGGCCAGCCCAACCGCAACGCCGGGGAGTTTCCCCGCGCGGTAAGGCTCCCGCTCGAAGGTGGCCGGGCCGAGTACCGTTTCCAGCATGTCCGGCTTTATGGTGACGGATTTGGCTTCTTCCATCGCGATCTGCTTGGCCGCGTACCGCATCATACCCGCAATCTGGCGGTTGAGGCTGCGGACGCCACTCTCACGCGTGTACCCACCAATGGCGGCGCGTAGGGTAGGGGCGCCGATCTTAATCTGCTTGGTCTTCAAACCGTGTTCCTTCCGCTGCCGGGGGACGAGGTGGCTCTTCGCAATCTCTAATTTCTCTTCTTCGGAGTAACCGTCAAGGCGAATGATCTCCATCCGGTCCCGCAGGGCGGGTTGGATCGCCCCGAAGTTGTTCGCCGTGGCGATGAACATGACCTTGGACAGGTCTACGTCCACGTCCAGGTAATTATCGTGGAAGGTGCTGTTCTGCTCCGGGTCCAGTACTTCCAGGAGGGCGGAGGAGGGGTCTCCCCGGTGGCTCTGCCCCACCTTGTCGATCTCGTCCAGGATGAAGACCGGGTTATTGGAGCCGACCTTTTTCAGGTTCTGGACGATCCGGCCCGGCATCGCGCCGATGTAAGTCTTGCGGTGGCCACGGATCTCACTTTCATCGTGGAGACCACCGAGGCTCATCCGTACGTACTTGCGGCCCAGGGCTTCGGCAACGCTCTTCCCAAGACTGGTCTTACCCACACCGGGAGGGCCGAGTAGAAGTAGAATCGGCGCCTTCATGTCGCCCTTCAGTTTCAGGACGGCCAGGTGGGCCAGGATCCGGTCCTTTACCTTTTCAAGACCGTAATGGTCATCGTCCAGTTTCTTGGCCACGGAGGGTAAATCGAAGTTGTCCTCAGTGTAGACGTTCCAGGGAAGGTCCAGTAAGGTTTCGAGGTAGGAAAGTTGTACGCTGTATTCCGCTACCTGCGGATTCATCCGGCGCAAACGGGCAATTTCCCGGGCGAATACTTTAGTGACGTCCTCCGGTAATTCCGTTTCCAGTGCTCGTTTCTCGAGACGTTCGATCTCAGCCTTGTTGGGGTTGTCGCCTAACTCGTCCTGGATGGCCTTCATTTGCTGGTTGAGGTAGTACTGCCGCTGCTGCTCCTCAATGTCGCCGCGGGCCTTGGTATCGATCTGGTCCCGAATTTCGAGGACCTGGAGCTCCTTAGTGATCAACTCCAAAACCATGGTGGCTTTTTTCGCCAGTGAGTTCTCCCGCAACAGGTTTTGCTTGCTGATGACCTCGTTATTAAGGTTGCTGGCGATGAAGTTCAATAAGTGGCTGCTAGAGTCAATATTGTCCAGCATCATCTGAGCCTCGGAGGGGATGTTTGGGCTCAGTTCAATGGCCTTGCGGGCTGCATCCCGGACACTGTCGATGGTGGCACGGAAGGTCAGTGCATCTTCCGGCAGGTCGTACTTTAATAGTTCAACCTTTCCGTTCAGATACCCCCCTTTTTTGCTCAGGGATTTGCGGCGGACACGCTGGCGGCCCCGGAGTACGGCCGTCAGGCTGTCATCCGGCATCCGCATCATTTTTACGATCCTGGCAATAGTACCGATCTCGTACAGGTCATCCTCATCCGGATCGTCGGTGGACGCATCCCGCTGGGCGAAAATGGCTACGTACTTCGCCGTAGTGTTCGCTTTCTGAATGGCCTTCGTGCTCTGCTCCCGGCCAATGTTGATGGGGGTGACAATCGTAGGGAAGAACACCGAATTCCGCAGGGCAATAAAGGGCAGCGTTGATGGCAGGTCGGAACTATCCAGCAGTTCGTCGCCATCGTCCGTGCCGATAAAGGGAAACATGTCCTGGTCTTCATCGAAACCTGGTTTTTCCACTCGTATGTTGATCTTGGTCTTGTTGCTGCTCATGTTTGTCCTGGGGTCTATACTATTAAAGCTCACGCTGCGGGAAAGGTTGGTTTGCAAGAAGCGTGCCAGGAAATTTCTTGCCTTTCTCATCGCACCCGCGTCAGCGCCCCTTTTCAGACTTTGGATTTTAGAAGATAGATTTTAGACAGCCACCGCTCTAAAGTCTAAAATCTATCTTCTAAAGTCCCTATCGCCAGAGAACAAAATAGAAATGGAACTCACTTAATCACCACCGCCAAACTACGCGGGCCATGGGCACCAATTACGAGGCTTTGCTCGATGTCTGCCGTCTTGCTGGGACCGGCGATGAAGACGCCGAAACCCGTGTCGTCAATCTTGATTTTGCGGTAAGCTTCGTGCATGGTGGGGACGATGTCGCCCTCAACGATCAAAATCAGGTGCTGGGTGATGAAGGGGAGGACGCGGATAATGGATTCTCGCTCACTGACCCACATCGCGCCGTTTTCGGCTACGGCAAACTGGGCGCCGATGATGGCTACGTCGACCAGGGCCAGTTCGAGGGGTTCTTTGATGGCGTCCAAATCTACGTTGCCAGTCACCTCGGGCACCGTGGAGGCGATCACTTTTGCGTCCGGAAATTGCTCCCGCAAATAGTCATCCAGGGTGCTGGCGGGAATCACTTTGCCCTTGCTGCTACCGAGGGAAGCGGTGAAAACGGCAAGATCGTTTTCGGGGTCGGGCGTATAGGTCGGGAGCTCGGGCAGCGGGCGATCGGCGGGCTTGTTGGCGCGGACGGCGGCTAAAATGGATTGCTTGGACATGACGTTGACTTGGGCGCTGTCGCAGGTGCGATAAAATGGGCAAACGGAGCTAGAAAAAATTTGGATACCTGGCGGGTCCGGATCATTTCCGATTTTCCGCGTACCACTCCTTAAAGGATTGCTTGGGGACTTCCGGTAGCTCCCGGCTCTGCCCCCAGGCGTTGAACTGATTGTAGACCAGCGCGCGGGGAGCAATCTTGAGGGCCGTGCGGGCAGCCTTACCCATGAAGTTGTACAACCCGCCCTTGGACAGCACGGCGCCGGCGCCCGCTAGGGGGATGCTCTTCACCTTCTCGAGGTGGCCTTCCTCGCTCACGATCTGCCGCCATTTGTAGAGTTGCTCGTGGATGTCAATCTTGACCGGGCATACGTCCGAACAGGAACCACAGAGGGTGCTGGCGAAGGGCAGGTCCTTATGCTTCTTCAGGTCCTTCCCCGGGCTGAGGATGGAGCCGATTGGGCCGGGAATCGTGTGGTCATAGGAATGCCCCCCGCTCCGGCGGTAGATCGGGCAGGTGTTCATGCAGGCTCCGCAACGGATGCACTTGAGGCTGTTGCGGAAATCCTCCCGGCCGAGCTGTTCGGTCCGGCCATTGTCAACGATAACGATGTGCATTTCCCCGCCCGGTTTGGGGCGGTGGTGGTGAGACGTATATATGGTTATGGGTTGGCCCGTAGCGCTCCGCCCCAGCAGACGGGTAAATACGCCGAGGTGCTCCGCCCGCGGGATGAGCTTCTCTATACCCATGCAGTGAATCTGTACCGGCGCAAGGTGTACACCCATGTCGGCGTTGCCCTCGTTGGTGCAGACGACGACGCCCCCCGTCTCGGCCACCCCGAAGTTGACGCCGGTGATGGCGGCCTTGGCGGCGAGGAATTTTTCGCGGAGGTGGCCCCGCGCGGCTTCGGTGAGGTACTGAGGATCGCTGGCGCCTTTGTCCGTACCCAGATGCTCGTGGAAGAGCTCGCCGATCTCCTCCTTCTTCAGGTGGATGGCGGGCATGACGATGTGGCTGGGCGGCTCGTTCTTGAGCTGGATGATGCGTTCGCCGAGGTCGGTATCCACCACTTCGATGCCCTTCGCTTCCAGGTACTGGTTCAGGTGGCACTCCTCGGTGAGCATGGATTTGGATTTGACGATGCGGTCCACGTCGTGCTTCGCCAGGATGCCGTGGACGATCTCGTTGTGCTCCTTAGCGTCCGCCGCCCAGTGGACGATTACTCCGTTGGCCTCCGCCGCGGCCGAGAATTGCTCGAGGTAGGTGTCGAGGTTACTCAGGACGTTGTCCTTGATGTCCGACCCCAACTGGCGAATACTTTCCCACTCCGGGATGTCGTGGACCAGGTTATCTCTTTTGGAGCGCACGTGCCAAATGGATTGGTTGTGCCAGTCGGTGCGGGCATCGTCCTTCAGGAAGGCAGCGGTGCGGGAGGCGTGGTTTTGCATGGGAGGTGACTTGTACCGGTAAGGTAAGGCGATGGTGGTACTTGACCGTACCGGTCTGTCTGGGTTCCATAACGTATTTTTTTGTCTCTTCCCCTTACACCCGAGCCGGTGCACCATATTCTTAACTAAGACGAATAGGTAGAGACCAACTACTACCAGTCGATATCCATTTCATCACCATTGAGATGGATGCCATTTACTACCTTTGCTGCCTTTAAGAGCTTGTTCGGATTTTTGCTTCCTGCTAATCAAGCATTTACAAACCTGGCGTCATCAAAATCTACTTACTTAGCCCGCTAGGTGCGTAAATTTTAATTTAGCAAGAACCGTAACCACGCAGTAGCACCGCAGGTAATCATTGATTAGCAGTTCTCAAAAATCCCAAACAAGCTCTAAGCGATTACTTAAAATTACTACGTACCAGAGATTACTCGCCTTTTAGCATAGCCTGCCTAATTTATTTGGGAAAGTATCTCCGATGTATCCAGCCATCGAAGACCAAGAATTTAATCTGGTGGTATTGCTGTCAGAACACAAACTATTATGAGACTTACATTTACTCTATGGCTAGCCGTAGTAAGCAGCTTATCTCTTTTGGCTCAGGACAATGAATGGACTGGCGGTGCCGGCAACTGGAATGACCCCTCTGGTTGGTCGCTGGGTGTGCCCACCGCAACACATAATGTTATCATTGAGGCGGGGGAAGAGGTCACCATTCCGGCAAATTTTTTCGCCGTAGCTCAATCCGTCGTCCTACGGGGAGGGGAGCTTACCATCGGAAGCAGTGCAAGCTTGGAGATCAACGATTCTCAAGTACATGGAATTAATCTAAGGGCTCCTGGCGCCAGGTTAGAGAATAGTGGTACGATTAGTATCGGTACAACGAACGGGCCACAACAGGTAGGAATTATCCAAGACTTTGGAGTCATCGAAAATAATGTTGGCGGTTCAATCAATATTGACCGGACGACTTCGGGCGCTTACGGCAGTTTCTTTCGCGATGAGATATCGCCCAGTTTCGTCAACCGGGGTGAGATCAATATTGGCGAAAATGGAAATATTGGCGCCGTTGGAATGGCGTTTGCCTCTAACGTAAGCTTTGAGAACTTTGGGTCGGTTAGAATATCGAGATGTGCAACGTTCGGTATGGTGGTCAGCCGCAATTCAAGTGTCATCAACCGTAGTTCCGCTACTGTCTTAATTGGAAACAGCGGCTCGATAGGTAGCGACGGACTTCGCATGACTGACACGGGCGCCTTTATTAATGAAGCGTCGGGAACGGTCAAAATTGGAGAGAATAATCCAATCAATACAAGCGGGGTTTCACTTGCAGGCACCTCAAGTTTTGAGAACCGTGGCGAATTGACGTGCGATAATTCCGTCACTCAGGATGGCATCATTACATTCAACCAAGCTAGCTTCTTAAATACCTCCAGTGGGCGAATTCACTTGGGTAGCAACGGCCCCTTGCAGAATAGTGGTATTGCTTGTCTTGGAGGAACGTTTAGCAATTCAGGAGTGATTAACATCGAGAACACCACTGTGTTCCAGGGGATTGCCCTCTTTGCGAGGGCGGTATTTACTAACGCCAATGAGATAAATATCGGCCTCTCCGCCGCGCGGCCGATTAGAAGGCACGGCGTATTAGCAAATAACAATTCCAGGTTCAACAACACTGGCCGTTTAAATATTAATCACGTGAATGAAGATGGTATCCATATCCTTTCAGATGCGGGGTTAACCAATTCGGGAACCATTAATATTGGCGCAAGTGGCCCAATCAACCTAAGTGGTATCGCACTTTTCGATGGTTCAACCTTTAGCAATAGCGGTAACTTAAATGTTGATAACATCACCCAGTTCAACGGCATCTTTGCGACGGGAAATGCCAGCATTACTAACACATCAGATGGCAATATCGTGGTCGGCGGGGTAGCCCCCATCGAAGTCTCAGGATTTCGCTTAACTGACGACTGCTCGTTCGATAACGCAGGAAGTATTGCGATTGATAATGTGACCGGCTTCAACGGTATCGACATGGAGGCGGATACAAAGTTCACCAACCAAACAAACGCTACGGTAGCTATCGGCTCAAACAGCCCCATTGCTGGGGGCGGCGTATTTTTAAAGAATAATGCCGAAGTTGTCAACGCTGGCGCTATGACCATCAATAACACGGGTGGATCGGGGATTAGCGACGTAAGCAGCACTAGCGCAACCGTTACCAACTCAGGGTCATTGACTATTGGAAATACGAGTGCGGTGAGCGAAGCAGCGATCGAAATCAATGGGGGGTCCAGCGAATTTACCAATCAGGCTAATGGGCGGATACAAATCGAAAATGTTACGGGTACAGTTGCGAGCCCGGGCACGGCAATATTCTTGAACACTTCGAATTTTTCTAACGCTGGAACGATAGAGTTTGCTACCACGGGGGGCACTCACGCGGTTTCCGTACGGGCGGTCCAAGGAATATCGAATGACGGCGTCATGAAATTTGGGGACGTCAGCGGCGACGCAATACACGCTCAAACAGCAATTACCAATGGAATCAATGGACTACTCGAGGTTATCCCGAATGGAACGCTCAGGGTCAATACTGGATCTCAATTTACCAATAATGGTACGATTAAAGTTGATGGCCTCTTAGACAATAATGGCCTCTTTACCAATGCCGGGAAGATTACCGGGAGGGGTACCATCGACGATATCCAGAGCGCTACTACTTTTTCCACCAACAGCTCCACCTCCACTTTTGAACCGGGAGCAAGCCCCGGGACCCTCACCTTCGTTGAAGTCCTTGACCTTGATGAAACGACTTACGTGTGCGAAATTCAAGGCTCCACGCCAGGGCAAGGACACGATCAGTTAGACTGTATGAAGTCGGTGACGATCACCAACACATCATTGCGAGTCGATTGGGGCTCCTTTATCCCCAGCCCGGGAGAAACCTTCGAGATCATCAGCGCCACTTCAGTCGTCGGAGAATTTGCCAATATTACCGTACCTGTGGTAAACGATGTAGTTTACCTACCCAGTTATTCGACTCAAGCAGTAACACTGGTACCCGCGGTAGTCGTCAATGTAACTAAAGGGGAGTATTATCTATCAATAGAAGATGCGATTGCCGCGGCGGCTGATCTAGGTATGCCACAAGAAACGATCATCATCGCCCCGGGCACCTATGCGGAAGACTTAAACACTGCTGACAAGAGTGTAAGCATCTCTATCGGTGAGCTGCCCCCACCGACTCCCGCGCCTTAGTCCAGCCGGGAAGGGCCGCCAACGCCGAAAATAAATTCAGGCGCCTATTGCCCAGCAAAAAGAGAGTACGTACCTTTGCACCCCGCAAAAAGCGACTACCAGAAAATTACTCCGCCATGGATGCTATTTCATTTGTACAAGAACAGTTGGCCAAGAAAACGGAATTTGCCGATTTTCGTGCCGGCGACACCGTCATCGTTGACTACCGGATTACGGAGGGCGAAAAGTCCCGTATCCAGCAGTTCCGCGGCGATGTGATCCAGATCAAAGGCGAAGGCGCTACGAAGACCTTCACCGTTCGCAAGATCTCCAACGGCATTGGCGTTGAGCGTATCTTCCCCATGAACTCTCCCGCGATTGACACCGTCAAGATCGTCAAGCACGGTAAGGTGCGTCGCAGCCGTCTTTTCTACCTGCGTGACCGCGTCGGTAAGAAGGCCCGTATCAAAGAGCGTCGCATTAACTAAGAACGTTTTCGCTTCTTTGTATCCGGATAGCCCAATCACGTACAGTGGTTGGGCTTTCTGCGTTGGGGGAAGGTGTAGTCTACAGTCTGTAGTCTATAGTCTGCAGTCGGTGTTCCTTCGCATTCAGGATGTTGGGCCGTTCTTATCTCAACCTATCCAATAGCTTGGCGTTAAGTGGCAGATTAAAGAAGATTAGCAATATGATGCAAGCTAAGTGGAACGGCCGGGTGCTCGCCGAGAGCGACGAAACGGTCGTCGTAGAGGGCAACCACTACTTTCCGGAAACGGCCGTGAATAAGGATTACCTCCGCCACTCCGATACCACCAGTTTTTGCGGGTGGAAGGGAGACTGCAGCTATTACGACGTGGTGGTGGGTGATGACGTCAACGCCGACGCCGCCTGGGTTTACCGGGAACCTTACCCCAAAGCTCAGAAGATTGCCGGGTACATCGCTTTCTGGAAGGGAGTGGCCGTCTCCGAAGTGGCCACCGCATGACCAAAAGCATCGACAGTAACACGAGTCTTGCCGATCATTTTCTGGTCGTCCGCCAACAAAGCGTCGCGTTGTGTGCCCCCCTCCGGCCGGAGGATTACGTCGTCCAACCCTACCCCGACGTAAGCCCACCGAAGTGGCACCTCGGGCACGTCACCTGGTTTTTCGAAAACTTTATCCTCGCGGAGTACGTCGACGGCTACACTCCGTACGACACCGCATTAAACTGGTTCTTCAATAGTTACTACGAGAGCCAGGGGCCACGCATCACCCGCTCCAACCGGGGGAACATGACCCGGCCCGAACTTAGTACCATCCTGGACTACCGGCGGCACGTGGATGAGCGTATTGCCGAATTGCTCGCTTCCGACCACCGGGAGATTATCCGTATCCGCGAACTCGTCGAATTGGGCTGCCACCACGAACAGCAGCACCAGGAGCTTTTGCTGACGGACATCAAATACATCCTGGGGACAAACCCCTTCTTCCCCGCCTACACGGACGAACCCGTAACTACCGAAACCCAAGCTGCCTACCAAGGGGAATACCTCAAGGTGGAGACTGGTCTTCACACCATCGGCCATGAAGGCAGCGGCTTTTGTTGGGATAATGAATTGAGCGTCCACCAGGTCTACCTGGAAGACTTCCGCTTGGCTACTTCCCTCGTCGCGAACGGGGACTACCTCCGCTTCATGCGCGACGGCGGCTACGAACGTTTCGAACTCTGGCAGATGGAGGGCATCGAATGGGCCCGTTCGTTAGAAGTCAAGGCGCCGCTCTATTGGGTCCAGGATGAGTCCGGCAAATGGCTGCACTACCAACTTGGGGGTGGCCTGCAACCGGTTGACCCTTCCCTCCCCGTCACCCACGTGAGTTGGTACGAAGCGGATGCCTACGCCCGCTGGGCCGGCGCCCGCCTGCCGACAGAATTCGAGTGGGAGGCCGCCTGCAAAGTGGCCGGTGGCGGAGTCCGCAACGATCAAAACTGGTCCGACCGAACCAACTTCCAACCGCTCGCATCGGGTGACCTCTTGGGAGATACCTGGGAGTGGACCAATTCCGCCTACTTGCCTTACCCCCGTTACCCGCGGCCGGAAGGGGCACTGGGCGAGTATAACGGCAAGTTCATGGTTAACCAGATGGTCCTGCGTGGGGGGAGTTGTGCCACACCGCAGAGCCACGCCCGGGTGAGTTACCGCAACTTCTTTCAGACGGATAAGCGGTGGCAGTTCACCGGCATCCGGCTGGCTTGGGATGGCCTTTCGTAAATACTGCCTTAGTTTGTCCGCTACCGTTTCCTCCCACCTTGTACTATGAATCACTCCGCTCATTCCGCCTTTGCCACCGAAACGCTGGAGGGTTTGCGCGCCAAGCCCAAACGCCTGTCGAGCAAGTGGTTCTACGACGACCGTGGGGATAAGCTCTTCCAAGCCATCATGGCCATGCCAGAATATTATCTGACGAATTGCGAACGGGAGATCTTCCAAAGCGCGGCGCCGGACCTGCTGGCGCAGATGCGGGGCCAGGCCTTCGATCTGGTGGAACTAGGCGCGGGCGATGGCTCCAAGACCCAATTCCTCATCGAGCACTTCATTGCGGAGGGGGCGGACTTCACTTACCGGCCGATCGACATCAGCATGCACGCCATCGAAATGCTGGGGAGCCTGATCGACCGCCGCTGGCCACAACTGACCTTCCAACCCGTGCAGGGCGAATACCTCGCGGCGCTCGATCGCCTCGGGCAGGGTGGGGCAGACCGCCGCCGGCTCGTCCTCTTTCCGGGCGCCAACGTGGGCAACTTTACCGTGGCCGAAGCAGCCACCTTTATGCTTCAACTGGGCACCTACCTCCGTCCCGGAGATCTGTTGCTGACGGGTTTTGATCTCAAGAAGGACCCCGCGCAAATCCTGGCGGCCTACAACGATCCGGCGGGGCACACCGCCGCTTTCAACCTCAATCTATTACACCGCATCAACCGGGAACTGGGGGCGGACTTCCAAACCAATGCCTTCCGCCACTGGGAAACCTACGACCCTGTCTCCGGTGCCGCCCGCAGCTTCATCGTCACCCAGGGTAAGCAGACCGTTCATTTGGCGGACCTGGACGAGACCATCGAGTTCGAGCCCTTCGAGGCCATTTCCGTAGAGGTGAGCCAGAAGTACAGCCGCCGTGAGATCCAGGAACTCGCCGCCGAAGCCAACTTCCGCTTCATCCGTAATTTCGAGGATAGCAAAGGTTGGTTCGCCGATAGTTTGTGGGCGGTTGGTGCCTGAGATTGCTTGAACTAGCGGATCTCACGACACGCTACGATGCATATCCTTGGTCCTAATTACGCTTCCCCATTTCCTCCGCGTACCACCGGAGCTTTAGCGCATCGAGGCCCCGCAGGTCCGGCTTTTTCACTTCCATCAGGTATTGTATCAGGATCTTTTCTGGCAGTAGTTTTACCAGCTTTCCCATGAGGGGAGCCTTCTCGTACAGATCCGTTAGGCGCGTACGCAGGTGCGGGTGTTGGGACCGGAGGCGGGCTAAATTCAGGATGGCCTCCCGCTGCTTCCGGAGAAAGGTCGGCGCCGGTTCTAAACCCAGGTGGACGACGGGGTTATCGATGCGCTTCAGCGTGATGCCCTTCCCCTCCAGCTGTTGACCCCACAGCGTATCCTCGTGGCCGTAGCCGATGGCGTCTTCCGGGAAGGGGCGGTCCAGCAACAGCTGGCGGGAGGCGACAAAGTTGTTGGATTGGAACCCGTGAAAAGGATTCTCCCGGTACGGCCGGTCCGTACTCTCCCGTTTCCGTCCGTACCACCAGTGGAGGTGGAGACTGCGGTCGGTGGGTGGATCTTCGGCGTAGGTTCGCCCGCCAATCAGTAGGAGGGGGAGGATCGGTTGGTGGAGGTTGAGGTGGCGCCCGTAGGTGGCGAGGAAGTCGTTCGGTACGGCCGCGTCGGCGTCCAACAATAGCACGAAAGGGAAGCGCGCGTCGCGGACCAATTGGTTACGGATCTTCCCCCGGCCGAGGTTGTGTTCCAGGCGTTTGAGTACGGTCCCCCGCCGCTCCAGCTTTTGTTTACTGGCCCACCAACCCGGCACCTGCGGGCTCGCATCATCATAAACCAGGAGTTCGGTAGGAAAATCTACTTCGTCCATCTGCTCCTGCAAACGAAGAACGAGTTTCGTAACGTCGTACTGATAAGTAGGGATGCAGATACTTACCATGGCTGATAGTTGGCGGCGCGAATCTCGGCCAGGTAAGGTTGGTAGTAGGGAAGGATCTCGGCCCCCCGGCCGGGCTCCCACTGCGCTTGGTACCCGTTGGCGAGGCGAAAGGCATCTTCGATGATATCGGCCTGCTGCTCGTAGTTGAAATCTTCGAGTTCGTAAGCGGCGTCGAGCTCCATAAGGCCACCGTAATTGTAACCCATTTCGGTCGTCTGCGCGTATAGGGCCCGGGGGATGTAGGCCGCCCCCCGGTGGGTGTACTGCCAAACGTGAACGACCTCGTGGACCAGGACGTGGTCCGACATCGGGCCCCAGGAATTGATGGTGTGCAAGCTGACGTAGCACAGGTTGGCGAAGCGCGGCCCGACCCAGGCCCGTTCGTCGATGCGGATCAAATCCCAGGGGATGCTGTTGCCGAAGTAAGGTTTGAGCAGGGCGCGTTCCCGCGGCGTAAGTGGGCGGGACCGAGGCGCAAATAAGGTAGTCGTCGCCTCGTACAGATCGCTGAAGCCGACGTAGTCGAGGCCCGCAAAAAATAGATCGAGCGCGCCGCGCAAACTTAGGGGCTTAGCCCATAACGCTGCCAGCCGTTCCCCACGGCGCGACCGCCACCGTTTGGCGTAGGCAAGGCGTTGCGTGAAAGTAGGGTAGGCCATCTGGTGAAGGACAAATTTGGGGTAGAGGGGGTTGTGACGGAATGTAGAAACGATCTTGTCGTCGGACAATTCACTGGAGGAAGCGCATACGCATTTTCCTCAGTTATGGCCAAAGAATTTTTAGTAATGCCGTGTAAGAAAATTAGGATTTGAGTTATTCAAGTCGTTGGACGAAGCCAGGAAACGGCTGTGCCTTATTTCTGGTGAATCGTCCGACGACGCGAGCTATTTAATAAACTCGTCCTCGTTGATCAACATATAGTTGCCCCCCGTATCCACGACGCCGGCATCCGGGAAGGTGATGCGGAACACCTCATCGTAATACACCCGGGCTTCCTCCCGGTGCTCAGCGGTATCCGCCAGGCGGTTGTAGATGAGGGCTCCACCTTTAGCGAGGCGGGCCTGCAGCAGGTGCAGGAACTCGTGGGTGAGGATGTGGTCGGGAATGTCCGCATCCTGAAAAACGTCGACGCAAATGAGGTCGTAGGTCCGGTCGTCCAACTGCAAAAAGGCGAAGGCATCGGCCTGCACGACTTCGATGGGGGATTGCAACGCGGGCAAGCTATAGTCGGACGCCAGTTCAATGATGACCGGGTCAATCTCAACGGCTACGTACTCGTACTTCAGACCATGGTGACGCTCTAGTAACTCCGGAATACTCCCCAGGCCCAGGCCGAGGACGAGTACGGACGCATCCTCCGGCAGGGCGTCGAATACGAAGCGGTCGAATGTTTTGCGGAAGTTGAGGTAGTAATCACCGAAGCTGTAGATCGCGTCCTCCGCAACGAGTTGCAGGCGGCCACTGACGAGGCTGACCTGCAGGTAGTCATTGTACGGAGAGGTAGCCGTTTCCAGGACCTGCTCCGTAAGGTGGCTCAGCCAGTATTTGTATTTGGGGATGGTAACCGCCACGGCGCAAAGGTAGGTCCCGCGGCCAGGACTGTGTTTAGGTCGCCGCTCCGTTCAGCAAGTCATTGCCAAAGTAAATAAACCAGGCTACGGCGAGTAAAAAGGTCCCGATCACGAGCCCCCGCAGCGCCTTGTTCCAGTACTTCTTGCGGAAGTAGTTCATAGGGATGACGTTCAGGCAGATACCGATCAAAGCCAGGGAACGCTGCCGCCACTGCATCGAAATATCGAAGAGCTGGTTGGCGGACTCCACCCCCTGCACGCAAAGGGCGTAGCCAATGAGGGCGACGGCAATGGCAACCAGCATGCCCACCAGGAGATTATCGTACTTGGAAATCATTACTTGCTTTGAGGAGAGGAAAGAGGCTAGAAGAAAGACTTTAGACGAAAGACTGCTAAAAGAGTAGTTAGTTGAAAAACCTGAAAGGCTGAATAATATTGCGGACTACCCGACTACCCGACTACCCGACTACCCGACTACCCGACTACCCAACTAAATCACTCCACGTACTCCTGCCGCTTAATCAGAAACACCCAGTCGCTATCCGCCTTCTCCACGCGGTAGCCGTAATCGTAGCAGAAGTGGTACAGCGTATCGTTCTTCGTCCGATACTGATTGGTGAAGTAGCGGAACTTGAAGCCCCGGTCGATCAGCCGATCCTTCCGCACGTTGGCCTTTCCGTCCGGGTTAAGCTCGGCCAGGACGTTACGGTTGTGCTTCAGGATATTGTTGATGCTCCGCTGAAAGGAATTATCCTCCGCGTTCTTACGGTTGTGATGACCGGCGCGGCAGGGGCTGGAACAGAATTTCTTGTCCGAACGGCCGGTGTATTCTTCGCCGCATTCCGGGCAGATACGCTTCTTCATAGCTGTGAATATACGTTTTTACACGACTTTGTTAGTATTGTAGTCGGGTAGTAGCGTAGTCGGGTAGTAACGTACTACCCGACTACCCGACTACCCGACTACGCGACTAAAATTCTTCTTCAGGCGTTCAAACGTCCGGTAATCCGTAAGATCGTGGTGGCTTGGGACCAGGCTGACGTATCCGGCCAATAGTGCATTAGCGTCAGCATCCTCGTGCGGGTCGTTATTGACGAATTCGCCCGTCAGCCAGTAATAGGGGCGGCCGCGGGGGTCTTCGCCGGCCCGGTACTTTTCCACCCAGCGGGCGTCCGCCTGCCGGCATACTTTGATGCCTTTGATCTCACTGGCCGGCAGCTTGGGAATGTTCACGTTGTAGAGACTGCCCCCGGCCATACCGTTTTCCAACACCTGGCGCATGATCTTTTCCACGTAGGGGCGGCAGACGCTGAAGTCGGCGTCCGCGGCGTAATCGAGGTAGCTAAAGCCGATGCTCGGTACCCCTTCCAGACTGGCCTCCATGGCGGCGGACATCGTACCGGAATAGATGATATTCACCGCCGCGTTGCTCCCGTGGTTGATGCCCGATACGCAGAGGTCCGGCGTCCGCCCTTCCAGCAAAACGCTCTTGGCGATCTTGACGCAATCCACCGGCGTGCCGCTACATTCAAAGGCTTTGACGTCGGGGCCGAACACGTCCGATTCCCTTACGAAAATGGGCGTCTCGATCGTGATGGCGTGGCCCTGGGCGGATTGGGGGCTATCCGGCGCCACAACGATGACTTCGCCGAAGGTGCGGGCGATCGCTACGAGTTCGCGGATACCGCCGGCGGTGATGCCATCATCGTTCGTTACCAGGATCAGGGGCATAGATTTTTCTTTAGTGCGTGAGTTAACCAAAGGAACCAAGTCCTGATTGGTTCGGGGCCCGCCCCGCAATCTGCAGAATCCCATTTATGGGCTACTTTCGTTCCATGGCGAAAAAGTCAAAACGGAAAGCTCCCGTTTCCCCTCTTTCCAAGATTGAGTCAGCACCCATCGTTGTGTCTACGGCGGCGCCCGCTTGGTTCCAACGCCCGGTCGTGCAGGCCGCGGCCTTGTTCCTCTTCGCCTTCGTGCTCTACGGCAACACCTTGGGCCACGATTTTACGGTGGACGACGCCATCGTCATCACCGACAATGCCCTCGTACAAAAGGGGACGGCGGGCATTGGCGACATCTTTGCCTACGATACTTTTTACGGCTTTTTCGAGGATGAGTCCAAGGCCAACCTCGTCACCGGCGGGCGTTACCGGCCGTTGACGCTGGCGCTGTTTGCCGTGGAGCAGCAGGTGAGTCCGGGCCCATTCATCGGCCACTTCTTCAACGTCGTCTGGTACGGAGCTCTCTTGGCGCTCCTGCTGTATTTCGTGACCGGCCTACTCAAAAACAGGGGCTACGCCTGGTGGTTGCCGCTGCTGATCGTGGGGCTGTTTGCAGCTCACCCCATCCACACCGAGGCCGTGGCCAACATTAAGGGTCGCGACGAGATTGCGGCGTTGCTCTTTTCCGCGCTGGCCACCTGGCTGGTCTGGCGCGCGGCGCGTGATAAAAGCTGGCTGGGCGCTGCCGCGGGTGCCGTGGCGATGGGTCTGGGGTGCCTGAGCAAAGAAACCGCCTTCACCTACCTGGCCGTGCTGCCGGCTGCAGTACTTCTCTTTCCACCGGTAAAAAGGGACGGTGGACCGGCGAAAAACGGCGTGAATTGGTCCGGACTAAAATACGTTGCTCCCGCCGCCGTCGCTGCCTTTGGGTACTTGGCCGTGCGCAGCGCTATCCTCCCGGACGCTTCGGGAGCCCCCATCCTCGAACTCATGAACAATCCCTTCGTGGAGTGGTGGAACGGCATCTGGCGGGAAATCCCCTTGGCCGAAAGGGTCGCCACCGGTTGCTACACCCTTTTACTCTACCTGAAACTGATTTTCCTGCCCGTCAACCTGGTGCACGATTACTACCCGGTTTCCATCCCCCTGCAGACCTGGGGCAACATCGGCCCGTGGATTGGTTTACTGGTTCACCTCGGGCTAGCGGCCTTTGCCCTCCTGAAGTGGAAAACCCACCGGCCGTTAGCTTTTGGGATCCTGCTATACCTCTCCGGAATCAGCGTGGCGAGTAATATTCCTTTCTCCGTCGGGACGCTGCTTTCGGAACGTTTTCTCTTCTTCCCGAGCTTGGGCTGGGCCTTTGCGGTGGGCTACGGACTACAGTTGCTAGCCCGGAAGTACGGTGGTAAGTTGGCGTGGGCCGGCGTCGCCGTGGTGGCCGTCTTCTCGGTCCTGACGCTACTGCGTAATCCGGACTGGAAGGATAACTACACCCTCTTTACCACCGACGTGAAAAAGCAACCCAACTCCGCCAAGCTACTGAACGCCGCCGGCGGGGCCCGGGTGGACTACTACCAAAGCCTGACAGACGCCGCGAAGCCCGGACAAAAGGAACTCCTGACGACCTCCATCACCGACCTGAACCGAGCCATCGAAATCCACCCCACCTACCGGAATGCCTACCTGCTGCGCGGTAACGCCGAATTGTTGCTGGAGGACTACGATGCCGCCATCACCACCTACAAAAAGGTACTCGAGCTCGACCCAAGCTACCAACCCGCCGAGGACAATCTCATACTTGCCCTGCGCGCCGGTGGCCGAACCGCCGGGGAGCAGCGTGGCGACATCGAAGGCGCCTACCGCTACCTCCGCGAAGCCGAACAACTGCGGCCGATGGATTACGAAACCTTGCGCTTACTCGGCGTCACCTCTGGGGTGTCGGGCAAGACGGAGGAGGCTGTAGGCTTCTTTGAGCGCGCCGCGGCCGTCCGCCCCAACGATGCGGATGCTCAATGGAACTACGGGATGGCCCTCTTCAACGCCGGCCGCGAGGCGGAGGCCCAGGAGCGGTTCGCTGCGGCTCAACGGATCCGTCCGGAGATTGTAAAGGAACGCGGACAGTGATGGTAAATCTGGCGTAGTCTCCCGCAAGCCAAAGCACCAAAATACCACCACGAAGTAGCAGCGAAGCTAAAGCACCAAAATACCAATTCACTCACACCCCCAAACCCAATCCGATAACTCATACCGCGGGCCGAGAAAGTTAAAGTGCCACCATTCCGTCCGAATCGTTCCGAAACCTTCGGCGCGCATGGCTTCCTGGAAAAGTTTCCGATTGGCGAGTACGTTGGCCGGTAGGTTGGTCGTGGTGGTGTAGGCTTTCACGCCGAAGAAATCGTAGCCGGTACCCATGTCGAGTTCTTCGCCGGTGGTGAGGTCCACTACCGTTAGGTCGGCGGCGGCGCCGCGGCTGTGGAGGCTACCGCGTTTGGGGTTGGCGACGTAGCGGGCGTCGGGGAGGACGTCCCAGAGCCGTTGTTGGTACGGTCCTGGCCGGTAGCAGTCGTACATTTTTAGGCCCAGTCCTTGTTCCCCCAACTTCCTGTGCACCTGCGCCAGCGCCCTGGCAACTTTGGGCCGGTAGAAGCAACGGGCGCAATCGTAGATCTTGGTCTTCATGAAATTATTGGCCGTGGCGTAGCGGAGATCGAGGCGGATGGTGGGCTCGAGGTCCGTCATTTCCAGCCACTGCGTCGTATCGTAATCGTAGACTGGCGCGGGTGGCGGTGGTGGCGGCGGTACCTCGATGGGGAACCCGGCTTGCAGGACCGGTGGGGGAGTGGGCTCGCCATTGGTGCAGGCGGCGAGGACAAAAAGCAGGGGCAAAAACTTCATCATGGTAGCCGCGAAGGTACCTTATCTTGCCCTTCAAATCTCGACCCATGCGCCTGCTTTCCCTCTGTTGCCTCGCCTTTTTGTTGTTCTCCTGTGGGGGCGATGCCATCCCGCCCGCCCCGGCCATGGCACCGTTGGCGGACCTGCCGATCATACCCCTGCCCTTCGAGATGAGCAGCCGCGACGGTTACCTATGGGTGGATACCGACGGCGACGCAGCGGCAGGTAATTCGGGCGCTGACGCGGGTGCGATGGATTACCTGAGGAGCCGTGATCTGGGGATGCTGCCGCTGGCCACCAGCCTCGACCCCAGCCTGACGCTGCCAAACGAAGCCTACCTGCTGGACATCTCCGCGGAAGGAATTACCATCACGGCCAAAGCCGCCGCGGGGCTGCTGAACGGGGCCATCACGCTGGTGCAAGTCGTTGAGTTCAGCCCGAATACCGAACGGGGGATCTTCCTCCCCGCTGGGACGATTACGGACCAACCCCGCTACGCTTACCGGGGCTTCATGCTGGACGTGGCCCGCCACTTTTTCGGCGTGGATACAGTGAAGCAGGTGATTGACCGGATCGCTCCCTACAAGATTAACCACCTGCACCTCCACTTATCGGACGACCAGGGGTGGCGGATTGAAATCAAATCCTGGCCCGGCCTCGCCGAGATCGGTGGCCGGTTTGAGGTGGATGGTACGCCCGGTGGTTACTACACTCAGGAGGACTACACGGAGATCGTGAACTACGCCGCCGCCCGCGGTATCACCGTCGTGCCGGAGATTGACATGCCCGGCCACACCAATGCCGCCCTCAACGCCTACGCCGAACTGAACGGCGACGGTAAAGCGCGGGACCCCTACTTCGGCACAAAGGTGGGTTTCTCCACGCTGGATGCCAATAAAGAAGTGACCTACGAATTCATCGACGACGTGGTCCGGGAGATCAGTGCCATCACGCCCGGCCCGTACTTTCACATTGGCGGCGACGAGAGTAGCGTAACGCCGCACGACGATTACGTAAAGCTGATTCGCCGCGCGCAGGATATCGTACTGAAGCACGGGAAAAAATCCATTGGTTGGGACGAGGTAGCCGTAGCCGGATTGGCCGAAGGCTCCGTCGTGCAACTCTGGAACCATACCGAGTACGCCCTCAAAGCGAAGGAAGCGGGGAACAAAGTATTGTTCAGTCTCGCCAAGCGCACTTACCTCGATATGCAGTACGATTCCCTCAGCCGGATCGGCCTCCACTGGGCCGCCTACATCGAAGTGGACGATGCCTACAACTGGGACCCCGGTACGCTGGTGGACGGCTTAACGGAAAAGGATATCCTCGGTATCGAAGCGCCTCTCTGGAGTGAGACCGTCCGCTCGTTGGAGGATATTGATTACCTCGTCTTCCCCCGTTTGCCCGCCCTCGCGGAGGTGGGTTGGAGTTACCAAATGAAGCGGCAGTACGCACCATTCGTGGAGCGGTTGAAGGTGCACCAGGGGTGGTTGAAGGAGCAGGGGATTGGGACGTATGATTCGCGGGTTTTTCGGTAGTGGGGTTGGGGTTCCCGGCCTCCGGCCGGGTTTTTTCCGGTACGTCGACCTTTAGGTCGATGCTTAACGTAACTTCTTTTGTAGCCACTTCTTTTGTAGTCACCACGTAGTAGCAGCGAAGCTAAAAGAAGTAAAAGCTTTGTCCTGTGCAGGTGGCTTCTCGCGAATTTGCCCTCCGGCTCCCGGCCTCCAGGCCGGGTTCTCTTCCGGTACGTCGACCTTTAGGTCGATGCTTAATGTCACTTCTTTTGTAGCCACTTCTTTTCCACCACTTCTTTTGTAGCCAAAAGAAGCAAAAGCTTTGTCCTTTGCAGGTGGTAGTGAAATTTCTTCGGATTGGCTAAACGCTGCAAACTCGCTCAACGATCTGTTTTTCAAGCACTGATCTGCGTTTGCATAAGATTTTGGTGTCAGGCAAGAACAGTATCAGCTCGAACAGTGCAGCGTTCTTAACGCCAATCCGAAGAAATTTCACTACCACCTGCAAGGGACGGATAACTATCGAGCCTTCATGTATCCCGTCTAACTTCTAAAATCTAGGATCTAAGGTCTCTAAGAGGAATCCAAACTCCCCCCAAGTCCCCTTCACCCGCTCCTCCTGTAAAAAAGTAACGAACCGCTTAGCCGATTGCTCAGCAGGGGTATCATTTCGCTTGATTGTCACCGCCCAGTGTTTAATGGGTAGGTGAGTTTCCGGCTCGATCTTCCTGACATTTCCCCTTTCCGCTGGCGGAAGGCTGAGGGGGATGGAAAGGGCAACCAGGCCAACTTCCGCGGCGCCGGATTGGATGAATTGGGCCGTTTGCCCTACGCTTTCGCCGTAGACGAGTTGGTCTGATAGATCCTGATAGAGGCCGGCGCCCTTCAGGTAGTCGATGGCGGCGATGCCGTAGGGGGCCGTGGTGGGGTTGGGGATGGCGATGCGGCCGGGAGCGGGGGAGTGATACTGGAGCCAGGTCGAGTCGTAACGTTCACTGTAGGACCAAATGGCAAGCTGGCCGCTGGCGATGAACTGGGCGGGGCCGCCGGTCCGGTTTTTTTGTTGTAGTTGCTCGGTGTAGAGGTCGCTTGCGGAGAGGAAAACGTCGTAGGGCGCGCCGGCTAAGATTTGAGCCGTGAGTTTTCCGGAGGAGCCGTAAACGATCTCGCAGGTCGTGCCCGTTTCCCGTTCGTATTCATCCACAATATTTTCGAGGGCGGGGCGGAGGCTGGAGGCGGCGGCGATGGTCAGGGTGGGGGAATCGGGGGCTGGTCCGCAGGAAGTAACGAATACCAGGAGTGCGGAGATTAGCACCCATCCGTGGCGGTTACTAACGGGCTGACTTTGGAATAGGATGCCGAAAAACTTGTCCGGGAAGCTAGCAGTCATTAACTTTACTTAAAATTTAAACTAACTACCATGTCCCACTCCCACCTCGCTACGGTTTACCGCCCTGACTTCGGGTTGTTGACGGACCTCTACCAACTCACGATGGCCGCCGGTTACTACCAGCAACGGATGCACGAGCGCAAGGCCATCTTTCACCTGTTCTTCCGCAAGGCACCCTTTGGAGGGGACTTCGCCCTCGCTGCAGGACTGCCCCTGGCCATCGACCTCATCAAAGGTCTGCATTTTTCGGCGGATGACGTACAGTACCTCGGCCGGCTGAAGGGAGCGAACGGGGAACCTTTATTCAAGGAACCTTTCCTCAACTACTTACAGCGGATGAAATTCACGGGCACGATCCACGCCATCCCGGAAGGGGAGATCGCGCTACCGCACGAACCTTTGCTGCGGATCGAAGCCCCACTCATCCAGGCCCAACTACTGGAGACTGCCCTGCTGACAGTCATGAACTTCTCCACCCTCATCGCTACCAAAGCCGCTCGGATCAAGGAGGCTGCCGGCGACGATACCGTACTGGAATTCGGCCTCCGCCGCGCCCAGGGTATCGACGGTGGGCTAACGGCCAGCCGCGCTGCCTACGTAGGTGGGTGCGATGCGACGAGCAACGTCTGGGCCGGCCGCTACTACAATATTCCCGTGAAGGGTACCCACGCACACGCTTGGGTGATGGCCTTCCCCGAAGAACGGGAGGCCTTCGAAGCCTACGCCGCCGCGATGCCCAACAACTGTACCTTTTTAGTGGACACCTACGATACCGTGGAGGGGGTGAAAAAAGCCATCCAGGTCGGTCTGGAACTCCGGGGGCGGGGCCACGAGATGCTCGGTATCCGCCTCGATAGTGGTGACCTGGCAGATCTTTCCATCAAAGCCCGTGCCCTCCTCGACGAAGGGGGATTCCCGGATGCTAAGATCGTCGCCTCCGATAGCCTGGATGAATACGCCGTCCGGGAACTCAAAAGCCGTGGCGCGCGAATCGACGTTTGGGGCATCGGGACCAACCTCGTTACGGCCAAAGACCAACCCGCCCTCGGTGGCGTCTATAAATTGGCGGCCCTTCAGGATGAAGCGGGCAATTGGGTACCCAAAATCAAACGCTCCGAGACGGCCATCAAAACGAGCAACCCCGGTAAACTCAATATCCGCCGCTTCCTCGATCCGGACGGACTTCCTCAGGCCAGCGTTCTGTACGATGAGTTGCAGGGAGTACCGGCAGATGATGCCGTCCAATTTGTTGATGGCACGGATGCGGTGCGCACCGTTGGTTACCCCGGCCCGCTGCGGGGGGTGGACCTCCTTCAACCCATCTTTGAGGAGGGGAAATTGATCGCCCCCCAACCTACCCTGCAAGAAACCCGGGATAAGGCTACCCAAAATTGGCGCCTCTGGTCCTCCATGGATGACCCCGCCAACTTCCCCCATGGCCTTGATCCCAGTCTATACCACCAGAAAGTAGACCTACTAAACCCGTAGAGTCCGGCTTCAGCCGTACCCGCCGAAGGCGCCAGTAAGGACGGCTTTAGCCGTCCTGATATACTCCAGAATCATCTTAGCTATGCTTTGATCGAACCCCACCCAAATCAATCCACAAGCACTTCAACCCAAGTCAAAATTCTAAACGCTACCCCATTGAGTAGTGACTAGAGCCGCACTTCACAACCCCTCCCCTAAGCCCCGCCCCCTTATCTTAGCGCCATATCTAAACTAAGTCCCCTATGTACACCTACGAATACCCCCGCCCTTCGGTGACCGTCGACATTGTCGTTTTCGGTTACGATGGCGGTTCCGAACTAAAGATCCTGCTCATCGAGCGGGGGGGCGAACCGTATAAAGGCCACTGGGCCCTCCCCGGCGGCTTCGTGGATATGGACGAAACCCTCGAGACCGCCGCCCTCCGCGAACTGGAGGAAGAGACTGGCGTAAAGGACCTATACGTAGAGCAACTCTATACCTACGGGACACCCGATCGTGACCCCCGCGGCCGCGTAATTTCCGTCGCTTATTTCTCCCTCGTCAACTTGCAGGACCACCCTGCCGTAGCTTCCTCTGATGCCACCCGCGCCGAATGGTTCCCCGTCAATAAGATCCCGGATATGGCGTTCGACCACGACGAGATCATCAAGATGGCCGTCAACCGTTTAGCTGCCAAAGTGCGCTACCAACCCATTGGTTTTGAGCTGCTTCCCGAAGAGTTTACGCTCGGCCAGTTGCAGCAACTCTACGAAACCGTCCTCAACGTGGAGGCCTTCAACAAGCGCAATTTCCGCACCCGCATCCTCCGCACTGGCATCCTGGAAGAAGTTGGCCGCCAGAAAAACGTGGCGCACCGCCCGGCCGTCCTCTACCGCTTCAACGAAGCCGCCTACAAACAACTGGCGGACCAACGGGATGGGGCAGTGCTCAGAAGGGCATTGGACTTTGAAATTTAAGAATTGAGAATTTTAAATTGGAGATTGAGAATTGAGAATTTGCTTACGTCACAGGCGTCACAGGCGTCACAGGCGTGACTTGTAGACTTGCGATCAATTTAAACGATAATGCTTTATGACGGCCAATGAATTGGAGACGAGACTGATCGATTTCGCGGTTCGTTGCACGTATCTCTGTCGCGAGTTACACAAGCTGGGGCATTTCGATTCAAGGCACGTAGCGGGTCAGTTGCTTAGAGCAGGAACGCACGCCGGCTTTCATTACCCGGAAGCCAGAGCCGCGGAATCCGATAGAGATTTTATTCACAAGATCAAGGTACTCCTAAAGGAACTTCGGGAGTCACAGGCGGAATTACGGTACATTCAACAAATGCAATATTTCCCACAGGAAAGAACCGACCCCCTCCTCGATGAAGCCGGTCAACTAGTAGCGATTTTCATGGCAACCGTAAAAAAGGTTGAAAGCAAGCAACTCCCCGCCAAAAGAATTAAGCGTACCCCACCTCGGTAGTATCAATGGAATACCTGCCCTCTAAAAAATTGATGTCTACTGATTGGTCCGTCACAAATTCTCAATAATAAATTCAAAATAAAAAATTATCAATTCGATGGTTTCAATAATTATGGGGTCCGACTCCGACCTTCCCATCATGCGCCAGGCCGCCGAAATCCTTACTGAGTTCGGTATTGAGATCGAAGTCACCGTCGTCAGCGCTCACCGTACGCCGGATCGGCTCTTTGAATACGCGAAGGCTGCTGCTGGTCGGGGCGTTCAGGTCATTATCGCCGGTGCGGGCGGTGCGGCTCATCTTCCAGGTATGGTTGCCAGCCTTTCACCCCTGCCGGTTATTGGTGTCCCAATCAAGAGCCGCAATAGTATAGATGGGTGGGATTCCGTGCTTTCCATCCTACAAATGCCGGGCGGTATCCCCGTCGCCACCGTCGCGTTGGACGGAGCGAAAAACGCTGGTCTTCTGGCTGCACGTATCCTCGGTGCGAGTGACGAAAACATCCGGACAAAGATGGCCGATTATCAGGAAAGTCTGCGCGCGGCCGTACAGGTGAAATACGATCGTTTGGAGCGGGATGGTTGGGAGGGGTAGATCTGAAAGTCTGTAGTCTACAGTCTGTAGTCTATAGTAACGGCGGTGACTATAGACTCCAAACTCCAGACTAAAACCCTAACACCCTCCCCTAACCAAAGCCATCCATCCCCGCGCATCGGGCACCAAACGCGTGGAGTAGTTTTTCGGCAATTTTACCGGGAGGGCTGGCCAGAAGCCATTCCACAGCGCCCGCGTCATGGGGTCCGGATCCGCTTGGGTGGAGGAGTTGTCGTCCGGAGTGGCCCACGCCCCGCCATTTTCACTACGGAACACTTCGTGACTAGCAGTCACGGCGTAGACGAAGTCACCCGCCGGGAGCAACTGAGTAACGGCGGTCTGGGTAGTAACGGGAGACCAGGATATGTCCTTCCCATTCACCACGCCCAACCCGTTTTGTTGGGCTACGACCAGTCTGCCGTTGTGCGAAAGCAGGCCGTAAACGGGGAACATTTCACCGCCGTTAAATTGCCAATTCCGACCGTAGTCGTGTGATTGCCAAATGCCCGCGCCCGTGCCGGCGTACAGCACGCCGTCGTGAAATTCCAGACACATCACTTGTTGATTGGAGATATTGAGGACGGGCCGCCTCCAGTGCGCCCCCCGGTCGTCGGAAATGAAAATCCCGTGCTGGAAAGTTGCCATTACCATATGGTCTCCGTGAGCTTCCATGGCCCCGTAAGTAAAGTGCCTGGGGTCGGGTAAACCCTCCCCGATCGGGCGCCATTCACATTCATTCTCCGGCAAAGTAAAAAGGCCGTGCATCGAAGTGGTCAGGAACAAATCGCCCTCGTGGTCCAGTAGTTGAAGGCTGAGTGCGTCGGCGGGTAAGCCATCGGTAAAATCCGTCCAGGTCTTGCCTTGGTCACTGCTCAGGAATAGGGCACCCGGCATTACGAGCTCTGAGATTGGCCGGTTAAGGGCATCCATTGGGTTGTCGGCCAGCAAATCATCAATCGTTAACCTGGCTTGTTGTGCCAGTAAGGAGGTGGTGAAAAGCAAGAATAGTACCAAGGGCAGGGAGCGACACATTGATTCGTTTTTTTGGTTGCCCCGAAGGTAAAGGCCGGGTAAGGTCGGCCCCGTCAACGAATGTAAAAGTATGTAAAGGCTTGTGTTTACTGGCATTACGCCCACCGGTAAGGCCGTAAATTTGTGCTTATGCAACAGTGGGTCCTAAGATTAAGCCGGGTAATCGGGCTGGCGTTACTATTGGTGACGCTCACCGGTGCCCTCTGGCCGGAGGGGGAAAACCAACCGGTAACCCTTGATTTGGTGGTTCGCCAACTCGGCCACGACTACCTGTTGGCCCGGGGCGATTCCACGTCACGGATCCCAGCCGTAGTGCGGGAAGACGGCAGCTACCTTTTACGCCTCTCCGCCGAAGTGGATTACGATCTGCTAGCGGCTACCGCGCCCATCACCTTTGCCAAGGCGGGTCTGAACCAGGGGTACAGCCTTACGCTTACGGACTGCGCCTCCGGTGAAGTATTCCTCGGTTCGGCCTTCCCCGCGCCTGGTTTTGCCGGTGAATTGGTCAGTGGCCAGCCCGCCTGCATTGGCCGCGACCAGGAAGCCCGTTGCGCCAACGCGCGGGTGTATTTTTCTTCCCCCCAGGCTAATCCCTCACCGACCGGTCGCTACCTGCTCGGTGGTGCCGGCGCCCTCTTGTTGATCATTGGCCTGGCTTTTCGCCGGTCCCGGTTGGTGGAAGAGCACCCAACCGCTTCCGCGCCTTCCCCGGTGGACGGCTCGGTTGTCGCTCCACCCCGCATCGCTGAACCCGAAGCAGTGAGTACTACGCCGGGCGTGATCCGGATCAACGACCACTGCTCCCTCGATCCCCAATCACTGGAACTATCCACTGCTGCCGGTGCAGACACGATCACTTTTCGCGAAGCCAAGCTGTTGGAATACCTCTCCGATAACCGCAACGAGGTGTTGCCCCGCGCCCGGATTCACGAAGCCGTTTGGGGCGAAGAAGGCGTCCTCACCGGCCGTAGCCTCGATGTCTTCGTCTCCCGGCTCCGAAAAAAGATCAAGGAAGTACCCGGCGTGGAGATTCAAACGGTGCACGGTATCGGGTATCGGTTCAGGGTAGAAGGTTAGGGTATTGGCCGAAGTGGAATACGTTGTGATTAGCTTTGTGCTAGTATGCTTATATCGTAACTGGGCTTTTATAGTCTGTAGTCTACAGTCTGTAGTCTATAGTACGGCGGCCACTGCAGACTATAGACTATAGACTACAGACTACAGACTACCACCCCGCGTCAGCGACCAAAAAACCACCGTATGCCCGCTCCCGACCCGCAGCTTACCTATCCGCTCCCCGGCCACGAGAAATTGGTGTTCCTGAAAAACATCATCAAGAACCCGAATATCATTGTGGGGGACTACACTTACTACGATGATTTTGAGGACCCGGAAAACTTTGAGCGTAACGTCCGCTACCATTTCGATTTCATTGGTGACCAACTCATCATCGGGAAGTTCTGCATGATCGCTTCCGGCGTAAGCTTTATTATGAACGGTGGTAACCACCTCACGGAGGCCGTCTCCGCCTACCCCTTCGCCATTTTTGGGGGAGACTGGGGCGAGGCGATGGATGGTAAGACCTACCCCAATAAGGGGAATACGGTGGTTGGTAACGACGTCTGGTTGGGGCACGGAGCTACCATTATGCCCGGAGTGACGATTGGTGACGGCGCCATCATCGCCACCAACGCGATGGTAGTAAAGGACGTGCCGCCCTACACCATCGTTGGCGGTAACCCGGCCCGGGTGATTCAAAAACGCTTCTCCGATACGATCATCGAAAAGCTACTCGCCGCCCGGTGGTGGGATCTCCCCGTGGAAGAAATTTCGGCGCGGGTCTCGGAGCTCACCACGCCACCCGTGGAGTGAGATCACCCAAACCGCAAATCCCCCGCATAAGCCAGCCGTTCCATCCGGTATACTTCCAGGCTCGGGAAGTCAAACTCGCGGCTGACGAGGCCGGAGAGCCGGTACACGCCGGGCCCGCGGAAGGGGAAGGCCTGAAGGCTATCCGGGAAGTGGACGGTGTCGAAATAGTGGCCGTTCTCGTCGAGCCAGCAACCAAAACTCATCCGGTCGCCCTTGATGGTGGGCACGAGTTTATCACACACAAAATAAGCCCGCAGCGTCAGGTGGCCTCCCTCCCGCGTACTGGCCAGGCGGTTCGGTTGGTTGCGGTCCCCCCAACTATTGATTTGGGCGCTGCCGCGGGTGCCGGGTAAGGACGCAGCGGCTAACTCCTCCGTGGCCACCGTACGGGAAAGGACGGACGGTAAGCCAGTAGCCTCCACGATGGCTGGTTTGCGGGTGGGGACCTCCGTTTCCTTCAGCAACAGGAAGGGAGAGCAAAGCGGAAAACCGAGCAGCTCCAACTCGTCAAACGCCTGGTCGAACTGCCGGGCGCTCAGCGGGTGGCCGGGACGGTGGTTCGGCGAAAGGTCGAGGTGGAAATACTGTTTCGGGGCTGCGGAGGCAAATAACTCGGGCTCCTTGACGTGGTTGGCCTTCGGATTGAAGACGGCGTTCTTTTCCCACAGGAGTTCCGACTTGGTCAGCCCCGTAAACTGAAAGGCACCGCAACGCACGAGGAGATCGAGGTGGGTACTCTCCACTTCCACGCGGTTACAAAAATCGGTGAGCCCGCGAAAGGCCCCGCCCCGCCGCCGCTCCACCATGATCTGTAGGACGATCCCTTCGCCCAGCCCCTTCACCAGGCCAAAACCGAGGTAGAGATCCGTCCCTTCCAGCGTCGTCAGGTAATTGGAGTGGTTGATGCAGGGAGGGTGAATGGTGGCCCCGTCCATCCGCGCTTCGTGGAGGTAGAACTCCGTCTTGTAGAACCCCCCAAAGTTGTTGATGACGCCGACGATGAATTCCAGCGGGTGGTAAGCCTTGAGGTAAAGCGACTGGAAACTCTCCACGGCAAAACTGGCGGAGTGAGCCTTGCAGAAACTGTAGCCGGAAAAGGACTCGACCTGGCGCCAGACCTCCGCCGCCGTCTCGTCCGAATGCCCGTACTCCGCCGCGCCGAGGAAGAACTTCTGCCGGAGGTTGTCCAGCGTATCACCGCTGTGTTTCTTGCCGCTCATGATGCGGCGGAGGATGTCGGACTCATCCAGGTCCAGCCCCGCAAAGTGGTGGACGATCTTCATCACGTCCTCCTGGTAAACCATGATCCCAAAAGTTTCGCCGAGGTGCTCCTCGAAGACCGGCGCGATGTACTCAAAACTATGGGGATTGTGGTAGCGGCGGATGTATTCCTTCATCATCCCCGACTTGGCCACCCCGGGCCGGATGATGCTGGACGCAGCGACGAGGTGGACGTAGTTATCGCAAGCCAGCTTGGTCAGCAAACCCCGCATGGCCGGGCTTTCGACGTAGAAGCAACCAATGGCGCGGCCGCCCTTGAGCATCGCCTTCACCTTGGGGTCACTCTTCACCTTATCGAGGTCGTAGATATCCACTGCCTTCCCCTGGTTCTTTTTGACGAGGTTGACGGCCGAGCGGAGGTGGCCCAATCCGCGCTGGCTCAGGACGTCGTACTTGTGCAGGCCCATATCCTCGGCGTGGTACATATCGCAGTGGGCGACGGGGAAGCCCTTCGGCATCATCCGCTGGGCCGTGTAGTAGTGGATCGGTTTCTCGGTGATGAGGATGCCCCCGGCGTGTATGCTCAGGTGGTTCGGCAGGCCGATGATACCAATCGCAATACTGAGGACCTCGGCCGCCTTCTCGTCCTCCGCCGCCCGGGTGCGGGGATCACGGACGAGCAGATCAATCTCCTCCTTGGGCAGGCCGTACACTTTGGCGACCTCCCGGAGTGCCGCCCGGCCCTTGAAAGTGGAGTAGGTGGCCAGCAGGGCGGTGTGGTCCTTCCCGTAGCGCTTGAAGACGTAGTCGATCACGTCGTCCCGCTCGTCCCAGCTGAAGTCGATATCAAAATCGGGTGGGCTGACACGGTAGGGGTTGATGAAGCGCTCGAAGTAGAGGTCGAGCTCCAACGGATCCACGTCCGAAATACCAATGGCGAAGGCCACGATGGAATTGGCCCCGGAGCCCCGGCCCACGTGCTGGTAGCCGGAAGCCCTAGCGTAGCGGACGATGTCGTAAGTAATGAGGAAGTAAGAGCAGAAGTCCTGCTGCTTGATGACCCGCAGTTCTTTCTCGGTCCGTAGGCGGGCCTTCCGGAAGCGGTTGCCGGGTGGGTAGCGGCGTTGGAGCCCGGCCAGGCTGAGTTTTTCGAGGAGGGAGTAGTCACCGTCCTTACTCCCCGTAAAGGTCTGGCGGTTGATCTGGATGCCCGTCTCCAGCTCCGCCGTACAGGTATCGATTAGCCGTTGGGTATTCTTCAGGATGGCGGGGTAGGACTTATAGAACTCCCGAAAAGTATCGGGTGGAAGGAGGCGGTCGCCCTTGCCACCAAGGTCCTTCGGGGTAAGTTTGGTGTGCACGGTATTAAGGTCGATCGCCCGTAAGGTTTTGTGGCGGGCGTAGTCCTCGTCCGTAATGCCAAGTACGGGGGCCAGCGCGACGAGTTTGTGCTGGAAGTTCCGCAGCTCGTGGCTGAAGAGCCGGTTCACGTGCTGGGGGCGGATGCCGAGTAGTTCGTTATCCTTAAAGTCGCGGATCGGCTTACAGAGCCGGGGGTAGATGATCCAGGTATCGGCGAGGGGCGGCGGGCAGGTGGGGAGGGGCTGCTCCGCCAGGGAGTACTTGCTGAGGTAGGCACACAGGTTACGCCACCCTTCGGCGTTGCGGGCCAGGCCGGTGTAGAGCCACTGCCCGTCGCGCCAGAAGGAGATACCCAGGATGGGTTTGATCCCCGCCTTGCGGCAACGGTCAACGAATTCGACGGCGCAACTGGTGTTGTTGGCGTCGGCCAACGCGAGGGTCTGTACCCCCCAGGCGCTGGCCTTGTTGACGAGCATCTCGGGAGTAAGCACACCGTAGCGTAGGCTAAAGGCTGTGTGGCAAGTCAGGTGCATCCGCTACGGCATTAAGGCGCCAGGGAAGCACGGGACGGCCGGTGGTACGGGGCAACCGTAAGCACCGGGCGGAGCCAAAAAAGGAAAATTCATGTTGTTTGAGCGAGTTAGTAGACTGGGTGAATTGGTAAAACAGCAAGCGGAAACCGGAGAGGCCGGTCAGGAATCAAAAGATAAAATAAACTATTTGTTGTAAAAGTAGTGCTTTTTGTAGTTGAGTATGGTAATATTTTACGTTTTGTTTTAAGATGATGGCGCCTGACCAACTCGCTCCCTGGCACGGGGCGCTTTTTTGTTTACGTAAATCGCTGAAATTGTGACCTTTTAGCGTCAGTCCGTCCCAACGGGTACCGGGGCCGACCAAACGATGGTTGCCATTCCCGGTAGCGGTTTTCAGCCCGCGTGGTGGTCATTGATTGATCGTACTGCGCGGCCGGTAATCTGAACTGCCCGATGGTACCCTGATTGGGGGTGTTTCCGGGTGCTTAAGTTTTCCTCCGGATGAGTGTTGCTCCTCGGAATTTCCAGCAAGTCTTCCTTTCTCGTTTACAATCCCGCTTCCGTAACCGTAGTGAACTGGTTCAAGGGGTGGGGGAAACCCTCCACATCGGCCGCGACGCCGTCTACCGCAGATTGCGGGGGGATACCTTCCTGACGGCCGAAGAACTTATCCTGCTCTCCCGCACCTTCCGCGTTCCGGTGGACGAAGGCCGCGACATGAGCAAGGTGCCTCTGATCTACTACTATAATAGCATCGAAGAGACCTCCGACGACGAGGACTACTTCGCCAACCTCAGCCGCCACACCAAATGGATCACGGACCTGGACCGCGTCTGGGTCGATTTCGCCACGCCTGAGCTTCCCATCTTTTATGCCATGGCGACGCCTACGCTACGGGCCTTCAAAGTGTTTACCTACGGTATTTCTACCTGGCGCCTGCGTAAATGGGAGGGCCTTACCTTCCACCCCGATCTGATCTCCCCCCAAACGAATGCGCACATCGATGCCATCGTAGATAACGTCAATGCCATGGCCGGGCGGGAACTCTGGTCCATCGGTATTCTGGACGTCACCCTCCGGCAAATCACCTACATGCAACAAACGGGCCGGCTGACGGACCCGGACCTGACGGACCTCCTCTTCACCGAACTGGAAGAAATCGTCAGCCACCTGGAAGCAATGACCCGCGCCGGTAAGCGCTTCAAACTGGGGGAAACACCCACTGTGGATAGTCCGGACTTCCAGGTCTTCCACAACGAGCTCTCCCACACGAATGGGTCGGTGATCGTTACCTCCGTCGAAAAGAACGCCCTGTTCAGTACGCTGATGAGCCCCAACTACGTCATGAGTGACGACAGCCGCGTCCTGACCGACGCCAAAAAATGGTTCGACCGCCTGGCCAGAACGGGCAACAGCCTGAACAAGGATACCGGGAAGTACACCACCCGCTACTTCTGGCAACTACGGCAGCAGGTCCAGATCGCGCGGGAACGGAGCCAGGCTGCTAGCGTCCTATTTTAGATAGTTGACCGTTCAAAATCAAGGAAGCACATTGTTATGGTTTCGTGGATTATATGTTAGTACCTACGGGTACTGATATGTACAAAAACAAAATATGAAATTCCCGTTAATTTAACCGTTTTTGGTTATGAAGCTATATTATATTTGCGCCAAGGTTCTAAAGGAGCCTGCAAGATTAGGTTTATTTTTCATGAGAGACGCTGTGGACAACACAGTCGTATAGTAGGCCCAGGCGCTAAGCGCTTGGGCCCTTTTTATTGTACGGGCAAGGGTTGTCGGCGTGAGTATTGTACAAGCATAGCTTAGAATGCTCCACTCAGTTGCCACCGCAATAATTACCTTTGGCGCATGCAGGATCAATCGCCTCCCTCCTGGTTACCCTACGTGAGTTGGGTGCCCGTCCTTCTCTACTTCGCCGTCAAGTACTTCGTCATTGGGCAGGAGAACATGACCGGCCGCCAGCATCTTTACCTGATCGGAGCGGTCATCCTGGCGGAGATCGCCCTCTGGAAGTACCGCAAGCAGTTCACCCGGCCCACCAATAACGATGAGCATGGAACCGATTAAAGAGAACAAGCCCTCGGCCAAGACCTTCGTCGCCATGAGCCTGGTCTATTTCGGTCTTTACTTTGGCCTGAAGTATGGGGTGTTCGGTGGGGATCTACCCTGGTACTTCAACGCGGCCCTCATCGGTGTTTGCCTGGTGGCGGCGCTTTACCTCCGTAACCGGGCTTCCTCTACTTCGGAGTAGTTGTCCGTTGCTATCCGCCCGGTCCTGATTACTCGTTCCTTCGCTTTGCACCTGCGGCAGCGCCCAACTGCTAAGCGCCAGTAAGGCTTACCGGCTGTACGGGTAAGCACGGGAGGGTTTGGCGGCGGGCTCACCGTACATTAGCCGACACAGACTTACCCGATCATGAACGTTGCGCTTTTCATCCCCTGTTACATTGATCAGTTCTACCCGAACGCGGGCATTGCTACCCTGGAGTTGCTGGAAAAACTGGGGTGCACGGTCACCTTCCCGAAGGAGCAGACCTGTTGTGGCCAACCGCTCGCCAACTCGGGCATGGAAAGCGAAGCGCGGCCGATCTACGAGCATTTCGTGGATACGTTCAGTGGTTTCGATTACGTCGTCGGGCCCAGTGGCAGTTGCGTGTACCACATCCGCCACCACTACGATACGCTGGAACAAAGCCCGGAAGTGGTCGCCCTGCGCGCCAAGACATTTGAGCTGGCGGACTTCCTCGTCAACGTGCTCAACGTAACTGAACTCAACGCCCGTTTCCCGCACCGCGTCGGCGTCCACAATAGCTGCCACGGGCTGCGGGGGCTGCGCCTCGGCCAGGGTTCGGAGCGCGTGGGGGCGGCGTTCAGCCACTACAATTACCTGCTGAGTTTGGTAAAGGACATCGAACTCGTTATGCTCGATCGCACCGACGAATGCTGTGGTTTCGGGGGTACCTTTTCCGTCAACGAGCCCGAGCTCTCCACCAAGATGGGCCGCGACCGAATTGGGGACCACCTCAAGAATAATTCGGAGATCATCACCTCTGGCGATATGTCCTGCCTGATGCACATGGAAGGCCTCATCCGCCGGGAAGGCAAGCCCCTGAAAGTGATGCACGTGGCGGAGATCCTCAATGCGAATGCCTAGTCCTATTCCTTCCCCGCGTTGAGGTTGAAGATTACGCCGGCGTTGACGCGCCGGCTTTTGCCGATGAAATTACCGCTGGTCACCCAGGCGCCACCCACCGAAACGCCGAGCCATTTCGTGATCGGGACGTAGCCCGTCACCCCCACCCGCTGCCAACTCGAGCCGGTGCCGGCCGTGGCGGATTGTAGCCCACTGCCAGACTCCAACGCAGTGATGAATTCGTACCAGCCCTCGACGTAGAAATACTTGGCGCCGTAGCCCGTCCGCAACAGCACCGGCCACGAAGAGCTGGCTTCCGGCGCGAACTGAAAATCAATCCCCGATTGGGCCTGCACGAACCACCCGGCGTCGTGCTGAAACTGGTAAGTTAACCGTCCCTGAAACACGGTCGCGCGCTGGCCAATGGCTTCTACGGTCGTCGTTTCGTAGTCACCCACCGGCGTGCTCAGCCCCACGGCGGTGAAAAACCGGTGGGCGAAGCGTTCGCCCCGGCGGTCGAGGTTCATATATTTTATCCACAGGGCGGCGTCCTGCAGGCTACCGTCGCCGTCATTCGTCTGCATGTAGGGTAGGGTAGCGACGAGGCTGGCTCGGTCGCTCATCCCCCACTCGGCGAAGAAGCTGTAGCTCAGGGTTTCGATGTCCCGCGCTTCCTCCACGTCGTCGGGCAGCAGGTAGGTATCGTAGTTGTCCGTGCTGTAAGTCAGGGCAATCGCAGCTTTCCCTTTCGCCATCGGGAATCCACTGATGGGCCCCTGGGCGCTGCCGCGGGTGCCGAGGAAGAGGGCAAGCAGGGCCGGGAGGGCCATCCGCCAGGTAGAAGAGTTAAAACGTACGTGCATAGGGACAAAGAACGAAGATTTGGTGGACTTCGTCTGGCCCATCCCGAAAGGGGTAAGCCGGCGACGAACGGCAGGCCCAAATGGCATTGGTGGCTAGTAGAATTGGTAGGGGAGGGCCTATGCTGTATTCCCGCTTGCGCTAGTATCTTTACCCCAATTAGTTTAAAGTACTTTCCCTTGAGCGACAGCCTGGTCATTATTCCTACCTACAACGAAAAGGAAAACATTGAAAAGATGGTACGTACCGTCTTTGGGCTGCCCTTCCCCTTCCACCTACTCATCGTAGATGATGGTTCCCCCGACGGTACGGCTAACATCATTCGCCAGCTGCAAGAAGAATTTGACGGCCGCCTTCACCTGCTGGAACGCGCCGGAAAACTGGGTCTCGGCACGGCCTACCTCGACGGCTTCCGCTGGGGATTGAAAAAATCCGCCGACTACGCCTATTTCTTTGAGATGGACGCCGACTTCAGCCACAACCCGAAAGATCTGCTACGCCTGCGCGATGCTTGCCATACCGGTGGGGGAGACGTTTCCGTTGGTTCCCGCTACACCTCCGGCGGAGGGGTAGAGAATTGGCCGTTTGACCGGCGCTTCCTTTCCTACGGCGCTTCCGTGTACGTCCGCGCCATCACCTGGATGCCCGTCAAGGACCCCACCGCCGGTTTCATGTGCTACACCCGCCCGGTGCTGGAGGCCATTGATTTCGACGCCGTCCGGTTTATCGGGTACGCCTTTCAGATCGAGATGAAGCACACGGCGTGGAAGTTGGGCTACAAGATCGTGGAAGTCCCCATCACGTTTACCGATCGGGTGCTGGGTGCGAGTAAAATGCACGGTTCGATCGTGAAGGAGGCGATCAAGGGGGTTTTGAGTTTGCGATTTGGCAGTTAGGTGGATCTACGCGACGGTTAAATTTCGCAGTAGTCAATTCGTCCCTTGATCGTAGTAATGATTTTAAGTGAGGGATTTTAAACGTTAGATTTTAGACGGGATACCTTGAGCCGTGGTAATGGTTATGGCTCGTGGTGGTTAATCCGTCCCTTGCAGGTGGTAGTAAAATTTCTTCGGATTGGCGTTAAGAACGCTGCACTGTTCGAGCTGATGCTGTTGATGATTAGAACCGAAGTATAATGCAGACTGAAGATGGAGATTGAAAAACAGATCGTTGAGCGAGTTTGCAGCGTTTAGGCAATCCGAAGAAATTTTGCGTTAAGCCACCTGCACAGGACAAAGCTTTTGCTTCTTTTGGCTACAAAAGAAGTGGTAGAGAAGAAAAATTATCAAGATTTAAACCCATCAAACCCGACCTGGAGCTCGCGAGCCATTAACAAATCGCGTTAAGCCATGGTCATAGGACAAGACTTTCGCTTCATTGCGCTTCGCTGCTACTGCGTGGTGGTCACAAAAGATGTGCTAGACTGGAAAGAATTACCTGGAAATCTAGAGCAACCCGGTCTGGAACCAGGAGCCGAGAAGAACAAATGAACGTGAGACGTCTCAGGCGTCGACCTAAAGGTCGACGTACCTGGAGTAGGCTCAAGGTATTCCGTCTCAAAATCTAAAATCCAACATCTAACGTCCCAAAAAGAAAAACCCCCAACCTCGCAAAGAGGCTGGGGGCTTTTCATTGAACATAGGCGATTTCATGAGAAACCGCGGTGGTAACTGAATTACATGTCCATGTTAAGTACACGGAACTCCGTGCGGCGGTTAACCTGGTGCTCAGCTTCGGAGCAGTTTACGCCGTCGGCGCAACGGTTCTTCAACTGGCTCTCACCGTAACCACGGGTTACGAGGCGCTGGCGGTTGATGCCACGGCTAACGAGGTAGTCAGCAACGGACTTGGCGCGGCGCTCAGAGAGGTCTTGGTTAGAAGCGGCAGAACCACGGCTGTCGGTGTGGGCGTTCAGCTGGATGCGGATGTTGGGACGCTCACGGAGGAGGTTCAACAGGCGATCGTCGATGACGCGGCGGCTAGAAGCAGTGATGGCAGCAGAACCCAGTTCGTACTGGATAGGAAGAACGCTGTAGCTGGTTAACTCACAGTCGATCTCTTCGTAGCTGCTCAGACCACCCTTGGAAGCAAGTACTTCCTTGGTGATGGTCGTGTACTCAGCTTCTACAGTTTGAGTAGTTACAGAAGCAGGCTGGTCGACGACACGCTTGGTGATGGTCTCGTACTGAGGCTCAACGTCGATCTCACGGACCTGTGCTGGCGTGGCTACTACTTGCTTGGTGTAAGTAGAGTTGCTACCGGGAACTTCGGAAGAGGTAGAACCGGCGTCGTTAGCGAGGCGCTGAACGGGAACGGTACGGTACTCAGCTTCGTAGGTGCGGTAACACAGTACCTGACAGTCGTTAGGATCGTCAGACTCACAACCTTCGTAAGCAGTAGTTTCCCACTTGCTGACTTCTGGCTTGATGAGTACGCGCTCGCTAGCATCAGCGAAAGAAGCAGGCTGGACGCTCATGCTCTTGGCGGGTGCCTGAGACTGGTAAGTAACGGTTTCGGTGCGGAAGGTAGCGGGAACGAATTCGTAACGCTTGTAACCTTCTTTGGAGAGTACACGCTCAGTTACGGTGCGGTAGGTAGCAGGAACTACGCTAAGGCGCTTGTAAGCAGGGCGAGTTTGAACGCGAACGGTTTCGGTCTGGTAAACGTCAGGCGTTACACAGCGAACGTAACACTTGTTCGGATCAGGATTAGAGGGGAGCTGCTGAGCCTGGACGCTGGTCGCGCCAATGGCAAGAGCTGCAAAAAGTGTAAGAGATAATCTCATAGGAGAACTGTTGATTTGTAAAGTTTATTTGAAAGTTACCATTATACAAGAGGCAAACCAGTGCCTATGTTCACTACAAATATACAAGCTATCAAGAGATTTGCTGATTAACTGCAACTTATATGACGTTTTTTCGTCAGGTTTTTTAAACCGTTTTCGGTTCCCGTGACTTGTACTACTTATCCGTAAATTGCGCTTCCCGTGAGCCGCCCCTTACCACGCAATTTGCCCCTTCAGTTGGCCAGCCTACTTCCCGTAGTTGCGGGCCTCTGTTTTTTGGGGACGAACCAACTCTACCTCTTTGATTGGGACGAGCTCAACTTCGCCGAAGTAAGCCGGGAAATGAGCCGGTCCGGCAACTTTCTGGCACCACAGATCAACTACGCGCCCTTCCACGAAAAGCCCCCACTTTTTTTCTGGATGCAGGCCTTCTGCACAAAAATTTTTGGAGCTTCACCACGTGGCGCCCGCTTTCCCAATCTTATTGCCGGAGTGATCACCATCATCCTGCTCGCCAGATGGGGACGGCGCGCGCGGCCCAAAGGCAGTGAATCCTGGCCGTGGCTACTCGGCGGGAGCCTCCTGCCACTGCTCTATTTTCAGTCTGGAATCATCGACCCCTGGTACAATCTGTTCATTTTACTGGGTCTGTGGCCAAGCCACCGGGGCCAGCCAAGTGGCTGGAGGGCCATCTGCCAGGGTGGCCTCTTCCTGGGGCTGGCGGTGCTCACTAAAGGTCCCGTCGCTCTGCTGATTGCTGCTTTACTGTGGAGCGTCCTCCTCGTTAGCCAGCCTCAAGACCGTCCCCGGCGGCTGTTGGCGTACGGTGCGGCGGGCCTCCTAGCGCTGCTTCCGATGGCCATTTGGGTAGGCTTGGTCTGGCAACAGGACGGGGGCGTTTTTGCCCGGGAATTCATCACCTACCAGTGGCGACTCTTTTTGCGGGAGGATGCCGGCCACGGTGGATTCCCCGGTTATCACGTCATCGTCCTGTTACTGGGTTGTTTCCCGGCGGCCTGGTTGGCCCTGCCGGCCCTGTTTCGGCGCCAAGTCTTTGCCTCCGCCACGGACCGGGGGATGCGCGCACTCTTTTGGATTGTCCTGATCCTCTTTTCGATCGTCAACACCAAGATCGTGCACTACTCCAGTTTGTGTTATTTCCCGCTGGCTTGGTTCGCCGCCCGTGCCCTGGGGGAAGGCATCCTGATCAAAGGTTGGCGCAGGGCCGTGGCAACCGGCTTGCTAGGAACCTGGCTACTGTACACCATCATTGCAATCGCCGTACCGACCCTCGGGCAGACCGTGCCGCAATGGATCCATTTTGTCGAAGATGCTGAGCTGGTATCCCGGCTGGAGCTCAATGTTGAATGGCCCTGGTACACCTTCCTTCCCGCCATCGTGGGCGTGGCCGGCATAGTAGCGTGGTGGGTCCTCGGTCGGAGGGCCGGTCCTAACACTGCCGCGGCCCGGTCCCGATTACTTGGCACCCGCGGCAGCGCCCTCTTGTTCCTGACGCCGCTGCTACTACTGACATCCTTATATACTATCGTCCCCCGCGTGCAGACTTACAGCCAGGGCGCACCGACCCAATTTTTTCGGCAACTGGCGGGACGGGATGTCTACGTCGGGACGGCCTACTACAAGTCCTACGCCCACTACTATTTCGCGGAACTGCCGCCGGACCGGTACGCGGAAGGTTGCCAGGAGCGACAGTGCCGCTTCCACGAAAAGATCACCAAGCCGCTCTTTTTTGCCAGCCCGTTGCGCGTGACGGAACAAGTGCTTCGCGAGGTGCCCGACGCCATCCTGCTCCGTTCGGAAGGAGGTTTCTCCTTTTACGTGCGGGAACCCTAACCTGCGCTTAGGCATTGTAAGGACTCATCTAACCCACTCCATGCTCCTGAACCTCCCCCGCTACTGGGCAAAATGCCGCGAAGCGCAGGCTACGATGGATGTGCACCAAACCAAGGTCGCCTATGGGCCACACTGGCGGCAATACGCGATCGTGGTACGGAACCGCGACGAAACTCTGCGCCGGCCCGGCCGCTACGCCTTCTACTTTCACGGGGGCGCCTGGACCTTCGGTAAACCGGAGACCTTTACCCCGGCGGCCATTCCCTGGCTACGGGAGGGGTTCACCGTAGTGCTACCCAGCTACCGGCGGCCACCAATGGTGGGGCTGCACCGGATCGTGGAGGATTGTTGGAGCGCCGTGTCTCATTTTGCTAACAAAGCCGGTCCGGAAGCGATAGTACACGTCGGCGGAATCAGCGCCGGTGCTCATCTCGCGGCCGTCCTGGCTACCCAGCCAAAACGCTGGTTACGAGCAGGATGGTCCGCTGCGCCCGAACGGGCATTACTCTGTGCCGGCCCCTTATCCCTCGGCCTGCTGCGGAGTGGTCGTTTCTTGCTGCCGCGCTACGCGGATGTGGATGCCATTCAGGTCGTCCAGCCACCCCACCCGGAACACCCTTTGCGGTGGCAACTCCTGCATGGGACGATCGACCCGGTGGTCGCCCCCGCCCATTCGGAAGTCTTCCTGGAAAAACTGCGGGCCCTGGGCCACCAAGCCGACCTGGAATACCTCGAAGGGGGGCGACACCTGGACGCCGGCCGCTGGATGTTCGGCGGCGTAGCGCGGGAAACCGTGGAAGAATTTATTAAGGTCGGTTAGTCGCTGATCACCGTCGCGCCGCCGGGTAACCACTCGGCACCGTAGCGATCTACGAGAATATTATCGTAGTGATCCGCCCGTTCGAAGAGGTGCTCGAAGCGGGGAAGGGCCGTTTCCGCCGTCAGGTACCGGTCGTAAATAAGGAGGCTCAGGATGATGTCGCGGCCGTAGGTGCTGAAGGTGAGTTGCTCCAGTTTAAAGTTTTCCTTGAGTAGGAATTCGAAAAGTTCCGCTGAAGGAAGGTCCGGCAACGAGCATAGATAAGCGTCTCCCGTGACCAAGCCGCTATCCTCATGGTAAGCCAGTTGGATGATGGCGCTGCCCTGGCGGATGTTCCATAGGCTGGGGCCTCGGCGAGCCAGGCGGGCATCGTGGCCAGCGTGGGTGATGATCTTTTCCACGGTGGCGGGGATGCCGGTCGGGGAATAATCCTCCAACATATCCGGCAGGACGATGGCCTCCCCGCAATTCGGGCAGTGGCCCTTGGGGTTGATCATCACCTCAAACACCACTTTATGGCAGTTAAAGCAACGGGCGGCGCTCTTGCCCTCGCCTTCGGCAAAACGGTCCAGGCACTCCCGCAGGAAGCTGGCCGGCAGGCTCAGGGCGCGGCCCTTCCCCTCGCGGATGTCGTACATATTGATGCCGGCCAGGTGGCCAGCGGCATTGAAAAGTGGTCCACCACTGTGGGCGGCCTCCTGCCAGGCATCGTGGAGGATGAAGGGAATGCCGTGGTGTTCGTGGCCGAGTTCCAGCACCTCACCGTTGCTCGTCCGGAGGGAGTGGCCGAAATGTTGGCCGATGGCGACGACGGGTTCCCCGACTCCGGGAGGAGAGATGGCAATCTTTAGTTCGGGCAGGTCAATATGCGTTGCTGGCCGCAGAAAGGCTAGGTCGTAATAGGCATCCAGGTAAACTACGGGGGCGAGTTGCTCCTCGATCAATTTACTGCCGATCACCACGTTGGCATTGTCGCGGACTACGTGTTCGTTCGTCACTACCAGGCCAAGGTCGGGCAGGTACACGCCGGTGCCGGTACTGAAGGGGGTAGCCACCTGAATGACGTAGTCGGATTGCATGCCGAAAGATAGGCAAGCGGGCGTTCACCGTGGGCACCCGCTGCGCCCGTGGGTTTATCTTTGCTTTCATGTCCCCAGCAAAAACCTATTACGAAGACCTCCGGCGGGAGCAGACCGCCCTGCACGACGAAGCGCGCCGGGCCTACGACCGCTTTGCCATCGTCCGTTTGGTCGTCATTCTGGCCCTGCTCGTGGTGGTCGTAGCGGCGTTTGGCCACAGTTTTTTACTGGGTTTCATCGCCCTGCCCATCTTTGTAGTCAAAGCTTACTTCCTCGTGAAAAAGCACGACGCCATGAAGCGCGCGGCCGAACTCGCTCGGACGCGAGCTACGCTGGCGGACCGCGAGATCGGTGCCCTCAACCACGACTTCCGGGTGTTTGACGGGGGCGACGAATTGCTCGACCCGCAGCATCCCTACGCGCTCGATCTCGATATTTTCGGTCCCCACAGCCTCTTCCAGTTCCTCAACCGCACGGTCACGGCGCCGGGCCGGCAGTTACTGGCGGAGGCCTTGCTCAGTCCTCAACCGGAGGAGGTTCGGGCGCTGACGCAGGTGCAAAGCAAGGACCTGGCGGAGCGCCCCGACTGGTGTATAGAATTCAGAACATTGGGGGAAGGCCTCGAAGACAGTACCGGCCACCAAACCAGATTGCGGGAGTGGCTGACGCGGGAACCCGTCGTAAAAAGTGGGCTGGACCGCAGCCTCCTGTACCTGATCCCAATCCTGACGGTAGCTTCCCTGGTGGGGATGTTTTTCCTGACGCCCTGGTACCTGGGAGCGCTCGGCTTCCTGCCGGCCATCCTCCTCTTCCGAAAGTACAGTGATGCCATCGCCACGGAGCACGCCTACACCGCGAAGATGGGCGAGTTGCTGGCGCAGTACGGCGACCTCCTCGGCCACGCCCAAACCTGGGAAGGGGTGAGTGAGGACCTAAGTGGCTCCGTTCCCGCACTAAAAAAACTGTCCTATTACATCAGCCAATTGGACGTCCGGAATAACCCTTTCGCCATCCTGGTGGAATTGGGTGGTGCCTGGAGTATGCAGTGGTTGACGAAGCTCGATGGCTGGCGCGAAGACCACCGGGAGGCCCTTCCACGGTGGCTCGATACCATCGCCAGGGTGGACGCCTGGGTGAGTTGGGCCAACCTCCGTTTCAACCACCCCGAGTGGGTGGACGCCGAGTTCAGCACGGAACCCGTTTTGCGGGCGACCGGCCTGGGCCACCCGTTGCTCAATCCGGCCGGCCGGGTCACCAACGATATCGATATGCGGACGGACGGGCACATCCATCTCGTTACTGGGTCCAACATGGCGGGGAAGTCCACTTGGTTGCGGACGGTCGGGATAAATCTGGTGCTCGCGCAGGCGGGCGCTCCGGTCTGTGCCCGGCACCTGCGGCAGCGCCCCCTGCAAGTCTGGACGAGCATGCGTACCCAGGATGACCTAAGCGAATCAACTTCCTCCTTTTACGCGGAGCTGAAACGCTTGCAAGCCATCATCAAAAGCGTGGCGGACCGGGAGCAACACGTGTTTTTCCTACTGGACGAAATCCTCAAGGGGACGAACAGCCGGGACCGCCACACGGGCTCCCGCGCGCTCATCCGCCAGTTGATTCGCGATAGTGGCGCCGGCATCATTGCTACCCACGACCTCGAACTGGCCGCCCTGGAAAACGAGCCCGGTAGCCGCGTAGAAAATTACGCCATGGAAGTACAGACCCGCGGGGACGACCTGGTTTTTGACTACAAACTCCACCCCGGCGTCTGTACCAGCTTCAACGCGACGGCGCTGATGGCCCGCATGGGGATCGCCATCCCGGAAAATGAGATCAAATTGCACCACGACTGATGGGGTGAGCAGTGTACATTTGCTAGCTCCGAAAAAAAGACCCAGATGAAAAAGATTTTAGTGACCGGTGGCGCCGGATACATTGGCAGCCACACCGTAGTGGACCTGATTGAAGCCGGCTATGAAGTCGTCGTAGCGGATAACTTCCACAACTCCCGCCCCGCCGCCCTGGAAGGCGTTCGGGCCATCACGGGGAAAACCGTGCGGCACTACGACGTCGACCTGGCGGACCGTGACGCCACCCTGGCTATGTTTGCGGAACACGACTTTGCGGGAGCCATCCATTTTGCGGCTTATAAATTGGTGGGGGAGAGCGTCGATAAGCCGCTCGAGTATTACCGCAATAACCTGAATTCACTCCTCAACGTCATTGAGGGATTGCAGCTACAGGGGAACAGCAACCTGGTTTTTTCCAGCAGTTGCTCCGTCTACGGCAATGCCGATGAGCTACCGGTAACGGAAGACACCCCCCGCAAAACGGCCGAAAGCCCCTATGCGATGACCAAGCAGCTGGGGGAGGACATCATCTCGGATTACTGCAAAACGCGGCCGGATTTTAAAGCCATCCTGTTGCGCTACTTCAACCCCGCCGGCGCCCACGAAAGTGGACTGATCGGGGAGGACCCCTCTAACCCACCCTCGAACCTGGTGCCAGTCATTACGGGCGTCGCCGCCGGCAACCTCGCCTTCGATAAGATGACGGTGTTCGGTACCGACTACCCCACGCGCGACGGCTCGAACGTGCGCGACTACATCCACGTGCAGGACCTCGCGCGGGCCCACACCCTGGCCCTCGAATACGTGATGGGGGAGAAGATGAAAAGCAACATCGATCTCTTCAACCTGGGTATTGGTGACGGACTGACCGTTCTGGAAGTCATCGAAGCCTTCGAAAAGGTGAACGGCGTAAAACTCAACTACGAGCTGGGTGCGCGCCGAGCCGGTGACGTCGTTGCCGTATACGCCGACCGCACGAAAGCTACCGAAGTACTAGGCTGGGAACCCCAACGCGGGGTAGACGAGATCATGCGGACGGCCTGGGCCTGGGAAACAAAAGCCAATAAGGCGGGATAATTCCCACTTAACATCGGGGAAGCCAAAAGCCCTACCTTGCGCCACCACTTAAGCTCCCACGAATGCTCCTCTCCATGACCGGCTACGGCCGCGCCACTCACGACGCTAATAATAAATCTTATACCGTCGAGATCCGGTCGCTCAACACCAAGCAGAACGACCTCCGGCTGCGGGCCAACCTGACCCTCCACCAGTACGAGGTGAAGTTGCGCAAGCAGATCCTCGACGCCGTGAAGCGGGGTAAACTGGACGTCAGCGTGGAGATCAAGGATGAATCGGGTGGGGGCGCCGTGCGCGTCAACACCAACCTCTTGCGGCGGCTCTACACCGAGATCACGGAAAACCTGCCCGCCGGCACCGACGGCACGACCCACGAAAGCGGACTGTACGCCGCTCTCTTCCGCATCCCCGGCGTCGTAGAAAGCGCCAGCGAACGGATCACGGATGAAGATTGGGCGGAAGTCAAAGCCGCCGCTACCGCCGCCGTCCAACACCTCAATGAATACCGGACCCAGGAAGGAACGGCGATGGCCTCCGACCTGAAGGATAACTGTGATACCATCAAGTCCCTGCTCTTGCGTGTCGAGGACTTTGAAGAGCAGCGCATCCAGTCCGTCCGCGACCGTATGGAACGCCACCTGGCGGATTACCTCGGCCGGGGCAACGTGGATAAGAACCGCTATGAGCAAGAAGTCCTCTTCTACCTCGAAAAGATGGACATCAACGAAGAAAAGGTCCGCCTCGCCCAGAACTGCGACTACTTCGTTGAGATCCTGAGCAACGACGATGACGTCAAGGGCCGCAAGCTCAACTTTATCAGCCAGGAAATTGGCCGGGAAATCAACACGTTGGGCGCGAAGGGCTACTCTCCGGAAATTCAGAAGCTCGTCGTTAACATGAAGGAGCAGTTGGAAATGATCAAGGAGCAGTTGGCGAACGTGGCTTAGGGGGACGTAGGGAAGTCTTTGACTAGAATTGGCCAAAGCACCAAAATACTAAAGCACCAACATAGTAATCTCGTTGGTGCTTTAGTTTTTAGTGCTTTGGTGGAGGACACAATGCCCTCAGTTCCATGCCTACGAACTCCACCGCAACGAAACCATTTCCGTCCCTTCCTCCACGCTACGGGGTAGAAGGACGCAGAAGAGCCGGGCGACGCCAGTAGCGGTGATGGCGGGGAGGGTGCCACCGTCGGCGAGTTGGTAGTCTTCGTTGCTGAAATCCCAGAGGAATTGTTTGGGGGTAAGGCCCATTTTGTCCAGGGTTTGGGTCAGTTGTTGCTCTCCGGCTAACCATTCGGTTTCTGATTCGGTGCCTTCGGGGTCGGCCACGGCATCGGCTTCGGGGTAGACGCGCGTCCACCGGACCGGGACGTTGAACTGGTAGAGGTGGGGAACTAGGTCTTCGGTAAAGCGGTTGTTGCTCAGGGCGGCGTCCCAATCCACTTTTTTATCGGGGTGCTGGCGGCGGAGGCGGGTGGCCATTACTTTGGGCAGCGGGTATTTGCCGAGGGGCGTGGCGCGGTAAACGTAATCCGCGTACCGCCGCTCCACGCCGTTCTCTCCTTCGCGGAAGAGGGTGAAGTCTTCGGAGGCCGTAACGGTGGGGTAGGCGCCGTCGCGTCCGGCGAATACCCGGCTGAGTTGGAGCAACAGGGCGGTGTCCTTACCCACGCTGCAGCCGTGTACGATGATCTCGGTTTGGTCGGTTATCGTTCCGCGGTGGGTCCGGGTTTTAGGCGTCCAATTGGCGAGTTGGTTGCTCGTCACCCGCGCTTCCTGGCTGGTGGGTTCCAGCTTGGTGGCTAGCCCGGTCCACTGGTTGCCGTGGACGACGATGTTTACCTTTTCCCATCCACCGGGCACCTGCGTCAGCGCCAAATAATTGCGGACTTCGGCAATACTTTGCATATCGGTAATGACCGTCTCACCACCTTCTTCGGGGTGCCAGCGGAAATATTCGGCGGCGCGGCCGTAATAGGCGTTCGTGCCTTCGTCCTCACCCAAAATAAAGGTGATCTTCTGGCCTTCCGTTTGATTTAATTTGATATCGGTAGTCGTATTTAAATCAATACGGGCGCTGTCGCAGGATGCAAAGCAAAAGGCTAGTAACAGGATGGGAAGCGTAGCCGAAAGATCCCGCCCGGCACCAAAGCCGCCGAAGGGAGGCCAGCCTTTTTTGCGGATAACGCGGTATCCAATTAAAAACAGGATGATCGCCCCTAGCGCAAAGATCGACCAGTGCCAAACCACCGTGGAAGCCTCGGTCGGAAGACCGGCGATGCCCATAACACCGAGGTCAAAACCGACGGCCGTAGCCGCCACGTTTTCGGGCAGGGGAAGGGGCTGAGCAACGGTCTGCATTGGGTCATTCGGATCGGCGACGATCAGCTCCTCTACCGCGACGAAGCTGGTGTACTGAGTGAGGAGGTTGTAGGCCAGGCCAAGCTCGGTGACTTCTTCAATCAAGGCGTCGTCGCCACCGTAACTGAGGTCGTTGTAATCGTCCAGACGGCGGATCTTTTCTCGCGCCCACAACTGAGCCAGGGCGGCGTGACGTTCGCTGTTCTTGGCGTCCTTCAAGTTGTAGGTGAAGACCTGTTTGCGGTAGTCCGCCTCGGTTGGGTTGGCGATGCTCTGCAGTCCGGTCGGGCCACCCGTCGCTTTGAGGCCGACGTAGCCACCGTAACCGGTCAGCGTCATCTTGCCCCGGGCTTTGCCGCGGTACTTGCCAAAAACAATGAGGGGGCGCTCGCGGCTGACGTCGGGAATGCTGATGGGCTCGACTTCGTAGGCGGCAAATTTATCCCCAAAATCAAGGCTGAGTTCCGTAAGCACGGGTTCGCTGATGTACTCCTGAAAACGCTCGGCTTCCGCCTCCGCTTCGCTGGGGTCGAGGATGTACGCTGGGCGGCCCTGACCGACGCGGGCCATCCCGTCAATCAGGTGGCGGTTGATGCCCGAGCCGATCCCAAAACTGTAGACGTTGGCCTTATTTAGATTCGTACGGATGAGGTCGAAGGCTTCCGGCTCCACACCCACGTAACCGTCGGTAACGATGACGATGTTGCGGCTCAAACCCGTGAAGGAACGGGGGAGAGCGTAGGCCGTTTGCAGGGCCGGCAGTAGTTCGGTGCCCCCGCCGCTACGGGCGCTTTGCAGAAAGTTGAGCCCCGCCTGAAGGTTAGCCTGGTTGGCGGCGACGGATTGGTCCTGCCACACATCGCTGGCCCCCGCGAAGAGGATGATGTTGAATTGATCGACCGGGCGTAGCTGGGCCACAAGGTTGGTGAGTAGTTCCTTGCTTACGTCCAGTGGGAAACCATTCATGGAGCCGGATACGTCGACGACGAACACAAACTCACGGGGCGGGTAATCACCCTCCGCCACTTCCGCGGGCGGTTGGGCCATGTAGAGGAAGTAGTTTTCGTCTTCCCCTTCGAAGGTGATCATCCCGGTCTGGATTTCCTTGCCCTGGAGTTGGTAGTTGAGGACGAAATCGCGGTTACCTCCCTTACTTTCGGAACCGGCGAGGTCAATGGCCACGGCTTCCTCGTAGCGCGTCGTCACCACCTTGTGGCTGGGACTGGCGACGGTCGTGATGGGCATACCGGCGTTGAGGTAGACGTTCAGGCCGAAGTCGTAGGTCGGTACGGAAGATTTGAGGTAGGGTTGGGCCGTAAAGCTTTCGGCATCCTCACTCGGGCTCACGTAGCGCGGGCCCATAACGGTGGGGTATACGAAGGAGTAAATCCCGTTGGTGGGTACGATGAGTTCGGTGTACTTCAATTCCACTTTCACCGTATCACCCGGCAGGATATTGGCTACGTTCATCTGGAAGACGTTGGGCCGGTGCTGTTCCAGGAGGCTGGCACGCTTGCCTTCTTCCTTGGCCTGTTCGTAAGTCTCCCGTGCCTCGGCCTTCCGTTGGATTTCCCCCTTGATGCGGCGGTTACCGATGATCATCGTCATCCCGTACACCGCCGAGTTGTTGGAGCCGGGGAAGACGTAGGTGGCTTCCAGCCGTTCGCTCCCATCATTTACGTAAGTCTGGGTAACGGTAACGTCGGCAATCACCCCGCTGATGTTGACCTCCGCGTTGGTGGCGTGCAACGGAAACTTGGCGCCCTCCACGTCGAGTTGGAAGTAGGGGCTGCCGGTTTTGGGATCGTCAAACGCCGTTTGCGCGAACGCGAAGTGGCCGGCGAGGCAGAGGAGGAGGAAGAGCAATAAGTTTTTCATGGTGTGGTACATTTTCGTTTTGTGTACCACAAAGCACGGGGGGTGGGGTGGCACGCCGTTAGGTGGCCCATTCTACTAATTTGGCCCGTTCCCTACTGTCAGATGGAGGCTATATTTTCGCAGGAGTTTGGGGAGTTTGGGGAGTTGGAGAGGCCTGCGGCGCTGCGTGACTGCCCGTCCCGCAGGGCCGGCCTGCGTAGCGATGGCACGCCGTTAGGTGGCCCATTCTACTAATTTGGCCCGTTCCCTACTGTCAGCTGGAGGCTATATTTTCGCAGGAGTTGGGGAGTTTGGGGAGATGGAGAGGCCTGCGGCGCTGCGTGACTGCCCGTCCCGCAGGGCCGGCCTGCGTAGCGATGGCACGCCGTTAGGTGGCCCATTCTACTAATTTGGCCCGTTCCCTACTGTCAGATGGAGGCTATATTTTCGCAGGAGTTGGGGAGCTGAAGAGACCTGCGGCGCTATTAATGCATGAAGCATGGTGTAAAACAAATTGTGTTGTTGTTTAATTTAAGCGTATTATTGTAGTTTAAATGAAACAGCATGAAGCCCAGCGATTACGCTCATTTACCAATTGACGATTTAACTTCATTGATAATTCACGAGATGTACCAGACTTACAATATGTATGGTCCTGGTTTATTTGAGAGTGTTTACGAAGCTACGCTTGAAGGTCGGCTAGTTCAACGGGGGCTCTTCGTTGAGAGGCAAAAGACCATCTATCTCAATAATGACTACGTTTCGAACGAACAAGCGTTTCGTGCAGATCTGATCGTGGAGAATCGAGTAGTAATTGAGATAAAATCCGTAGAGAAAATACCCGCAGTCTCTTATATGCAACTCCGGACCTATCTAAATCTCTTAGAGATTGATGCCGGTCTTCTGGTTAATTTCAACTGCAGTTATTTGAAAAATAACATTCGTAGAATAGGAAGAGAGAGAACGACAAAGATTGCTGTTTAGCGGAAGCGCCGCAGGCCTCCCCAACCTCCCCCGCTCCTGCGAAATAGCTATGCTGGTGAGCCCACAAAAGCGCCGCAGGCCTCTCCAACCTCTCCCGCTCCTGCGAAATAGCTATGTAGTTAATGTCACAAAAGCGCCGCAGGCCTCCCCAACCTCCCCCGCTCCTGCGAAACCTTGCCGAAGGCAAACAAACGACTTCCCCTACCGCCTCATCATCTCATAATACTCCACCACCGCCGGGTCAATCATCACATCCCGCGGCGTCAACGGCCTACGGAGGACGATTCCATCCAACGTCCTACACCGCGAAAGAGCCACGTACGTCTGCCCGTGCTCAAATGCACCTCCCTTACCCAGATCAATAATGATCTTATCAAAAGTCTTGCCTTGGGATTTATGGATCGTTACCGCCCAAGCCAAGCGGACGGGGATCTGGGTATACGTCCCCATCGTCTCGGTTCCAATTTTGGTAATATCCGTATCGTCCGCTTTATACCGAATAATGTCCCACTCTTCGGCAGCGACTTCGATGTCGTTGGTTTTGCCGTCCTCATTGACGGTGATGATGACGCTTTCGGTCTTACATTCCTTTACCGTCCCGATGGTACCGTTGACGTACTTCCGGTCCGGGTCGTTGCGGACGGTCATGACCTGAGCGCCAACCTTTAGTTTGAGGGCGGCGGGGACGGGGAAGAGACTCTCTTTGAAGCTGCCAGATACCTTCGCGATGTAGAGCATCTCCGGGTTAGGATTCTCGGCGAGCGCGGTTGAATTGATACGATTAACGGTAGCGTTGCGGGCGGCGAGGGTGAGGTAGTTATCCCCCTCTTCCTGCCGGAAGTCTTTGATGTAGCGCTCGTTCAGGCTTTCGAGTTCCTCATAATCCATGGTTGCATTACGGATGGCTTCCAGTAAGCGGAGGAAGTGGGTCGAGTCCTGCCGGTAGACCTGTTGCAATTCGATCATTTCGAGATCGATGTAATCCAGGCAGGGCGCCGCGAAGAAGTAGGCGCTCGAATAGTGCAGGCTGAACCAGTGGCGCTCCTCGTTCGTGCTCACCACGGGGGGGAGCTGGTAGAGGTCGCCAAAAAAGATCACCTGCACGCCGCCGAAGGGTTTGCCACTGTCGCGATTGATCTTCAGCGCGTAATCGATGGCCATCATCATATCGGCCCGCACCATACTGATCTCGTCGATGATCAAGGTTTCCAGATTAAGGAAGAGGCGTTTGTAGCGGCGATTTGGCCGCACGTCCTTCTTCTGCAGCAGCCTGGGTGGGAAACCGAAGAGGCTGTGGATGGTCTGCCCCCCCACGTTCAGGGCGGCCACGCCGGTGGGGGCCACCACGACGACGTTCTTATTCGTACTTCGCCGGAAGATCTGTAGGAGGGTAGATTTTCCCGTCCCGGCCCGCCCGGTGATGAACAGGTTGGCGCCGGCTTCCATCCTTTCCAGGGCGTAGTTGAAGTCGTCCGAAAGCACGAGGGGTTGCAGGCCGGTGGGTTGATCCATATCGCCGAAGGTAAGGACTTGCGGCGGAAGGCGAGGCCCTTAAAGTTGTCGTAATTCGCGTACTGCCCGACCAATAAGTGCGTTCTTTGTGCAGCCGCTGCGGTACGTGCTGAACACTGGTGTCAGCCGCATATTTTGTCCCTAATTCCCCCCTCATGAAGCGTGTTTTTCTTCTTCCCCTTTTATTTTTATTCAACCTGAATTTATCCGCACAATTGCAGGTGGATGCAAAACTTAACCTCGGTTCCCTCCTCACCGGCGGTGTCAACGTGGCGGGGGACGTGATGATTGATCCGAATTTCTCGGCATCCCTTGGCCTCGCCTACGCAACAACGAATTTTAATATCTCCGATGGCGCCTTTCGCTACCGCGCCGCCCGTTTCATCCCCGAAGGCCGGTACTACGTTTCGCCGGAGTACGGTGCGGATCGGTTTTTCGTTGGCGCTTATGGTAAGGCAGTATCCGTCCGGGCCACCGAAAAGGCCACCGACCAAATAGCTAAAGGCACGCGTCTCGTACTTGGCCCGTTAGCGGGTTATAAATGGATATTACCCAGCGGTATTTTAATTGAATTAAACGCGGGCGTTGGCGCGTCCTTATTTCTAAGCGACGGCGAACTAGCCAGCCGCGCCTTCGGCCTCATCAATTTAATGGACATCCGCTTGGGTATTATTGGCGGTTACCGTTTCTAGGGCGCTGCCGCAGGTGCAGGGTGATGGGGAAGTCGTCGGACGATTCACTGCTGTCGTCGCGGAGCGATGATAGCAGTGAATCGTCCGACGACTTTTTAGTGCTTGTAGTAAATTTTTTATTATTGTATTTCCCTCTTGATTGATAGGCGCTGCTGATATTTTCTTAATAGAAGCCATATTGCCCGTACAGTCGTCGGACGATTCACTGCTGTCGTCGCGGAGCGATGATAGCAGATTCGTCCGACGACTTTTTAGTGTTTGCAGTAATTTTTTACTATTGTATTTCTCTCTTGATTGATAGGCGCTGCTGATATTTTCTTAATAGAAGCCATATTGCCCGTACAGTCGTCGGACGATTCACTGCGGTCGTCGCGGAGCGATGATAGCAGATTCGTCCGACGACTTTTTAGTGCTTGTAGTAATTTTTTACTATTATATTTCCCTCTTGATTAATAGGCGCTTCTGATATCTTCTTAATAGAAGCCATATTACCCGTACAGTCGTCGGACAATTCACTGCTGTCGTCGCAAAGCGATGATAGCAGATTCGTCCGACGACTTTTTAGTGCTGGTAGTAATTTATCACTGTTGATCTCCCCTCTTGAATTGGTAGGCGCTGCCGTGCCCACACAGTCGTCGGACGATGCCGATCATTTCCTGTCGGAAATAACCGGTGAATCGTCCGACGACGAAAACAAATTTTACTGCGCAAAACCATTGCGTAGATCCCTTGCACCTTTGTATCAGCACGGGAAAAGAGGGAAACGTTCTTCCGGCACCGCGCAACTATTTAGATACTTCAAAACATCAGTAGTTGAATTATTACCGAGCGTCTAAAACCACAAGCCTCGATCGGGTGAGTTGGTTAGCGAGGTGATATTTCACTCCGGTAAAGAAAGCCTCAGCACTCGCTATTTCCAACGGGATTAGATCACCCGACGCCTCGTGCTTTCTGTCAACTATCGGAGGTATAGGAACGCCTCAGCACTCCAAAATTGGTCACTCCGGTTCGAATCCGTACAGTGCGTTCCGCGGGTGTGATGATTTATCTAAATATATAAGACCAAGAATGCCACAGCACTTAAAAACTTCAAACGTAAAGTGCATTCTGCCGAATTAAATACCTAAACCCCCAAGCAGGAACCCCTCAGCAATCAATCAATTGGACGGGTCGGAGCCGTAACCTTTTACGTGAACTCGCCCGTAAGCACATCGTGTGTTCCGTCGGTACCCATTTTATTCACTTTTAAATCACCACTCACCATGAATAACTTCCTGAAAACTTTGCTGGGCCGCCCCACCACTACGGAAAATGGTGCAATCTCCCACAGCACCAGCGGCAGCGCCGTATTGGATTACTTTACGAAGTCCGCCACCGCCCGCAACCGGGAACTGAACGAAGTATTCGCGGACCTCGCCGCCGCCTGGGCCGAAAACCCCGAGCTGACGCTGAAAGTGATCTTCTACAACCGGATGATCACCCGGAAGGTGAATGGTTTCGTGGCGACCGAAAAAGTACAGAAGGGCCAGGGTAACCGCAGCGAATTCCGCTCCGCCCTGCGCTTCCTGGCCGAGCGCCACCCCGCTGCACTCTCCGCTAACCTGCATCTCGTGCCCTCCGTGGGCTCCTGGAAAGACCTGTGGCATGCCGAAACGGTGACTGCCCTGAACCACCAGGAAGTATTCGAACTGATCGCTGCCGGTCTGACGAACGACTACCACCGGGAATTGCTGGCTAAATACGTTCCCCGCATCCGGTCGCGCTCCAACACCCACAACGATCGCCACCGCGCGCTGAACCAGTTCGCGTTCGGGTTGATCAAATTTTTGGGTTGGACGCCCGTACAGTACCGCCACTTCAAGTCGAGTGGACTGGCCCACGAATTCCAGCGCCAAATGGCCGCCGGAAAGTGGGACGAGTTGGACTTCAAGACGATCCCCGGCCGCGCGCTGTTCACTTTGGTAAACGGTAAGGGCCGCGATGACCAGTTGACGACCCTGCAGCGCCACGGTATCGAGGCGCGGTACGTGGACTGGATCAAGAGCCAGCCCGTCGCAAAGTTCACCGGTTACGTGTACGAACTGATGCGGCAGGTGGGCTACCAGGCCTCCACCGCACAACGGTTGACGGTCGATAAGCAATTCGACGGCCTCATCGCCCTGGCCCGACAGGACGGTGACGTGACCGAGAACGTCTGGTGCGCCCTCGATACCTCTGGCTCGATGGGTACCCGCGTGGCGGATACGACGGCTTTTGACATCTGCATCAGCCTGGGTATTTACTTTTCCACGCTGAACCAGGGTGCTTTTCGGGATCACGTGATCATGTTCGATAACGATTCCCGCGTCAAGCAATTGAGCGGAACATTTTCCGACAAGGTGACGCAGCTGCGGAAGGCCACGACGGCCTGGGGTAGCACGAACTTCCAGTCGGTAATCGACGAGATCGTACGCGTACGTCTTGAGTCTCCCGGCGTACCCATTTCCGATTTTCCCACTACGCTGTTGGTGGTTTCGGATATGCAATTCAACCCCGTAAGCGGAAACACGGCTACGAACTACGAAACTGCCATGCGTAAGCTGCGGGCCGTCGGTTTGCCCGATATCCGCATCGTCTGGTGGCACGTGACCGACCGCACCAAGGATTTTCCCGCTAAAATGGACGATCAGGGCGTCGTTCTGATCGGTGGATTTGACGGTGCGATCATCTCCAGTTTACTGGGCAAAGATGAAAGCGTGGCTAACACGAATGAACGAGCTGATGGCGGATTTAGCACCATTAAAGCCGCACCCACTCCCTACGAAAGTATGGTCAAGGTGCTGGACCAGGAAGTGCTGAATCTGGTAGCCGTTGGCTAGGACCAAAAAAGGAGCACCACAGCACTTGTAATCAGTTCTTTCCAACTCTAAGCGTGCTCCGTAGCCACCGGTTGATACGATGAAGCGTGGCGGAAGCGAAAGCCTCCGTCACGCTTTTCGTCGTTTAGGGCTGCGCGCGTGTACCGGGCCTTTATCTTTACGGGCCATGAGTAAAAAACAGATCGCCCGCACCAAAGCCCGCAGGCAGGAAGTCCTCGCCTACGCCGAATCCGTCCGCGCTGATTACCAGTCCGGAGAACTTGAGCCGAAGCGGACGACGGGTGGCCTCGGCTACCTCATCCACGAAAGGGGAGAAGGGCGGCAGTTGCTCCGTGGGGAGCGCGCCCAGGTGCTGTACGTAGGTATGCTCTCCCGCACCGGGGAGGTGTTCGACGAAAACTTCTCCTCCGGCCGGCCTTTTAGTTTCCATTTGGGCACCGGCGAGGTGATTGGTGGGTGGGACATTGGCATCGGCCTGTTGCGCCGTGGTGATCGGGCGACGCTGTTCATCCCACCAGCTTTGGGCTACGGCAGCGATGGCTACCCTCCAGAAATACCTGGCGGCGCGGAGCTACTATTCTACGTAGAGCTGGTGTAGGATATAATTGACAGGACAGCTTGGAACTATAGACTATAGACTATAGACTACAGACTTCACACTAAATACTACCCCTTCATCCACTCCTCCATCTCCCACAACATGTGCAGGATACTCTCCTCCGCCGCGTAGGAATGGTCCTCGTACGGGAGAATGCAAAGGCGGGCTTTCTTCCCCAGCGCATTCAGCGCTTTGAACATCCGCCGGCTCTGCACCGGGTAGGTGCCACTGTTGGAGTCTTCCTCCCCGTGGATGAGGAGCAGCGGCGCTTCAATCTTGTCGGCGTGGACGAAGGGGGATAATTTCACGTACGTTTCCGGTACTTCCCACAGCGACCTTTCTTCCGCTTGGAAACCAAAGGGAGTGAGCGTACGGTTGTAGGCGCCGGAGCGGGCAATACCGCCGGCAAACAGATCAGTGTGGGCCAGCAGATGGGCCGTCATGAAGGCGCCGTAGCTGTGGCCACCGACGTAAATGCGGTCGGGGTCGGCGACGCCCATTTCCACCAGCTTGGTGACGGCGGCCCGGGCGTTCATCTGCACCTGCTCGATGAAGGTTTCGTTGGGTTCGTCGTCTCCTTCCCCGACTATGGGCATGGCGAAATCGTCGAAGACGGCAAAACCCGCCGCCAGGAAGGGCAGGGGAGCCAGGGGCGATATCCGCGTAAATTGGTGCGGACTCGTCGTCACCTGTCCGGCGTTCTCGGCGTCTTTGTACTCCTGGGGATAAGCCCAGAGTAGGATCGGGAGCGGGGCATCCTCCCCCAGTTTAAAGTGCTGGGGCGTATGGAGGTCACCGGAAAGCTTTACGCCGTCCTCCCGCTCGTAATGGACCTTTTCAAAATTGGCATCCCGCAGTTGGGGGTAGGGGTGGGTGAAGTCCGTAAGCCGGGTTTCCTCACCCGTCAGCAGGTGGCGGAGGAAGAAGTTGGGCCGTTCCGTTTTCATTTCGCGGGCGAGGATGAATTCGTCCGGATGGCGGTCCAGGAAGAAGAGGGGGCGTTCGTAGTAGGGTGGGGCACTCTGCCAGCAACGCTCCATTTCTCCGGTCGCCAGGTCGTAGGTATCGATGTAGGGGCGGGAACCTTCAGGCCCGTGGCCACTACCGAACAGAACTAGCTTTTGACCTTCGTCGCGGGTGAGGAGCACGACGTGGTCCTGCTTATTCGCTACGGTTACGAAATTACCGGGGTCGTTGTAATTGTCCTCCCAGTTCTGGTCGAAGATGATCTCGGTGGCGCGCTGGGGCTCGTCCGGCCACCACCGGCGGGTGATTTGCCGGCGTTCCTTCCAGCTCCAATCCACGATCAGGGCGAGGTCGCCCCGGCACCAGCGGATGGCCCCAAAACGGAGAGGCAACTTGACGCTCGCGACGGGCTCCCCGGTGAAGGGGGCTTCCTGGTAGTAAAGTTGGTCGCGGAACTCTGCTTCCTGCCGTGGGTCACCGCCGTCAAGAGCCTGCGTCCAGTAGACCTGGGCGGGGTGGTCGCTGCGCCACGTAAAGCGCCGCCGTTCGGTGATGACCGAGCCAAAGGCCGGCGGAAGGTGCTCCATGGCCGGCCGCTCATCCAGGACGGTTACGCGGTGGCCGTCCGCGCCGAGGATCTCTACCCGGTCCGCAAATTTGTCGTAAGGGACGTTGAAACTGAAGGGCTCCCGCACGTAGGTCGCCAGGTAGTATTGTTTGTCGGGGCTGGCCGAAAGCCCGGCAATGATGCCAGGTTCACCCCAGGCCGTCTCCGTCCCTGCGTTGGCGTCCACCAAATAGATCTGGGCGTTACTGAAGTAGCGGAATTGGTCCGCATCCGCCTGGGTTTGGAGGAGGTTGGTGTAAGTCCGGTTACTGCCTTCCTTACCGCTCGTTTCTTGAATGATGGGGCCGGTCGTCACGTCATCCGTGGCGGGGCGAACCGCTCCCGGAATACGGCGCTTGACGAGGAAGGTGTGATCCGTCACAAAATCAAATGGGGAGCCGCCGAGGCTGTTGTTGATATCCGCGGCTCCGTGGGGACGGCACTCCAAGTCTTGGAGGTCGCAGGACCAAAGTTGCAATCCACCAGGGGTGACGAGGCAGAAGGCAATCCGCTTGCCATTCGAGGACCAACTAATGTAGCGCAAGTAGGCGCCGTTCGGTATACCCCGAAATTCGCGTTCTTCTCCCGTATCAAGTGTCCGCACTCTTGGGGAGAAGTAACCCCGCCGGCCGTGGGGCGTAAAGCGCTCCGGGTTAATTAATCGCCCGGCCAGTTTGAGCTTGGGTTCCCGCAATTCTTCGATGGAAGGAAAGCTGGGCCGGTCCGCCAAGATGATGTGCTTGCGGTCGGGCCCGAAGAGCATCAGCGGGTCTGGTTTGAGGTTAACCAGATCAGCAATGGCGGGGGAAGGGGTTTGGTAAGTCATTTAAACAAAGCGGTAATCCGTCGTGGGGTGTGCATAAGGGGTTCGCCGTGGCCCAAAATAGTGGGGGCCGGCACTACCGGCACGGGGGCATACCGGGAGACTCAAAGTAAGGTAGAGTGAAAGGGGTTAGTCGGATTCCTCTTCGTCGTAGGAAGCATCTACGGTATCGATGACGATGTTGCTCAGGGTGTAGTCCGCGTATTTCTCAAAGTGGCTGTACTCGAAGCGGTCGGGCCAGAGGTTATCGTCAGCGATCCACTCTTCGAGGAGGTTCTCCAGGAGGGTAGCGTAGTGGGCTTCTACCCAATCTTCGGCCTCCTCCATCTCAGCAAAATCGGGTAGGAGGAAGACGGTAGCCAGGTCAGCGGTATCGTCCAGGTCGATGTCTTCACCCAACTCCGGTTGCTCGCTGATGGCCCATTTTAGCAACGCCGTGCTGGGCGTAAGGATGAGGGCGTACCGGTTGATGTCGAAGATATCCATAGCTGCTGTTTGAGTGGAGCAACAAGATAGGTTTGCCGCTAGTTCTTCCCGGCACCCGCCCGAAGAAAATTAAAGGCAGTCGCGGTTGATCCCCAGCACGTAATTTTCGATCACGTTGAGCGGCACGGCGGCCTGCTGACCGTCGAATCCACTTACTTCCTTGGCCTGCATCCGCTGGCGAGCGAAACCGGTCAGTCGCTTAGCCAGGGGAATGTAACTCCAGTGCCAGCGTTCTTCCTGGTAGCCGGTCGGGCGGGCTTTCCCCAGCGGGGTGTAGGGTTGGCAAAAACCGAATTCGGGACCGTTCGCGACGAGCCACTCGTATTCCTTCAGCCCCTGGCCCGACCGGAAGTAGTCGTTCGTCAACCGGTTGATGTCGATGTCCGTCCCCCAGTGGTGGCGGCTCGTACCGGGCATGGAGCTGAAACGGAGGATGGCCCGGGCGCGGTCGGCGGGGTCGGGATAGACCTCGTTGGCCTTGTCTTTGCCCTCCAGCAAACGTTGGCCGTTCCACTTGGCTTCCCAGATGGCCTTTTGGCGGTCGAAGTTGCGGGTGGCGGAAACGATCGTCAGGGTAATGCCATCGGCCTTTGCGGCGGCGTGCATCTTTTCAAAAGCGGCGTAAGTCTCCCGGTGGAGGAGGTAGGGGTCACCGTCGGTGTATTTCGCCGCTACCTTTAAGAATTCCGGGTGCTTAGCCGGGTCGAACTTCCCCGAAAGGTAGTCGTAGCTGGGGATGCCCGGGCTCCCGTTGGGGTGGGGCTCGGCCACTTTAATGGTGTCGGTCCCCTGGCTATCGGTAAGTTCTTCCGCGCTGGGTTTTGCCCCCCGGTTAACGGTGGAGTTCGTACTTGCTTGCCCCACTTCCCCGGCACCCGCGGCAGCGCCCCCCGGTTGGTCTGGAGTAGACGCGCAGGCAGTGGCGAACAGGAAAACGGCGAGCGATACGTAGCGCATGGCGGGTGGCTTTAGGCGGTTTCAACGGGGTCGTCCTTCCCCTCCCGGGCGAGGATGACGAGGAAGATGATCTCGAGCAACGTGAAGGTGAAGTAGGTGGTGAAGAAGGGGACGATGAAGAACTTCCCCGGCGGCTTCGCCAGGAAAATGTAGGCCGCAATGATGCCACCACAGGCAAACATCTTGATCATCGTGGCGCCCATGAAGACGTTGCTGAACAGGAACTTATTCTCCGCGCCCGCCGTGCGTTTGCCGAGGAAGAACAGGGCGACGCTGATGAGGCACATCAGCACGATGATGCCGACCGTAAGCGGCCAGGCAAAACTGATGGATAGAAAAGAGTGAGCAAGCGCCGCCAGGCCCGCCGCAACCGCGGTAGTGATGGCCAGATAGAGAAAGAACTGAGGGTAGGTCACAACGAAAAGGAGGCTGGTGAAACACCCGGAGAGGAGCGTCAGAAAAAGTCGCGCAAAGCTACGTACAAACCGGCGGCTACGCCGACGAGGCTCAGGATTACCGTAAGCGTATTGCCTGTTTCGAAGTAACCGTCAGCGTACTGCCCGGCGAAGACGAAGATGAGGATCGTCGCGATCATCTGCACGCCCATGCCACTGTACTTGATCCAGTCGCGCCCCTTCTGCTTATCGGGCTCAGACGGCTGCATCGGCCGTCTTTTTGAGGGGGTTGCCCTTGGCTTTACCGTTGGAAGAACCCGTGAAGGGAACGGTACAGGTGCCCTTCACCTGAGCGCCACCGAGGACGGCCATCTTCTGGGCCTTGACGTCGCCGGTGACCGTGGCGTTGGACTCCAGGGTGAGGTCTTCCTTGACGTGCAGGTTGCCCTCAAAGTTGCCTTCGATGATGGCCTTCTGGCAGTTGACGTCGCCCTTGATCGACCCCTTCGGGCCAATAACGAGCAGCGCGCCGCAATCGAGGTTGCCCACCAGGGTACCGTCGATGCGGATGTTGCCCTTGGCTTTAATGTTACCTTCCATTTCGGTATCGACGTCGATGGAGTTGACGCCGCCGCCCATGCTGCCGGACGAGCGGTTATCGTTGGTTTTTGACTTGTTGTCCTTAGAATTCCAGGCCACTGCGGGAATAGATATTTGATTGGTAAAAAAAGAAAAAGCCAAGAGCCATCAAAAAAGATGCGCGCTTGGCTTTCCCGTACGAAGTACGTTGATTAGAACGTGGGGCAGTACACACCGCGGCGCTGGGCGCCACAGATTTTGTACTGGAGGCTGAGCTCAAAACCGCCGTTACCGTCCGTCGCCTGGCTCAGGTCGCTCGTGTTGATGTCGTAGCTGAAGCCGAGGGCGAAGTTCTCGTAGTCGAAACGGCTGCTGAGGATGAGGGCATCCGTCAGCACGCTGTCGTCGAGGCGGTTACTTACCCGCGTCCACAAACCGAGTTGGAAGGACTGGGAGCTACCGGCGCGGCCACCGTCGAGCAAAAATTTGACGTTGGTACCGGCGTTGACCTGGAAACTCGGGCCCTGATTCATCAGGATGAAGCCCGGCACAAGACCAATGCGCTGGCCGAGCATGAACTCACCACCGGCGTGGACGGTAAAGCGGCTGTAGAGCAGGTCCTCTTCGGAGTTGCTGTCAAAGCTCTGATCGGCCCGGTTCAGGTGGTGGAAGGAACCACCGGCGTAAAGGCTGTTGTTTTCGTCGAAGACCATGAACCAGAGGAGGCCGGCGGCGAGGTCGGCGAAAAGGAACTGGTCGCGGTCGAAACCATCTTCACCCGAGCCGGCCGTAGGGTCAAAACCACCCGCGCCATCGTGCTGAGTACCCCAGCGTAGGGCCAGGAAGTTGAGGCTACGCTGGGCGGCACCCCCTTCTACGCCAGCAACGAGGTAGTTACCATACTTGCGGCTACCACCCACTTTTTTGGAGTAGCTGAGGGAGAGCTTACCGGTCGTGGTCGCAAAATCCGCCTGGCCGGCGCGGTCGCCCCAAAAGGTGCCCCCGATACCGAAGTAATCGTTGCGGCCGACGGCTACGCGCTGGTCGTAGCTAACGCTGTAAGTCTGGAAGGCGGAGCTGCCGAGAATGGAGGCCCACTGGCTGCGGTAGTTCACCGCGATGCGGCTGTTACAGTTCATCACCCCCGTCATGGCCGGGTTCAGGTTGAGCGGCGACATGTAGAACTGGGAAAAGTGAATGTCCTGCGCCTGGGCGGAAACACTGAGGAGCAGGGAAAAACAGAGAAGTTGAAATAACCGCATAGTCGTTGCGCTGATTAAAGGGTAGGAGGCGAAAGGCCCGTTTGCCGGTATGCTTGAGTTAGACAAATGTACGTAAATCACGTTGGCCGGCGAACGGCCCGAAGTGTTAAGGCTAAGCGCCCCGACGGCTGCTGGCGGCTGGCCGTCATTTTGGGAACGATTTTTTGGGGGGCTTAGTGCCTCCTCTCCCCGTCGTCGGACGATTCACCAGCAAATTCGCAACGCGAATTTGGTGGCATCGTCCGACGACTATAAGGTGGACTCAGCTAAGTCGTCGGACGAAGCTGAAAAACGGCTGCGCCTTATTTTCAGTGAATCGTCCGACGACTTGAAAGTGTACTAAGCTAAGTCGTCGGACGAAACTGAAAAAAGGCTGCGCCTTATTTCAGTGAATCGTCCGACGACGGGGTTACCGCCGCCGCCGCTTACCCCGGTCGTGGCCACCCTTCTTTTTCATCCACTTTTCACTCGGCACGATCGGCATCGGGTAGTTCGCGCCCAGGCGAAGGTTGTACTTACTCTGCTCGGCGTCCGAAAGCGTATCGGGATGGTGAACGGCCTCGGCGGGCACGTCCGCCAATTCCGGGAGCCACAGTTTAACGTATTCGCCCTGCGGGTCGTAGCGGCTGGCCTGGCTCATGATGTTGAAGTAGCGGTCCTCACGCGGGTCGGAGCCGACGCCGGCCACGTACATCCAATTGCACCAGTTGCTCGTCACATCGTAATCGGTGAGAATGTGCTCGAAGTATTCGGCGCCCATCCGCCAGTCGAGGTTGAGGTCCTTCACGAGGTAGCTGGCCACGTTCTGGCGGCCACGGTTGCTCATGAAGCCGGTCCGCGCGATCTCCACCATGTTGGCGTCGATGAAGGGCGTGCCGGTGTCGCCGTCGACCCAACGGCGCAGCAAGTCCTTATCCTTACTCCAGCGTTTCGGTTCGCCCTTGATGCCGCCCTTCTGGAAGATCTGGTTCCCGTATTTCTTGCCGAGCAAGCGGAAGAAATCCCGCCAGAGCAGTTCAAAGACGACCCAGTAGGTATCGTCGCTAGCGCCGTTCTTTTCTTCGTAGGCCTTCAGTTCCCAGTAGATCCGCTTCGGGCTCAGGCAACCGTGGGCCAGCCAGGCGGAGAACTTCGTGCTGTAATCGGAGCCAATCAAACCGTTCCGCGTCTGCTTATAGGTATCGACGGCCTGGCTCTCGAAAAAGTAGTAGGCCAGGCGATCCAGCCCCGCCGTTTCTCCACCGCGTTGGCGGATGGCGGCTCGCTCATCCTCGGGCGGCAAGCGCAGTTGGAAATCGCTTACGTCGGGGATCTGCCCGTAATCCACCTCATCCTCGCAACCCTTGATCTTGGAGGGCGTCGGCAGCGGGTCCCGTACCGGCGTAATCCGCTCTACTTCTTTGCGAAACTGAGTAAATACGTCCGGCGTCTGAGTGATCGGGAAGGGGAGGTCGGCCGTATAGTACAGCAACTTGCCCCGGCTGAAGTACACCTCGCGGCCGATGGCCCACAGGGCGGTTTCGACGGCGTTCTGCACTTCGAGTTCCTCCTGCATCCGTTCCCGGTTACAGAACACCCAGCTGGCGCGGTATTCCTGGCTGAGCTCGGGCAGTACTTCCTCGGGTTTTCCGTGGCGGACGAGCAGATCACTCCCCCGCTTCCGCAGGTTTTTCTTCAGGTCGGCGAGCGCTTCCAGGATGAATTGCGCCCGGTGCGGCCCCATTTTGCGGAAGCCGGTCAGCGGCAGTTCGGCCAGCCAGATCCGGGGGTCGAAAATATAGACGGGCAGCAATTCGTCGGCGTGTTTCAGCGCATCCGTCAGTGCTTCGTTGTCGTGTAATCGCAGGTCGTTCCTAAACCAGAGGATACCAAGTCGCTTCGCCATATGGGTGGGGTCAAATGTGTCCCAAGCTAACGGGGCGGCTAGTTGTTGGTTGCGGTTTTTGGCCGGTTTTACGGGGATTTGATAATTGGTTTTATGGGCGCTGCCGCGGGTGCCGGGTGAGGACGTTAGACGTTGGATTTTAGATTTTAGAGGGGGGTGTTTGCTTGGGTGGAGGGTGGGTTGTTGGCTACTTGGGACGTTAATTCGGACGTAACTCAGAATCTGACGGGGGTGCCAGTTTGCGGGTGCTCCGTAGGGACGTTAGACGTTAGATTTTAGATCTTAGATGGGGTGTGCCTAACCAAATAGCGTTGACAGATTAATAATGAAGTCGCGCCATTACGCACGACGGGTTTTAAATTTTTCCTCAGTTAGGTACTTGACACCGGCGGGGAGTATTTGCCCACGCCCCTCACGGGCATACTTGCCGGGCGTGGGTAAATACTTCACGACGGTTGGGCACAGGTCTTCATTCACTCCCTGGCCGTCCTTGATCAAGAGCGCATAGCGGTAGCCTGGCTGATCCGATCGCCAGCCGGCCACAAAGGCTTTGGGACTGCTTCGCAACGGCAACCTTCCGTGGATCCGTTTGGTATTATAGTGCTTCACGGCTCTGTTTACCAGGCGCTTTAGCTGGTCAAAGTCTTTGGGTTGCCAGTGGTCGAGGTACTCTTGTTTGATCACACCGTTGAGGCGTTCAGCGTAAGCATTGTCCAGCGCTACGTCGCACATACTACTTGAGATGCCTCTGCTACGCAGTCGTTCGACGAACTGACGACTACGATACTGCGAACCACCATCGCTGTGGAAGATGAGACCCTGTAGATCTGACTGACCACACTGGCGAAAAGCGCTTTCCAAGGCAGCGATGTTTGCCGTTGCCAGTAGGTGTTTACTCGTATGGACACCTACGATCTGACGGCTATAAACGTCAATGATGAAGGTGATGTAGTAAAAGCTATTGTTGATGCGATAGTACGTCGTATCGCTCTGCCATACTTGGTTAACCCCATTGATAATCAGTTCTTTAACTAAATTAGGATAGCGATAGGACCCCGATCGGGTTACCCGCACGTAGTTGCGTTTACGGACTAGGGCATAGCCACGCCGGGTCATCTCACGGCAGAATGCGTTGCGCGAGATATGCCGCGGCCGTAGCATACTCCAGGCTTTCTGTAGGCCCAGGCCGGGGTGTTCTCTGCGCAACAGTTTTAACTGAGACTCAGCTCCGTTCATGGCATCCTCGTACTTAGCTCGGCGCTTCCAAAAAGCAGCGTGAGCTTGTCGACTAACGCCCAAGGCTAAATAGATCGTTTGCTTCGTCATTGGCTCTTCTTTTTGCTCGAAGAGTCGGCTGAGCGCAGTGTGGAAGCAGCTTTTTTTTTGAACTCCGGCATCTCCTCTTCGTAAATGGCCAGCATTCTCGTTTTGTGGTCAAGTTGAATGGCCATCCGACCGAGGAGGGCTTGCTGTTCGGCGAGCTGACGTTGCAGTTCTGCAAGCTTAGCAGTTTGACTATTGGGGACTTCGACGATAACGGCATTCTTCTTGGCCATGCTACTGTATTTAGCGATCCAGTTGTAGATCGTTTGATAAGATACGCCGTAAAGCTGGACCATTTGCTTGACACTAAAGGTGCCCTCCTCAAAATCTTTGACGCGGGCTCGTTTGAAGCACTCGCCGTAGCGCTTGGTGGGACGGATCTTCCGATTTTTTGTTGACATTTCGATGCATTGGTGTCAACGTATTTGGTTTAGGACAGGCGTTTACTCGTTCGGGAGGGTAATTCTTTCCTTGAATTTATCAATCTACCCCTGTACTGCTATGCATGAAACGCCTATCACGTCTCCCCTCTCCTTTGGACCACGTAGTAGCCGCAAAGCGAAAGGGGCCGGGGGAGAGGAATACACAACGTCATGTATACCGGTATAAACCTACCCCTCCAACTCCCGCAAATACTTAGGTACCGTGAAGCGCTGACCATAGCGTTCCTTCAATTCCCCGCAACGCGCGATGAAGGCCTCCTTGCCGTAGGATTCTACGTAGCGGAGGACGCCGCCGGTGTATTTGGGGAAGCCCCAGCCGTAGACGCTGCCGAGGTTAGCCGCGGCGGGCTCAGTGATGACCTTTTCCTGGAGGCACCAGCCGGATTCGATGACCTGGCAGAAGAGGAAACGGTCGCGCATGCGCCGCCGGTCGTAATCTTCTTTGGTGACGGGGAAGTGCTCGGCTACGCCCATCCAGAGGCGGCCGCGACCGGCTGGGTCGTAGTCGTAAAAGCCGGCCCGCTTCTGCCGACCACCGCGTCTGATGTCCTCCAACATCTTGCGGAGGGCGGGGACGGCGGGGTGCTGCTGGTACTTGTCGCCGTAGTGCTCGGAAGCTTGACTTTCGTAACGTAGGACGAGATCGAGGCCCAACTCATCCGCAAGAGCTAACGGACCGATCTTCATGCCGGCCTGCCGCCCCATATTTTCGATGAGCGCTGCCGGGTACCCCTCGTTGAGCATCGTGACGCCCTCGAGGATGTAAGTATTCCGAACGCGCGCGGCCAGGAATCCCCAAGTGTCGGCCACGATCAGGGGAAGTTTACGGATGGACGTCGCGAAGTCGAAGGCCCGCGCTACCGTTTCTTCACTGGTATGGTCTCCCCGGACGACCTCCACTACATTGGTCTTTTCGGCCGGCTGGAAAAAGTGGATCCCGATGTAGTTCTCCGGCCGCAAACTGTTCTGCCCCAGTTCGGTGATGGGGATGGAAATCGTATTGGTGGCGAAGACGGCGTACTCGTCCAGGTGAGCTTCCGCCTCCTGGGTCACCTTTTGTTTGATGCTCTTGTTTTCGAAGACGGCCTCCACTACGATGTCGCAGCGTTCGAAGTCGGCGCTCTTGTCCGTCGTCGTGATGCGGCCCAGGAGTTCCTCCCGTTCTTCTGGCTGGAAGGTGCCCCGCTCGATGTACTCGTCGATCTTAGCGGCGACAAAGTCCCGCCCCCGGTCGGCGATGGGTTGGCTGACGTCCTTTAGTACCACTTCCAGACCGTTGCGGAGGCAGAGGAAGGCGATCCCGGAACCCATCTGCCCGGCACCGATGATGCCGACGCGGCGGGGGCGGAACTTCCCGTACCCCTTCGGCCGGCCGAGGCCCGCGCGGATGGCTTGCTTATCGAACCAGAATGTGGAGATCATATTCTTACTCACCTCTCCGGTGACGATCTGCGCGTAGTACCGACTGTCTAGCCGGCTGGCGGTTTCGAAGTCTAATTTGGAGCCCTCGGCTAGCAGGTCGATGATGGCCCGGGCGGCGGGGTAGAGGTCGTAGGTGTCCGCCGATAAACGGGCGGTGAGGAGGCGGATGCGGTGGCCCAGGTTGGGTTCCGCCGCCGTGCCGCCGGGGATCTCTCCGTCAATGACGTCCCACGGCCGCCGGGAATCGGGATTGCCCAGCAACCATTTTTTAGCCCGGGAGATCAGCTCCGCCGGGGAATCCGCCAGCGCGTCCACGATGCCCACCTTGATGGCTTCCTGGGGGCTGTAGCGCCGTCCCTCCATCAGCAGCGGGTAGGCCCGCTCAATGCCGAGCAGCCAGAGTAATCGGATGACGGCCCCACCGCTGGGGATCAAACCGATTTTCACTTCCGGATGGCCAAGGCGGATCTTCGGGTCGGCCAAAGCGATGCGGTGGTGGCAGGCGAGGGCGAGCTCAAAACCCGTCCCCAGCGCGTCACCGTTGATAGCGGCCACGACGGGTACGCCGGGCACCTCCAGGTCGCGGAGGAAATTCTTCAGGTCCTGGGCGTGGCGGAAGGCGACCTCCGGGTCCTTCAGCTGGCGGAGGTAATCCAGGTCGCCCTGGCGGAGGAAATCCTTTTTGCCGGAGGTGATAATGATCCCGCGCAAGCGGTTGGCCTTTTTTTCGGATTGCAGGTGAGCGATCACGGGCTTAAAGGCACTGACCAACTCGTGGTTGAGCAAATTGCTCTGGCGGCCGGACATGTCCAGGATCAGCGTTACAATATCGTCGGTGTCCTTACGGTATTCAATCATCTTGGCGGGTGGGGACTGGAATTAAAGATTATGGATGTCAATAGGCGAGAGCCAATTGGTAGGGGCGGCAGCGTTTACACCCGTTCAATGATGGTGGAAACGGCCAGGCCGGCCCCCGCGTCAATGGTAAGGCTACCGATCGTGAGGTCCTGTCTTTCCAGCTCGGTGAGGAGGTGGCAGAGCATCATCCCTCCCACGGCACCGAGGGGTTCCCCGAGCGCGATAGCGCCCCCGAGAACGTTGAAGCGGTCGGGATCGATCTTCAGGTCCTCCCGGAACCGGATGGCCGGAGCGGCGAAGGATTCGTTGAATTCCCAGAGGTCGATATCCCCGTACTCCAGCCCGGCTTGTTCGAGGGCCAGGTCCGAAGCGTTCACCCCACCGGAAAGCAGGGTAGCGTCCACGGCCGACATCGCCACGGCGCGGATCCGGGCCCGGGGCGCAATACCGAGGCGTTCCCCGAAGGCCATGTCCCCCAGCAAAGCCAACGCGCAGCCGTCGGCGGCCTTACTGGTGTTGCCCGTGGTGTGGAGGTGGTCCACGTGGTCCACGAGGGGGAAGCGGTGCAGGGCCATCTCATCGAAGCCGGCCAGCCCCATCTCGGCGAAGCGGGGGGAGAGCCCCTCCAGATCCTCTTTTGAAATAGCGGGCTGGATGTTACTGTCGTGGTCGAGGATGACCATCCCGTTGGCGTCCGTGATGGTTTCGATGGACTTGGCGAAGTGCCCGGCTTCCGCGGCGGCGGCGGCCTTTTGGTGGCTTTCGATGGCGTAGGCGTCCAGGTCCTCCCGCGAGAGGCCGTGGCGACTGGCCACCAGGTCCGCCGCTACCCCCTGCGGAATGTAGTGGCTGTTGATGACCGTGGACGGGTCATTCATCATCGGCCCGCCATTGAGGTAGGTAGGCACCCGGCTCATGCACTCGATGCCCCCGGCAATCATCACCTTCCCGTACCCGGCGTTGATGCGCGCCGCGGCCAGGTTGATGGCCTCCAGCCCGGACGTATTGAAACGGTTGATCTGCAACCCACCCCGCGCGTTGGCCCAGCCGGCGTTCAGCAGTGCGGCCCGGGCGATGTTGTAGCCCTGGTCCCCGGCCGGCGTATTCACCCCGATGATGAGGTCGTCGATGCTGGCGGGCAGGTCGTCCAGCCCCGTCCGCCGCTGAAAGGCCCGCAGGCACTGGCTCAGCAAATCGATGGGTTTGACTTCGTAGAGGTCGTGGGTACCGTGGGCGCGGCCGCGGGGGCTGCGCAGGGCATCGTAGATGTAGGCGGGGGTGGGCATTTTCGTCTGTGGTCAGCAGGCTATCCAAGGGTTAGCCCTGCGGTTTTTAAATGGCCATTCGGCTGGTTGTAGGAAAGGATTGCAACGGAGTTTGTTCAAGTTCAACCTACCCCCGCCGCGCATCATCGATCGCTTTCACCAGTGCTTTTACCTCCGTCGTGAAATCCTTGCTGAGGATCCACTTGAGGTAGTTCGGGTCTTTGGCGAAGACGGCGCTGACGGCCTGGCCACTGTACTTGCCAAAATTGAACTGGGGCGTCCCGTCCGGTCCTTTTTTCAGGCGGCGGGTGGCGTCCAAGTACCGTTCATCCCGGCAGAAGGCGGCCACGGAGTCCATGGTCTCGAAGGGATAAATGGGGTCTTGTCCCTCCCCCTCCACCTTGGCACCTGCGTAAGCGCCTAATTGCCCTTTGAACACGTCTACGGTGGCGCGTACGTCGGCGAGGGCATCGTGAGCGTTCTCCATTTCCTTGTTGGCGTAAAACTTGAGGGCCGCGGAAAGCGTGCGCGGTTCCATCCGGTAAAAGATGGTCTGGGCGTCGATCAAACGGCGGGTACTGGTATTAAGGTAAATGCCGGCGCGGTAAAATTCCTCCTGCAGCAGGGGCACGTCGTAGCGGTTGGAATTGTAGCCACCCAGGTCGGCGTCGCCGATGAAATCGTAGATGCGTTTAGCTACGTCGGAGAAGGCGGGGGCGTCCTTCAAATCCTCGGCGTAGAGCCCGTGCACCTCGCTGGCCTCGGCGCTAATCGGGATGCCGGGGTTGAACTTCATCTCCAACTCCTCGTTCGGCCCGCCGTCCGCCCGCAGTTTGATCAGGGCGATCTGGACGATGCGGTCCTGCGTCAGGTTGAGGCCGGTGGCTTCGAGGTCAAAAAAAACGAGATCACGGTCGAGGGGGAGCATGCGCGGGGGGCTAATTTAGTCGCGTAAGGTACGTCAATTAGGTCTCGGTATTGTGAGGTCCTCCTGCGTCGGACGAAGCCTATACACCATTTCTATCATAGCTCCTCGTAGCGTCGATTCTATTGGAGCGCAGCGGAAATAGAATCGTCCTGCGAGCGTGCGGTCAAATACCAGTCTATTCTCAACCACAAACCATTTTAATCCCTAGATTTAGGCACTTATTTCTTATTTCGATCATCATCACCACACATGTTAGACATCCTCGCCGTTCACGACACCGCCAAGGCCGATATTTCCTACCGCCACGTGGGCCGTACGGACGCCACCCGCTACGAAAAAATGCACGTGGAAGTGTTCAAGCACGCCGCGGAAGCTTCCGTCGCCGTGGCCCACGAGATCGCGGACCTGATCCGCGCCCGGGCCTACCAGAAAAAGCGCTGCGTGCTCGGCCTGGCCACTGGCTCTTCGCCCATCAAGATCTACGAGGAACTCGTGCGGATGCACCGCGAGGAAGGCCTGAGCTTCGCCAACGTCGTCACCTTCAATCTCGACGAATACTTCCCGATGGAGCGCAGCAGCACCCGCTCCTACTGGTACTTCATGCACGAGCACCTGTTCAGCCACGTGGACATTCCGGCCGAAAACATCAATCTGCCCGATGGAAATATCCCCCTCGAAGAAGTGTACCAGCATTGCGTGGCCTACGAGGAGAAGATTGAACGCTTCGGCGGCCTCGATTTTCAGCTACTGGGCATCGGCCGTACGGGGCACATCGGCTTCAACGAGCCGGGGTCCAACTCCCGCAGCCTCACCCGCCTGATAACGCTGGACCACCTGACGCGGGTGGACGCCGCCCCTGACTTCCAGGGCATCAACAACGTGCCGACCCGCGCCATCACGATGGGGATCGATACCATCCGCCGGGCCGGCCGCGTCGTGCTCGTCGCCTGGGGCCACAAGAAGGCCGAAGTGGTGCAAAAGGCCGTGGAGGGCGAACGCACGTCCACCCTGCCCGCCTCCTACTTGCAGGACCACGATAACCTCACGGTGCTGCTCGACGAGGAGGCCGCCTCCGAACTTCGTCGGTTCGCCACGCCCTGGCTGGTGGGCCCGTGTAGCTGGACGCCCGACCTGCGCCGCAAGGCCATCATCTGGCTGAGCGGGAAGGTGGGCAAACCCATCCTCAAACTGACGGAACGGGACTACAATAACAACGGGATGTCCGACCTGCTCGCCCTTGGGGAGAGCGCCTACACCCAGAACATCCACATGTTCAACATCCTGCAGCGGACGATCACCGGCTGGCCCGGCGGCAAACCCAATGTGCCCGATGACGACCGACCGGAACGTGCCGAACCAGCCATAAAACGGGTCATCCTCTTCAGCCCCCACCCGGACGACGACGTGATCAGCATGGGCGGCACCTTCCTGCGGTTGGTGGAGCAGGGCCACGACGTCCACGTCGCCTACCAAACGAGTGGCAACATCGCCGTTTCCGACGCGGATGCCCTCCGCTTCGCCGAGTTTGCGGCGGACATCAACGGCACCACCGGCGTCGAAAACAAGGAGTTAGCCACGAGCATCGAACGCCTCCGCCACCCGGACCCCGCCGCGGACGTTGTTCCGAAGGACGTCCGCAAGATCAAGGGCCTCATCCGCCGGGGGGAAGCCACCGCCGGCGCTCGTTACGTAGGCTTGCGGGATGACCACATTCACTTCCTCGATCTCCCCTTCTACGAGACGGGCAAGAGCAAAAAGAACCCACCCACCCAGGCGGACGTGGACATCACGAAAGCCCTCATCGAACAAGTCCGCCCCCACCAGATCTTCGCCGCGGGCGACCTGGCGGATCCCCACGGCACCCACAAGGTTTGCCTCGATATCGTTTTCGAAGCCCTCCACCAATTAAAGGGAGACCCGGCCATTGCGGATACCTACCTCTGGCTCTACCGCGGCGCCTGGCAGGAGTGGCCGATCCACGAGATCCAGATGGCCATCCCCCTCTCCCCCCAGGAGGTGGAGAAGAAGCGCCAGGCCATTTTCTTCCACCAATCCCAAAAAGACGGCGTCATGTTCCAGGGCGACGACGAACGCGAATTTTGGCAACGCGCCGAAGCCCGCAACCGCCACACCGCCCAGACCTACAACCAATTAGGCCTAACGGAATACGAAGCCATCGAAGCCTTCCGCCGCTGGATGTTCTAGAAAGAAGCACGATCCCGGAGGGATCACCATGATAGCCCGGGATCAGATTTGACCTTTAGGTCAAAGCAGATCCCGGGTATTCGTTTCCCGCGTTCTCGTTTCGTCAAATCCTCACCCCACAAACCATCCGCTCCTTCTCCCGCATATCCCGCCTCGCGTCCACCCCCACCAATCCCCGTTCTTCAAAAACCCGCACCACCTCCGCATTATTAAACTCATTCGTCTCCACGTAGATCCGGCCCCCGTCCACCAGGCTATCCCGGGCGATATCCGCCAGGCGCCGGTAAAAAACCAGCGGGTCTTCCTCCGGTACAAAGAGGGCCAGATCGGGCTCGTGTGCCAACGTAGACGGCGACATCCGTGACCGCTCACTCGGCGGAATGTAGGGTGGGTTGGAGACGATCAGATCGTAGGTATCATCGGTCAAATCTTGCTGCAACAAATCAAATTGCCCACCCCGCTCCAGGTGGATACCCAACCGCGCCGCGTTGCCGTGCGCGACCTCTAGTGCGGCTGCACTGATGTCCTGCGCAGCTACGGACCATTCCGGCCGCTTATGCTTCAGGGCCAGGGCGATGCAGCCGGAGCCAGTGCACAGATCGATGGCGTTGAGTGACCGCCCGGCAGGGTGTTCTTCCAGGATCCATTCCACCAATTCTTCCGTCTCTGGCCGGGGGATGAGCACGTCCGGCGTCACCTTCAATTGCAAACCGTAGAAATCAGCAATCCCGGTGATATACTGCACTGGCTCCCCCGCCTTCAACCGGTTGATGGTCGTCCAGGCCAGCAGTTCTTCGTCCTGCGTAAGGAGCCGGGGCCGGGCGCCGCGCCGCCAACCAAACAAGTCCTCCAGCACGAGTCGGCTGATGGAATTCGCTTCGCCAACCCCGAGGGTGGGGGAGAGCTCGGTGATGAGGTGTTGGGTGAGGTCGGAGGTACGCATTGTTAGTCTGTAGTCTATAGTCTTTAGTCTATAGCTCTGGCGTCCGATACTACAGACTACAGACTATAGACTTCAGACTAAAACCTATTCTTCCACATCATCGATTCCATCGGCTGCACCGTCACCTTATTGTACTTCGCGTTGGCCTTTTTGTTGTAGTAATTCTCAATGTCGCCCTCCACGCCGAAGTAGATCAGTTGGCCGATCGGCATGCCGGCGTAGACGCGTACGGGGTGGGTGCAAGAGATCTCCAGCGTCCAGTGGTTGCAGAAGCCGACGTCGCCCTTGCCCGCCGTCGCGTGGATGTCGATACCCAGGCGGCCGACGCTCGATTTGCCTTCCAGGAAGGGCACGGAACTGTGGGTCTCGGTGTACTCCAGCGTCGAGCCGAGGTACAGCGTGTTAGGGTGCAACAGGAAGCCTTCTTCGGGAATTTCTTCGTGCACGATCGGGTTGTGCTTGCGCGCGTCCAGGATGTGGTTTTCGTACCGCGCCAGGTGCTTGCTGAGGTGAACGTCGTAGCTATTCGTCCCCAAATTCCCCCGGTCAAATGGCTCGATCACGATCTCCCCTTTCTCAATGGCGGCCAGTATTTTTTTGTCACTCCAAATCATGGGCGCGAAGATAGGCGATTGGTAGTTGCTTTGCGGGGAGGGATTATGGGCGCTGCCGCGGGTGCAATGAAATGGGATTTTAGAGGTTGGATTTTCGATTTTAGATGGGGGAGTACGAAGACCCAGCGTCGTCGGCCTTTGGCCTTGGGACGCTGGGTTAAGGGGGACGCCTTCAGCGTCACTAGGTTAAGTACCTTCGGGACAAATAATTCCGAAATGAAAATCATCTGGCTCTGGGTAAAACGATCGGTGCTCTTCGTGATTGGTTTCGTTGTGCTTTACGTAGCCCTATCGTTTCTCCTGACCTACATCCCCGTGGGGGAGGCGGCCACGGCGGGGAAGGGGCGCAATACCGTGTATTTTCATTCCAATGGCGTCCACCTCGATTTTGTGTTTCCGCTAGCGCTCATTCCGGATGACTTGAGGAGCCAGTTTACCATGACGGACCGGGCCCAACTCATGGCCATCGGCTGGGGGGATAAGGGTTTTTACCTCGATACCGAAACCTGGGCGGATCTCAAAGCCAGCGTCGCCATCAAGGCCATGTTCCTGCCCAGCCCGACGGCCATGCACGTAACCGAACATCGGGGGATTGACGGCACGTGGTCCTACGCCGAACTGACGGACGAGCAGCTGGCCTCCATCTGGGAATACATCCGCAACACCCTCACCTTCGACGAGGAAGGGAAGATTATCGAGATCGTAGGGGAATCCTACGGAGACCTGGACCGCTTCTACGAAGCCGAGGGCAACTACTCCTGCCTGAAGACCTGCAACACCTGGGTCAATACTGGGATGAAACGGATTGGCGTGAAAACGGCCATCTGGTCGCCAATGGATAAGGGGGTGTTGCGGTATTTGCCTACCGTTTCACCAGTAGCCACGGATACGTGATTACTGAATCCGGCCCTGCTCTTCCTGCACTGCGGATGAACGTTTGCGCGCCTTCTTTACCCGGTCATTACCAAAGTTATAGCTCAGCGAAAGATTGACGTAACGAGAGTCTCCGCCGCCGGTGCCTTCGATGAAGAGATTCCCAAATCTGGTGGTTCCCTCCCAGGGGCTGGTGAATAAAACGTCATTGGCGGCGATTCGCGCGTTCAGCTTTTCGTGGAAAAATTTACGCTGGACGGCTACGTTCAGGGACCCAAGACTTCGTGATTCATAGGTCCCGCCCCAAACGGACGGGCTGCTGTACCAACCACTCACTTCCAGACTGACTTTAGCCGGAAGCGTGAACGTAGTCTGTGCGTAGAGGCTAAGGGTTTGCTGGGTGAGTGCTACAAAGCCCGGGCGGGTAGCTTCGTAACTACTGGTGTACGCGTTTACGCTAACGTAACTTCTGGCCCACTTACTGAGACTGAATGGGTAGGAGACACCCAAGTTGATGACCTCCTGATTGGCGATGTTGCGGATGGAAATGAAATTGCGCTCATCGCCATCGGCTTCGGTGATCTGAGCGAAGAAATCATTTACCCGCGTATAGCTCAGCGAAGTGTTCAAGGTATACTTAAAAGTGTGAGATAGCTTCAAGGTATTAGCGTACTGGGGCTGAAGAAAAGGGTTACCCCTCCGCGAAGACAATTCATCGATCTGCGATTCAAAAGGGTTGAGAGAATTGTAGTTAGGCCGGGTGATTCGCCGCCCGTATTTAAGAGCAAACTGGTGTTGGCGGCCAACCCGATACGTCACCCCGCCACTGGGGAACCAATCCGTATAGTTTCTGGCCACCCGATCATTTCCGCCGGGGCGGGTGCTACTCAAACGTCCGTCGGAGTCGGTATTCTCCATCCTTAGGCCAAACTGGACGTCAAAGGCACCGAGCTTTCTGGAAAAATTCAGGTAGGCGGCCGAGATCGCCTCCTGGTAGGCAAAGCGGTTACTCCGCCCCTCATCAAGAATGCGGGATGCATCCGGGATCTGGAAAAAATCAAAATCGTTATCCGTACTGACGATCGAGTATTTGGCGCCACCGCTCAGGGTACCGCCGGCAAGGCTCCGTGCGTAGTCAACCTTAAGGGCGCGCAGGTCAACATCGACGAGCGTCTGCTGGGCGGTGATGGCTTCACTGATGAGCTGCGTTCTGCTACCGTTGAAGTACCGATTCGGCTGGAAAAGGTCTGCATCATTTTGATACTGGCCTACGTTGAGATCAATGGTCAACGATGTGCCACTGGTATCCTCATAAACGTAGTTGAGGTTGGCCGTGTAATTAGTGTTTTCCCATTCACTGGAATTATCGGCAACCAGCACGGACGACGGCGCTTCAGCGTTAAGGGGACGGATCGGTGTTTGGCTGTCCGTCGTGTAATTGCCGTAAGATCGGTTCAGGCTCAGCTCGGCGCCGAAAGTGGATCGCTCGGTAGCGTAAAGATCATACCCCACCCGGAAATTATGACTCTTCCGGTCGTACAGACTGATTGTCCTGGCGTCGAACTCCGTGCCGTTCTGTTCGCGGCGCAGAAAGAGGAAACCGTCCGACTCGCCGTAACGACCGCCGTAGGAGCCGTACAGGTTGCTTTTGGTCGTCCGGTGGTTGAGCGTCAGGCCCGAGTTGTAGCGGCGGTAACTGCCCTGGGTGAATCCAGCACTCACGGTGCCGTTGGTGCCCAGGCTCTCGTTTTTTTCCAGGACGATATTGATGATGCCCGCCGCGCCGGCGGCATCGTACTTGCTGGAAGGTTGGGTGATCAGTTCGATGGAAGCTACGTCCGTGGCCTGCAGGCTTTCCAGGTATCCTTGGAGCGCTTCTCCCCGCAACGGGGTTTCCTTACCGTTGATGTAGAACTGCACGCCAGTCTTCCCTTCAAGGATGACGCTTCCTGAGTTGTCCAGGATGACGCCCGGCGCCTTGCGAAGCAGCTCCCAAGCTGAGTTGCCAGCCGCGGCGATGGATTTATCCACGTTGAAAACTGTCTTATCCGGTAGGATCTGGACGATCGGCTTTTCCGCAACGATGGTGGCCTCGGTTAATAAGGTGGCGTCCGCGGTAACGATTAGAGTACCGACATCTTGTGACCTATCCGTAACGATTAGAGCTTGGTGTGAGGTAGTGAATCCGAGTGCGGAGACGGCTAAATCATACGTCCCTTCCTCTACGCTGCTGATGGAAAAAACTCCTTCATCATTCGTAGCGCCTGCCTTACTGAAAACGGAATCACGGTAAAGGATCACGTTAGCGAAAGGGACTGACGACCCATCGCTATCGTTTATCCGTCCGGTAACTGTTCCGGTTTGTGCAAATAGGTGGCTGGTACAGAGCAGCAGGATAGCGGCTAAGAGTAATCGGGGTGAGTGGGTTGACTGTTTCATACTTCGAAGGACGGAGCGTGCCCAACCCTCAACAAGGTGTACCGGATGGACGGGCTTATATCCCGTTGAATTGCCCCATGACCATTCGCCGGCCAGTACGCCCGTTCGTCGGATTATTCTTCAGCTTTTGCTGGGTAGACGGTAGCTTTGAGTATCTCCTATCCCCATTACATCGCACCCGCGGTAGCGCCCAAAATGCAAAACGAGCGGAATCAATTCCGATAAATAGTATATAAATATGCCAGATTCAAAGCACGCCGTAGTGAGTAGGGACCTGCCGTATCTACTAGTCTTTTACCTTCTTTTTTCTTTGCTGTACCACGGTGTGCTGGAGTACCTGAGCTATAATAATAACCCGGATTTTTGGAGTGACTTATTTCGGCCAAAAAACTACTGGTGGAACGCAGGCTTGCAGTATGTCCAGTATTTTCTGATATCAATTTTAATTTACTTTCTCGTCATTCGGCCATTGAGAAAAAAGCCCCAGTGGGTACAAATCAGCCTCGTGGCGGTGCTGGTATTTCCGATTGTGTACCTGACCCGAGAGACGCGATACTGGTACCTTGATAAAGTGGGCCGGTGGCACTTGGAGGGCAGCAATGGAATCTGGGACCTTTACATTCCAACGCTATTTCTTCTACTACAATTCGGGTGCTATTTCGCCTACGTCAATTTTCGGGAGAACGAGCGTAAACTAAAGATTGAAGGGGAATTGCGCCAGGCTGCGCTTAAGAGTGAGCTTGCTGCCATTAAGGCTCAGCTTAATCCGCATTTTCTCTACAATGTATTTAATACCATTAACGCCAGCCTACCCGCCGGCAGTGAAGATACCCGTGAGTTGGTTTCCGGGCTCTCGGACTTATTCCGCTACCAACTAAGGGCTTCCAGGACTGAACTGGTGCCGCTCCGTGAAGAAATGGAGTTCGTCACTGGCTACCTGGACCTGGAGTACGCGCGATTTGGCGATCGGTTAAGGGTCAGTATCGACGTGCCGCAGGAGTTGCTCGAACGGAAAGTCCCACCAATGCTACTACAGCCCCTCGTAGAGAACAGTATCAAGCACGGCCTCGCATCGCTGGTGGAAGGGGGGGAGATATCAATTTCCATATTTGAAAAAGGGGATAAAATCCACTTTCGGGTAGCCGATACTGGAGTTGGGGCCAAGGACAAACAAGCAATGTTTGGGGCCGGGGTAGGTTTGACCAACACCAAGCTGCGGCTGGAAAAGATGTACGGATCCGTCCTGGAAATTCTCGATAACGCTCCTCAAGGTTTGATCGTACAATTCAGCTTATGAACAAGGTCATCATCATCGACGACGAAGCGGCCGGCCGCAGCCTCATCCGGGAATACCTCGCTGATTACCCGAAGTACATCCCCCTGGGCGAAGCGAATAATGGCGTGGATGCGGTTAGACTGTGCAACGAATACGAGCCGGACCTCATATTCCTCGACGTGCAGATGCCAGGACTTAACGGCTTTGAAGTGCTTACGCGGCTCGCGGCCATCCCCCGGGTGATATTTTCCACAGCTTACGATCAGTACGCGCTGGAAGCCTTCGACGTCCACGCGGTGGACTACCTGCTTAAGCCCTACACGAAGGAGCGTTTCAGCCGCGCGATGGAAAAACTGAACCTCGAGCGGGGCCCAAATACCATCGCGCCACTGGCCGAAAGCCTCCTGGCCGGGCCGGGCACTTACCCGGCCAGAATCTTAGTAAACAAGGGGCGTAAGCTCATCCCGCTGGCCACCGCCGACATCATTTGGGTAGAGGCCGACGGCGATTACGCCCGGTTACACTGTACTGAGGCCACCTATCATAGCAACTACGGCATTTCCGCGATTGAGGAGAAGCTCGACCCCGCTACGTTTTTACGGGTGCATCGCAGCCACATCGTCAACCTCTCCGCCGTGCGGGAGGCACACCGTTACGCAAGAAGCTATGACTTGATCATGCGCAACGGCGATGCCGTCCGCGTAAGCCGTGGCTACGTAGACCGGGTGCGTGACCTGACGTTCTAAGGTGCCCGCCACGCATGCCCTACATAAAATGACGGCACTATCCGACTAAAAATCCAATCCCAAGCCCAAGAGGAAGTTCCTCCCCGCCTGAGGATAAAGACCCTGAGCTGTACCCACCTCACCATCGGAGTAGAAACGGTAGGACCACCCATTACTGAAATAAAGTTGGTCCGTTAGGTTGCGCGCCAAAAAGGTCACGCGGAGGGCACCGAGGGGGGAGTTGGCGGGCATGAACCGGTAGGAAAGTCGGAGGTCCGTGTAGTAGTAGCCATCGAGCTTTGAATTTTCATCGCCGGAATTGTCGACGTAGCGGTCTCCGACGTACTTGGTTTGGAGTGCAGCGGAGAGTTTGTTCTTCTGCGTATTGAGGACGTTGTACTCCAGATCCAGCGCACCCGTGACGGAGGGGCTGAAGGCCAGCGGGTTGTCCCCCTGTTCGATCTCGAACTGGCCGCCTTCGTCGAAGTTATCCACGAACTCGGTGAAGTTTTGGATGCGGTTGCGGCTTACGGTCAGGTTACCCCCAACGTTGAAGTCGCCCAGTTGGTAACCGCCCTGAAGCTCAATACCGAGGCGGTAGCTTTCGTCCACGTTAGCGCGAATGTACTCACCGACATCGTTGAGCTCTCCGGTCAGGACGAGCTGGTCCTGATAATCCATGTAGTAGACGTTGGCCCCGTAGTTGAAGCGGTTGCTCACGCCGCGGATGCCGACTTCCGTATTGAGTAGTTTCTCCGGTGTAGGGCGGGTAGCCGTCGGGTTTTCGGTGAAATCATTCCGGTTGGGCTCCCGTTGGGCGACGCCGAAACTGGCGTAGGCCTGGCCACCAACGTAATCGTAGAGCAGTCCTACTTTAGGATTAAAGAAGGTGAAGTTCTCGTCCTCGTCGATCCGGCTCAAGTCATTGGCGAAGCCCAGAAATTCGTAGCTGACGGCCCGCAGCTGAAGGTCAGCGTAGGCGTTGAAGCCACCACCGAAACCGTAGTTGGCGCGGAGGTAATTGGAGAAGTCCCGTTTCACGGCGTCGTTGTCGTAGTAGCGGTCCCGAATCTCGGAATCGCCGGCATCGCGGGCCCAAATTACTTCGCCATAGTGGTCACCCAGGTACTCATTGGCGGAGCCGCCGAAGGTCACGTCGAGCGCAGAATTGGCGCGGTACCGCAGGCTGTAGACGGTTCCGTAAAAGTGGTTATCCAACCAGCGGCGGCGGATGAGATCGGAGGTAGCTGTTTCCGGATCGGCCGCGGTTTGGGAGGTGATCCCGTAGTCCACGAGGTCTTCGTCGGCTTTGTACTGCTCGAAGTAGCCGAGGCCGCGGGTGTAGTGGCCGGAGATGCCCACTCGCCACTGGTTGCCAATGGTATTGTTGTAGTGGAGTTGGTAGTGGTTCTGGCGGTAGTTATCCACCTCATTGTCGTAGGGTTCCCCTTCCTTTTCGGTGCCGACGGAGTTGTAGGTCCGGCCAAATTCCGCTATCTCGTCTTCGGTCACCCCGTTCCAGGATTGGTACGTGACTTCGTGGCCGCCGAACGCGTTGAAGCGCCACACCGCACCATCCGACCCGGCACCCGCGCCAGCGCCCTGATTGGCGACGTAAGTGATACCGGCGTAATAGCCATCGAGATCCGCCTGGGCGCGATCGACGTAGCCATCCGAATGGGTTTTGCTGTAACGCGCGTCGATGGAGAGGCCATTGTCCATTAAGCCCGAGGAGTACTGGACGGAACCGCGCTGGGTGCCGAAACTGCCGACGGTGCCGTCGACGCTCAGTTTCTGTTCTTCGCCGAGGCTGTTGGTATTGAAGTTGATGCTGGCCCCGAAAGCGCCGGCACCGTTCACGCTGGTACCCACGCCCCGCTGAATCTGAATTTGATCCGCGGAAGAAGAGAAATCGGGCAAATTGACCCAGAATACCCCCTGGCTTTCGGAGTCGTTGTAGGGGATGCCGTTGATGGTAATGTTCGTCCGCGTCGGGTCGGAGCCCCGGATCCAGATGCCCGTGTAGCCGATGCCAGTGCCCGCGTCAGAGTTAACGACGACAGATGGCGTCCATTTCAACAAGTAAGGCGCATCCTGGCCTACGTTGCGCTCCTGGATGTCGGCCTTGTACAGGTTGGTGTAGGTGACGGGCGTACGGGAAGTCGCGGCCGTAGCGGTTACTTCCACCACGTCCCGACTGACGAAACAAACGATGACGTTATCGCTGGCCTGCAACGTCAGTTCCACATCGTCGATGAAATTGGCCACGGCAACCTCCTGATCCTTGAAACCCAGGTATTTGACAATGATGCTACCGCCCATTTGCTCCTTGGGCACTTCGAGGGTGAAGCGGCCTTTCAGGTCCGCCGCCGTGCCCAAGTCGGTCCCCTTCAGGATCACGTTGGCGCCGATCAGCGGCGTGTCGGTAAAGTCAATAATCCGTCCGGTAATGGTTTTTTGCCCCGATAGCGTACAAATGGTCGCTAGCGCCAGGGCGGCGCTGAGTAGAAATCGCGTCATGCGAGTAAGAATTTTTCCCTTCCCGGCATTACCCGGGCAGGTTCCTGATTAGAAAATCTAAGGGTTTGATCTCAGCCGGCCCGTGATTGGGTAGCACCCCTTGTGGGCAAAGATAGTTTGATTAACGATTAACGAGTCATGATTAACGAGTAACGATTGGCTACCGCACATCATCGGCTCAGTACTCCAGCGTAGGATGCTACCCGACCGTAGCCTTGTGCTTGCGGTAGCGGAGCGCAGCGATTGAACCAGCGGAGCCAATCGTTACTCGTCACTCACTAATCGTTAATCGTTACTCCTCAAAGCTAGAGCTATGCAGTTCCAGAGCAGCCTTGTGCTTGCGGTAGCGGAGCGCAGCGACTGAGATAGCGGAGCCAATCGTTACTCGTCACTCACTAATCGTTAATCGTTACTCCTCAAAGCTAGAGTTATGCAGTTCCAGAGCAGCCTTGTGCTTGCGGTAGCGGAGCGCAGCGACTGAGATAGCGGAGCCAATCGTTACTCGTCACTCACTAATCGTTAATCGTTACTCCTTATTCTTCTTCCTCAAATGGCAACAACAACTGCACCCCCATCCCTCCTTCCCGCTCCAGATTAGAAACGGAAAGGCCGAGTAGGCGGACGACGGGCACTTCCTCAATGTTCTCATCCAGTAAATCGTAGGCGGCTTCCTTCAGGGCTTTGAGGGTGCGGATCTCCCCGCCAAAGCTGCGGGAACGGGTGTGGATGATGAAGTCCGGCGTCTTCATCTTGAGGGTTAGGGTGCGGCCGAAATTCTGGCGTTCGGTGAGGTAGTGGAAGATCTTTTCCGCCAGCCAGTCCAGCTTTTCGCGCATGACGGCGCGGGTTTCGACGTTTTCGGAGTAGGTGCGTTCGGCGCCCACGGACTTCCGGTTGCGGCTGGGATTGACGGGCCGGCTATCCAGGTTGTTGACGATCTGATAGAGCTTGCGGCCAAACTTCCCGAAGCGGGTGGCCATCTCGAGTTCGGTGAGGGGGACGAGGTCGGCGCCCGTGCGGAAACCCATTTTTTCCATCCGCGCTGCGCCCTTTTTACCGACGCCGTGGAAGTCCTTCACCTTCAGGTTGGCGATGAAGTCGGAGGCTTCATCCCGAGTGATGACCTTCATCCCGTTGGGCTTGTTGACGTCGGAGGCCACCTTGGCCAAGAACTTGTTAAAGCTGACGCCGGCGGAGGCCGTCAGCCCGGTCTGCTCGAAGATCTCCTGACGGATGGCCTTTGCGATCAGGGTGGCGGAGAGCGGGCCTTTCTTGGGTTTGGTGACGTCGAGGTAGGCCTCGTCCAGTGAAAGAGGTTCGACGAGGTCGGTGTAGGAAAGGAAGATCTCCCGAATTTGCGCGGACACCTCCTTGTAGCGGGGGAAGTTGCCCTTTACGAAAATGAGACTGGGGCAAAGGCGCTTTGCGGTGATGCTCGGCATGGCGGAGCGGACACCGTAGACGCGCGCCTCGTAGCTGGCCGCCGCGACGACGCCCCTCATCTTGGAGCCGCCGACGGCAACGGGTTTGCCGCGCAACTCGGGGTTGTCGAGTTGCTCCACGCTGGCGAAGAAGGCATCCATGTCAACGTGGATGATCTTGCGCTCGCTAGTAGGGGGCAGCCGATTTGCTTTTCGCTTCCATTTCATTCATGAGTACCTCCGTGTCTTGCGTGAGGTCATCTAATTTACGTTTGCCCTCGGCGGAGAGTTCGTCACCCTCCTGGCGGAGAAGTTCTTCGAGTTCGCCGCGGCGCTCGGAGAGTTCCTGCAAACGGTCGAGGGCGCCGGAATCCTTGATGTCCTGAGCTTTACCCCGGAGTTCGCCGTAGAGGTTGTCCAGTTTGTCGAGGGCGTCGTCGTACTTGCCGTCGTCCATCTTTTGTTTTTCGGAGCGGAGGAGGGCCCAGGCGTCGGAGCCGAGTTCCTTCACTTTGCCGACGATCTCGCGGCTCTGTTCTTTTTCTTCCGCGTCGCCAAAGAAGTAATTGTAGCCCACGAGCCCGACGACGAGGACCAGCCCAAGTTTGATGATGAATTTGATCATGAGGGAGTAGTTGTGAAGTTCAAGATAGTGAAAGCCGGTAATTCAGTACGTGCTCTTTACCACATCAGCCAGTGGCCCTTGAAACTACCGTTGCTGTATTCCAGGGCGGGGGCGGGGAGTTTGATGAAGTCCAGGGCACCAAAGACTAAACGTACCCACCGCTTCTTCGTTGGGATGCGGGTGAAGGAAATATCCGGGCTCAGGAACCACTGCCGGTAGCGGCCGGGGCTATATACGAAGCGCTCGCCGTTTTGCCGCCACACGTTCCCTTTAGCGCCGTAGACGTTCTCACTTCCGTACCCGACCGCTACGTTAAGCCAGCCCGGAATCTTTGTGTTGGGGGCGAAGGCACGGACGTTCCCACTCAGCCAGATGGTCTGTGCGTTATAGTCCTTCAGGTAGCGCTCGAAAAAGTTGCTGCCGAAGCGGACCTCGCTGATGTACCCCAGATTACTCACCGCTCCGCTCCGGTTGGTAACCGGTACGTTGGGGTGGGCACGCAAGTCGTTCGAGACCTTCATCAGGATGCGCTGCTCTTGCCAGGCAATGTCCTGCACCGTGAAGAGCAGGCTGCCGGTCAGGTTGGCGCCCATGTCGGACCAACTGAAGCCCCACTCTTCGGAGTGGCCGTCCATCACTTCGATGGTGCCCTGCAACAGGTTCGCTACGCCCAGCGCCGTATACCGGGCCGCTGGCCGTTTCATGCCGGACCACCGCAGGCCCGCGAAGGCGTACCGACTAAAGATGTAGGCCGTAAAGGCGTGGCCGGCCTTATCCATTTGGTTCCACTCCGGCCAGTCGTTGAAAGAGCGAAAAGGGGCCCGGTCGTACTCCGCGTACCAGGTTTGGTAGAGCCCGTAGCTGGCCGCGCCGTAGAGGGTGGTGCCGATGCCTACTGATGTATAAAAGCGCTTTTTATTGAGGGTGGAATCCGGGGTGAGCCAGTTGTCCGTGGCCACCGGGGCAAGTGGGTCCCGCACGGTCCAGTCCACCATATCTGTTTGCTGTGCCGTCAAGCAGTTGGCCATCAAGGCCAACATACAGGCAAACAGGGTAGAGTAGTGGATGCGCATAGGATAGATGGTAATAACCGGTCAAAAGCCGTAACCTCCCTTAACTGAAAAACGGTCGGGAGACTTTTGGCCACCACAAAGGTAGGCGGGAATGAAACTACCCCGTTAACGGAGCGCGGACACAATCCATTCCAAAAAAATCTGCTTACTTATGCACTCCTAGTTGGTGGTTATGTACATTTGTAACAACCCGAACACGAAATTACTCCGGCACTTTACTCAGTTTCACTTACACACGGCACGAACACCCGTAATCTCGACGATAGTACTTTGTATACGACCAGTTTTCACGCTTTTTACGTTTCTCATTAGTACAGATATTGGCGTTGCCCAACATCACCGTTTCTCATGAAGTGTTTTCAGTGTTATATCCGTCTTTTCTATGTGATTTGATTTTACTACCAAAACCACCTGTTTCGACAATCGAATTTGGTAGTTCATACCATGACAATCCAGCCCAAAGCCGATTCACGCAAGTGGATCGGCTTTACCTTTTCTAAGCGCCCAAGCCACCAGAAGAAAAAAAGATTGGAACCCTTGTGTAGTTTGCCGAACCATTCTACCTTTGCGTCGCTTTAGCAATAAAGTTGCCACGATTCCTTAGCTCAGTTGGCTAGAGCATCTCACTTTTAATGAGAGGGTCCTGGGTTCGAGCCCCAGAGGAATCACTGAAAAAAGCTCCGTTCGCCCAGCGTTCGGGGCTTTTTCTTTGTCCTTTTGGTAGCGGGGTAGCAAATCTCGTAGAGATTACTTACCTTTGCGGCCCTTTAAGCCGGCACGTTGCCGGTTTTGCTTCACCCGATCCAAGCGATCCCACAAAGCTTATTGATTATGGCAGTTTACCTTGCTAAAGAAAAGATCGAAGAGATCTTCGCCGAGTACGCCGGCGACGCGAAAAACACTGGTTCCACCGAGGGCCAGATCGCCTTTTTCACCTACCGCATCCAGCAGCTCAGCGAGCACCTGCAGCGCCACCGCAAAGACCACAGCAGCCGTAAGGCCCTGCTCAGTCTCGTAGGCCAGCGCCGCCGCCACCTTGCTTACCTGCAGAAGAAGGACCTCAACGGTTACCGTGCACTGATCGCCAAACTCGGCATCCGTAAGTAATCGGTCACTCTCCGAATAAAGAAAGCCCCGTTCGCAACTGCGAGCGGGGCTTTTTTCTTGGTACGGACTTAACTTCCTATTCCTTGAGGAACATGTAGCCGCCTTCCGTAGCGCCCCAAACCTGGTTGCCGTCGGCGTCGAAACCCTGGTCCCAACTGTTGATGAAGCTACCGCTTACCGTCACCCGGCTGGTGGCGTAGGAAGCTCCACGGAGGCTGCTTTTGCACGCATTCTTTTTGGTGCTGCCCCGGTAAGTGCCGTCGCGTTGCTGCTTCAGGATCACGGTACAGCCCTCCCGTTCCACGAGGTCGTCGGGGCTGATGTCGGCAAACAGAGCCGGGTTATCGTGGCCACCCACCACGGCGGCGGGGTCGGGTAGTTCGTACACTTTGCTGAGTAATTTTTTGCCCTTCCGTTCGAGTTGGTACACGCGTTGGCGGTAGGGTTCGTCCGGCGCGCTGGCTACGGCTTGCTCCACGTAGAGGTAGTGGCCTTTGTCCTCCCAAATGGGTTGCATGTGGAGGTCAATATCGTAATAAGTCTCGTCCATCTTCGCCTGGGTGGCGGAGCTGAAGCTGCCCGTCATCACTTCCTTGAGGGCGGCTAGTTTGGGGTCCGCACTCACGCCGGAGCTCGCTTTTGGGGTACAGGCGGAAAGTAGGATCAGGCAAAGAAGACTGCTATAGAGTACGGTAGTTTTTAGCATAGGGGAGTCAGTTTAGCGGGCGCCCCGACTGAGTACGGGACTTACTACGTGGCGCTGCCGCAGGTGCGGGGTAAGTGGGATAGGGACGTACCTACCAATCCGGTGGGCAATCGACGGTGACGGGGCTACCATCAACGTCCGGGAACACCAAGCGGCTGGCGTGGAGTTTGATTTGATCGGTAAGGTAGGGAACGGGGGAGCCATATTTAGCATCCCCCACAATCGGCGCCCCGGCCGTCGCCAATTGGACGCGGATCTGGTGGTAACGGCCGGTGATGGGGGTTACGGCGTATCGGTATCCGTCCGGTTCCTTCAATAGCAGTTCGTACTCCAACCGACTTAACTTGGCTCCCTTAGCGGGCCCATCCACTACTCGGGCGCGCTTCTCCAGGTTGTCCTTGACCAGATAGTGTTCGAGGGTGCCCCGTTCGTCCGGCAATGGCACCTGCGTCAGCGCCGTATAGGTCTTTTGTACCTTTTTCTGGGCGAATGCCTCGTTGAGCCGCCGGAGGGTGGATTTATTTCTCGCCAGCAAAAGAGCACCCGAAACGGGGCGATCCAGGCGGTGAACGATGCCGACGAACGGCCGCTTGGGGCTGCCCGGCCGCTGAAAATGTGCCCAGGCCCGGGCTTCGATGGTGTCGTGGTCGCGGTAAGCCTCCACGGTGAGGCCAGCGGTCTTATTGATGACCACGTAGCCCTGGCCGGCGTGCAGAATACTGAGGGGTGGGGGCATTATTCCGGGCGGCTTTTGAGGAGGTTGCGCCAGGCACCGGGCTTGAGGAGGGTGCCGTAAGCAAGGGCCGTAAAGAACGTGAACATGGCGTAAACGAGGGCGGGTTTGAGCATCTCTTCGTTCATCAGCAGGGTAGAAGTGATCATGAAGGCCAGGCTGGTATTCTGAATGCCGGCCTCCACCCCGAGCGTAAGCTGGGCGTTGCGGCCAAAGCCGAACCACTTACCAAAGATTCGCCCGGATAATAAGGCCATAATATTGATGAGGACGGATGCCGGCAGGATGATCTGCACGTCGCGCAAACTCAGTTCGCTCCCCCCCACATCCGCCGGGGCAAACAGTTTGAGGGCAAACAGGACGGCGAGGAGGACGACGCTGATCCACCGCAAGTTTTGTTGTAACCGCTGGCCACCTTGTTCGCGCTTGCTGCGGTAGAACATCCCCAATAGTACCGGGACGAGCACCACCAAAAAGATGGTCGCCGCCGTTGGCAATACGGGGAGGTGATCGACGGTGCCACCGGAATTAAAGGTCCGTAAACCCAGATTCACGATGAGCGGAATGGTGATGAGGGAGAGGGAAGTATTGCAGATCGTCAGGCTAACGGCCAGCGCGGTATCGGCTTTGAGGAGATAGCTGACGAAGTTGCTCGTCAGACCTCCGGGGCAGGCTGACAGGATGACGACACCCGCGGCGAATTCCGGTGGCAGCCGCAATAAAGTCGCCACGGCAAACGCTGTAAGCGGCAACAGACAGAGCTGTAAAAACAAACCTAAGAAGACCACCCGCGGATGGCGGGCCAGCGCCCGAAAGTGGGCCGGCCGGAGGCTAAGGCCAATCCCAAACATGATCAACGCCAGGATCACCCCGATTAGTACGTCGATCATTTTATTTAGACCTTTCTTTGGTTAATCAAATATAGCCGTTACTTTCGCATTACGGCAGTTGCGCTATCCTAGTAGCGTATTCACGGTAAAAAGGTTACCGCCCGCCGCAAAAAAAGAACGCCGCCGAATGGCCGCGTTGCCAAGATGTTAATAGGGTTTTAGGTGTTTATTTCTGGACCGGCTGTGCTCTGCACTCCGGTCTTTTTTTTGTCCAGCAACGGCTCTAACCAGCAATGGGGCGATTCCATTTTAGAGCTTAGGATATACCTATTCAGTTAGCGAAAGAATTGGCCCGGAAGCAAAGTTGCGGCGGAAGTAATCTGTTATAACTACTTGTAACTCACCCTCAATCCGACGTTTGTAAGCAGTAAACTCAACGACCACAGACTTAGCGAAAGTTTCTCAAGTTTGGGGATACCGCAGAATATTCTAACTTTGCCGGTACACGTTAACAAACCTTAAGTGTCCTCACACTCAGTTTACGGTACTTTACTTTCACACGCGGTAGAACATTAACCAATTAAGCAAGCCCGGTTTCGGCGTCACATTTGCGTGGCACCGCAAGAATTCAAAGCCATCGCGCTGGGGCTACCCCGTGCGACACGCTAACTATACTCTAAACACTTTTTTGAAACTAGTAATCAACTAATTTATATCAGCATGAAGAGATTTTCACTCTTGATTGCCGCTGTCTGCCTGAGTTTCTCGGCGGCCTTCGCGCAAACAATCACTGGCACCATCTACGATGAGTCCGGTGAAAGCCTGATCGGGGCTTCGGTCCTGGTCCGCGGTACCACCTCGGGTACCGTCAGCGACATTGACGGCAAGTTCTCCCTGGCCGTCCCCGCCAACGCCGAGACCCTCGTGGTTTCCTACACCGGCTTCTCCACGCAAACCGTGCCCATTGTAGCGGGCAAGACGGATTACGTCATCACCCTGGCAGAAAATGCCGCTCAGTTGGGTGAGGTCGTCGTTACCGCGCTCGGTATTGAGCGCCGCCGTGATGAGGATCTTTCCTCCGCCACCCTGATCAAATCCGACGTGCTCCAACGCTCCGGTGAAACGGGTGTTGTACAGGGCCTGGCCGGTAAGACTTCCGGCATTAACATTACCCGTAACTCTGGTGACCCAGGTGCGGGTGCCTACATCCAGATCCGTGGCCAGAACACCATCCTTGGTGACGCTTCGCCGCTGATCATTCTGGACGGGGTGCCGATCTCTAACTCTAACATCGGTGGTGGTACCGCCGGCGTTGTACAGCAGAGCCGCCTCAACGACATCAACCCACAGGATATCGAGAGCATCACCGTACTCAAAGGTGCTTCCGCCGCCGCTGTATACGGTACGGGCGCCGCTAACGGGGTACTCGTCATCAACACCAAGCGTGGCCGTACGGGTGGTAAGAAATTCAGCGTTAACGCCGGTGTTTCTTACGGTCTTGACAACGTTAACCGCGAGTACGAGAAGCAGGACCAATTTGGCCAGGGCTTCCCGAATACCTTTAACGGTTCCGACTTTGACACCTACGGTTACTGGGTTCCTAATACCTCTCTCAGCTGGGGTGACCGCATTGCCGACCGTAGTGGTACGGACGTCATCGACGACGCCGGCGCCACCTTCACGGGTGACCAGACCGGTACCGTCTACGGTACCATCACGGACAAGGGTGACCAAACCATTTACAATGAAACCAACCGCGACCAGGTATTCCAGACGGGTAACACCGTGGATATGAACGTGAGCGTAAACTTCCGTGGTGACAATAGCCGCACCTACGTCAGCTTTTCCAACCTGGCACAGGAAGGTCTCCTTCGCGGTAACTCCGACTACAACCGGAGCACCATCCGAATCAACCAGGACTTTGACCTGACGAACAAGGTCAACATCCGTGTGAACAGTAGCTACTCTGGCGTAGAATCCAATCGCGTACAGACCGGTTCCAACCTCGCTGGCCTTTACCTGGGTTACCTCCGTACTTCTCCTGATTTTGATAACACGGATTACTCCGGAACCTACACCGGTACGGATGGTCTGACGCGCCCTGGCCACCGTGGTTACCGCCGTTACCTCGGTGAGAGCGCCCCCGTTTACAACAACCCGGGTTGGACGATCAACCGCCAGGTAAACCCCTCCGAAGTAGATCGTTTCCTGGTCGCTCCTGAGGTCAACTACCAGATCCTCCCTAACCTCAAGTTTACCGCTCGCTACGGTTTGGATTACTACACGGACGAGCGCCGGACGGTATTTCCCGTCAACTCCGCTGGTGACTTCAGCCAGGGTGGCCTTTTCCGTGATGAGATCACCGAGAAGACTCAGAACCTCTTCCTGATCCTGAACGGTAACAGCGATATTACTGACGGTTTTAACCTGGACTACACCTTTGGTTACAACTACTTCGACAATGATTACCAGCGCCTCTCCGGTTCTGCGACCAACCTCCTGGTCCCTTCCGATGAGTTTAACCTGGGCAACGCCATCGCGGCAAACAACGGTTCTTCACAGTTCCTGAGCCGCAACCGTAAGAACGGTGTCTTCGGTGTCCTGAACAGTACCATCGGCGATCGCCTGCTGATTGAGTTGAGTGGCCGTTTGGAGCGTACCGCTTCCCTGCCCGACGAGTTGTTCTTCTACCCCAGTGCCAGCCTCGGTTACAAACTCGTGGACGACGATACAAAAGGTCTCAGCTTTGCTAAGCTGCGCGCCAGCTACGGCCAAGTAGGTATCGAGCCGCCACTATACGTAAACCGTTCTACCTTCGTTTCCACGACTCCCGGTTCCGGTGGTTGGGGTGACGTGCTTGATGGCCTCAACTACGGTGGTTCCTACGCCCGTAGCTCCATTCAGGGTAACCCTAACCTCACGGTTGAGCGCGTAAAGGAATTCGAAATTGGTGGTGACTTCCGCTTCTTCCAGGACCGTTTGAGCTTGGGTGCAACCTACTACAATCGCGTGACGGAGGATGCTCTCCTTGATATTGAAGCCCCACCGAGCACCGGTTTCGCTACAATCTACCGGAACGCTGCCGAGATCACGAACGAAGGCATCGAGATCGATTTTGGCTACCGTCTGTTTGCTGATGCTGACAAGAGCCTTCGCATCTTCGGTAACGTAAGCCACAACGAGAATATCGTGACCAAGCTTCCGGACGTTAGCCGTAAAATCCTTAATGGATTTACCTCTACTTCTTCCGCCCTTGTGGAAGGCGAAACTTTCGGAGCCATCTACGGTGGTACTTACGCCCGGAATGACGACGGCACCCTTGCCTTGAATGAGAACGGTTTCCCTTTCAATGCCCCTCAGGGAGTAATCGGTGATCCAAACCCCGATTGGCGTGGTGGCCTCGGTTCTGAATTTACGTTCAAAGGCCTCTCGTTGAGCGTTCTTTTCGAAACGGCTCAGGGTCAGGACATGTGGAACGGAACCTACGGTGTTCTTCACTTTTTCGGTATTGCCCCGGAAACAGCTAACATTTCAACTGCTCCGGAGGATATCGTTAACGCCCTCGGTGAGACTGTACCCGCTGGTACGCAGTTCCGTGGAAACGTCATCGATTTCGGTGGTGGCCCCGTAGCGGCTGACGCTGAGTGGTACCTCGGTAACGGTGGTGGTTTCGGTGAGATCGACGAGCAGTTCGTTCAGGACGCATCCTGGACGCGCCTCCGTGAAGTTACCCTGAGCTACGCCCTGCCTTCCACGCTGTTGGATGGAGTTGGCCTTAGCAACGTAAGCGTTGGTGTGACCGGTCGTAACCTGATCTTGTGGAGCCCCTTCATTGGTGCTGACCCCGATACGAACCTCACTGGTGCTTCCCGTGGCCGTGGTTTGAACTACTTCAACAACCCCGGTAGCCGCTCCGTATTGTTCAACCTTAAGTTTGGTTTCTAGCCAAAACGGATTTCCAAGATGAAATCTTCTTGCTGAAAATTATCGCGCCTAAGGGTGGTCACTATAGCATCACCCTAGGCGCCAATTTCATGCCAGGCTAGTCTACTTTACTTTTCTAAAATCAAATAATGAAAAAGATTCTATACGCGGCGCTGCTTTCTTCCGCCGCTCTATTTACAGGGTGTGAGAGCGTCGTTGACGATCTCAACGTGAACCCCAATGAGTTTACCGAGGTCCCCGCTCAACTACTCTTCAATCAAACTGTACTTAACACCGCTGCCATCGCTGAAGCCGAGCCGGCACGAATTGCGGGTATGTGGTCCGATCAGTTCGCTGGTACTGACCGCCAGTACATCGTACAGGACCGCTTCGAAGTGAACCCCGCCATCTTTGACGAGATCTGGGGCGATCTTTATCAGCAGGGTATTTCTCAGGCTCAGCTGGCTCAGGAAAGTGCTACGGCATCCGGGCAGAACGCCATCGCGAACTATGCCTCTTTGCTCGAGGGCTACTATGCCGCTGAAGCCGCACTAATGTTTGGTGATGTTCCTTTCAATGAAGTGAACGACCTTGAAATTGCTGACCCTGCTTATGATGATCAGGAATCCGTGTTGAGCGCTGCGATTAACCTGATCCAGACGGCTACCGGTGGTACGGGTGCAGGTAATTCTGTTTCCACTGCTAATGAAGTGTATACGGGCACCGCTACCTGGGGTGAATTCGGTAATGCACTGCTTGCACGTTATTACCTCGCTCAGGGTGATTATCCCAGCGCCCTCACTGCCGCGCGCGCCGCTGACTTTGAGGATACTTCTGACGACGTTTCAATCATTCATACGACGACTAACTTCCAGGAAAATCTCTTTTTCCAGTTCGAGGCCGAGCAGCGGACGGATTACCTCACCTTCGGTAACGTAGGTACGGTACAGAGTACTCTTTTCAATATCCTTTCGGATACGACGGCGATGAGCCGTGGTGATGATGATACGGATGATGCCGCACGCCTGGCTCTGCTATCTTCCGGTCCCGCGGGTGGTTTCTACCGCCTTAATGTATTGCCCGGTGGTTTCTTCGCCGCTGACGCTAGCTTTCCGGTAATCGGTTACCCCGAAGTACAACTCATTATTGCTGAAGCCGCGGCTCGTACGGGTGATGACGATGCAGCCATTGCTGCACTCAACAAGGCACGTAACTACTGGGATACCTTAACGGGTACGGATTCCTACAGCGATTTGGACGACGATGATTTCGACAATGATGATGACCTCCTTGAAGCCATCCTCGTGGAAAAATTCGTCTCTGTATTCGGCCTGCCAACGTTTTACGATATTATTCGCACGGACAACCTGATCGGTGCTGATATGGATACACGTAACACGCCGGCCCAGCGCTTTCTTTACCCTTCTACCGAGGAGTCTTCCAACAGCAACTTCCCAGGTACGAAGGATCTTGATACTCCGACCGCCGTATTCAATTAAGCTGATTACTACATCGCTTGTTTTAAATGCCAAAAAGCCCCCGCTCATCAACTGATGGGCGGGGGCTTTTGCATTGGTGGTAACGAAGAAAGACTTTCGCCGTTACTGCTCTTTTTTAATCTCCGTAGCCAGGGAATCCATCGCTTCAAAGAAACCATTCAGGCCTTTGTTGATGGCTTGTTCGAGTTCTTCGCCTTCGGGTAGCTCTTCGATGAGTTCGTGCAGCTCTTCCTTGGTGGGCAGCTCTGCGGTTACTTCATTTAGGATCTCCTCTACTTCTGCACGGTTGGGCATCTCGCGGGCGATCTCGTCGATGGCTTCATCCAATGAGTTGCTTATTTCTTGCTCGCTGGGGTAGTCGTCCAGGAATTTCTGCAGTTCGCGGCGGGCCTCCTTCTGGTCCTCTGCGGGTAGTTGGGCAATGCGTTTCTCGGCCAATTCTTTGAATTCGGCCTTGGTGGGGATTTTGGCTTCCATCTTGTCGGCGTACTCGCGTAGCGCGTCCGTGTCCACTGCGCCGTCCTGCGTACAGGAACTGAGGGCGGCGGCGAGGATGGCCAGGAAGAGGAGCGTGATTAAATTCTTCATTACTAGTGTTGTTTAATGTGGTGTGTGGGTGTTTATGACTGGACTCGCAGCAACGTTACGCGGCATAGTAACAAGCCGCAACGTAACCCGACCAACGAAGAAGGAAACCCGACGAACGCGAGTGTAGCGGTGATACCGTGAAGCCAATTACTCAAAGGCCAAAGGGTTTCCCTCCGCCGCGAAAAGCTACCTTTGCGCCCATGGCAAGAAACCGCAGGAACAGATTCCCCGAACGCATTGAGAACGTAAGCATTACCGGCCTGGCCGACAAGGGCTTTTGCGTAGGCCGCACCCCGGAAGGGCAGGTCGTATTCGTAGAAAAGGTCGTCCCCGGCGACGTTGTTGACGTGCGGCCTTTCCGCAAGAAAAAGAAGTTACTCTACGCAGCTCCCCTCCATTTTCATTCGATGAGTGAAGACCGGGTGGAACCCTTCTGCCAACACTTCGGTGTTTGCGGTGGCTGCAAATGGCAGAACTTCAGCTACGCGGGTCAACTACGGGAAAAGGACCGGATTGTCCGCGATGCCCTCGCCCGCATCGGTAAGGTGGAAGTAGGCGAATGGGAACCCATCCTCGGAAGTGAACGCCAAAGTTTTTACCGAAACAAACTGGAGTTTGGCGTCGCTAACCGCCGCTGGCTTACGGCCGACGAGGTCACCGACGAGGCCGTCACCAACGAAGCCAACGTGATCGGCTTTCACAAGGCCGGCGCCTACGACAAGCTCATCGACATCGAGAAGTGCCACCTCCAGCACGGGCCGAGCAACGAATTGCGCAACGGTATTCGTGACCTCGCGGTACGGATGGAAGTTCCCTTCTTTGATATGCGGGATCGCACCGGGCTCTTTCGCCAGTTCATGATCCGGACGACGACTACCGGTGAGTGTATGCTCGTGCTGGCCTTTTTCGAAAATGATCAGGATACCATCAAGCCCTTCCTCGAGGCCGTAATGGCGGAGTTCGGGGAACACATTACTAGCCTGTACTACTGCATCAACGGTAAGGTGAACGAGTACATGATGGACCTGGAGATGCACCTCTTTGCGGGCACCTCCACCATTCGCGAAACCCTCGGGCACGTCAAGTTTCACATCGGACCGAAGTCCTTCTTTCAGACCAACACGCGGCAGGGAAAAGAGCTCTACGACATCACGGCGGAGTACGCCGGCCTAACGGGCAATGAAAACGTTTACGATCTGTACACCGGTATCGGTTCCATTGCGCAGTACGTTGCGAAGGATGCGGGGAGCATCGTCGGAATTGAGGAAATTGCTGCCGCCATCGAAGATGCCAAGATCAACGCTGAGCTCAATGGCATCCGTAACTGTAGTTGGTACGCGGGCCGGACGGAGAACATCCTCACCCCCGAGTTCGCCGCCAAGCACGGCCGGCCGGACGTACTCATTACTGATCCGCCCCGCGCCGGCATGCACCCGAAGGTGATCCCCATGCTGCTCCAGCTGGAGGCACCCGTCATCGTCTACGTTAGCTGTAACCCGGCAACCCAGGCGCGCGATCTGGCCCTCCTCGCCGAAAAGTACGACGTCGTCAAAGCCCGCGCGGTGGATATGTTCCCCCAGACTAGCCACTGCGAAAGTGTGGTGCGGTTGGAATTACGTAAAACTGTACCTGCTGCTCCCGAACTCGTTGAGGAATAGTTCACGTTACCATCGCACGTATCGGTGGGCGCTGCCGCAGGTGCAAAGGAAGTGAGCGAGTAGATGGTGGTATCGACTACGTTGGGGAAAACTATTTTGTAGAATGGACTGCCGTAGCTGTTGATCCGCTACAGGTTCAATTCTACTAAGGGAAACTGGAAGCCTTGAAGTACATCTTCCCCTTGTAGAATTGAACCATCGAAATTGCGGACTACTTCGGGTTCGGCTTGGTTTGGGCGATAGATGTAGACTACTTCTTCGATGACGTCAATCAGCCACGCTAGCGAGACCCCATTTGCCATCCATACGTTTTCCATCTTGTCTTTTAGGTTGACCAGGCGATCACTACCCGATCTTATTTCGGCAACAAAGTTGGGTACTGCCGTCACCCACTTTGATTGATGATCGGGCTTACCCAGAAAATCCTTTAGCCGTTCGTTGGACACCCATACGGCATCGCCGCAACGTATTTGCTCCCCGGCTAATAAAAATCCGGTAGATGGGCTATACACTTTCCCTGGTTTACCATTGGTAAGGTTCCAAGCGTAGAGGTAGCCGGAGACGTGACCTTCATTTTCTCCAGAGGCAGATTTGACGGGCGTCGCGATGATTACTTTTCCAGAAGATTCTCGTTCCGCAATGATGTGTGGGTACGTTTCGCAGAATTGAGTAAACTCCTCCAGGCTCATAGGGAGTAGCGTTTCGACCGGGCCGACAACACTTAACAATCCGTATGTATTGTTCTTCAAATTTTCGATTCCCATACTTGCGCCACCTTATTTGCTATCGAAAGTTACGGGAATGAAATTTACCAAGAACAGAGGTCCTATTGTTAAAAGCTCCACTACTACAAAAGCATTTGTCAACTGATTTGATAGATTAGACAATGGGCAGGGCGGCGAATTTGTGATTTTCCCACCACCATCTAGGTCCAAGTTCCTACCTTGGTCATGGATAACTTCATCTTTCAAAGTCCAATCCATACGTGAGCATTTGGGATTCCCTCTTTGGCCGCACCCGGGGCTACGACCCGACGGGCGACCCTGACTTCCGGTTCGGGCGCTACACGGATGCCTACAAGACCCCGGCTAACTACGCGGCGTGGGATGAGTCCCTCCATTACTTCGAAGAAGGGAAATTCCTGGAAAGCGCCGAAGCCTTCATGCGCTACCTGCTCGACGAGCGGGAGGACAACGTACAGTTCCAATTAGCGGAAGGGAAGTTGTATTTCGAATTCTACCAGGGCAGCAAGCGGATCACCGGGTTCGCGGATGAGCAGCAACTACGGGCCTCCGCCAGCATCGCCGAGCTGAAGGAGCCGCGGGCGGACCTCCTCCAGCGCTTACTGGGGATGAACTACGAAATGAAGTACAGCCGCTTCGCCATCAACGACACCAATTGCCTGGCCATCGTCTTCGATACACCCGTCAACGACGCCAGCCCACATAAGCTGTACCACGCGCTGAAGGAACTGGCGATGAACGCCGATAAACAGGATGACCTCCTGATTGACGAGTTCGGTGAAAGCCTCCTCCCAACGGAGATCACCCACCTGCAGCAGGTGGCTCCCGCCGACAAAGCCCTTAAGCTAGATTTTCTAACGGGCCACATCCAGGGCGTGATTGACTACCTCAGCCAGGACTTACTCAACCCCGAAGAGCAACCTGGAGCCGTCGCCTACCTATTGCTGGACCTCGTATACCGGCTGGACTACCTCCTCATCCCCGAAGGCTACACCATGGAAGCCCTGGAGCGAATGCACCGGATGTACTTCAGCCGGGAAGCCGATCAGCCCGTCACCTACAAGAATATCCGACTGCTGGGGGAACTGCAACACCTCATGCGCCGCGCGCCGGAGTCCTTTAACGAAGAACTATACGCGGGGAAGTCCACCTTCGGGATCACGCTGCCCGCGAACCATGACCGTCTGGTCTCCCTCATCGATAGCGAACTACCGAATATGGATTGGTACCAGGACAATGGTTACGCGGAAGTTGCCAGCGCCGTACCCGGCTACATCGCCGGATACGCCCTATTCAATTATTCCGTTCCGCCGCCGGACAAGCAACTACTCGAATTGTACTACCGGGTGGTGGAGGATGATTACTTCCGCAAGCTGGGCTACCAGCAATTATTCCTGGACCAGAATGGACGGCCAGAGCGCCGAGCTATCCGGGCCGCCATCAGCGACATCACCGATCAGTTTCGGGATGAGTACCCCCGCCTGCGCCCAGCCACCAGTCAGCTGAGTTTTGATAACGTCGTCGATTTTGGCCGTAGCTACCTCAGTATGGTTAGGGAACTGGATCTGACTAAGCCGTAAAACTCCACGGCAGAAAGCGACCAACGCGTTGGCGGTAGGCTGCATACTCCGGGTAGACGGACAGGAGCAGTTTCTCTTCGTAACTCGATTTGAAGTAGAAGAGGATCGCCAGGGCCAGCGTCAGTAAGTAGTGAAGGGAAGAGTGAGCGTACCAGGCGTAGCCGACGCCCATCAGTAAGACTCCTACGTAGATTGGGTGCCTGGCTAAGCTATAAACACCCGTAGTGATCAACTGCCCGTCCGCCACCGGAGTGGGGAAGGGGGAAAGCGTAGTCCGCAATTGCAAAATGGCCATCACGATCAGGTTACTACCGATGGCTGCCAAACCCAATCCACCAATCGTTGGTAGGTTAGCTTCCAACGGAGAAAACTGTAAATAGTAAAAGTAGAGCCCAAAAAGGACTGCTTGAATCCCGACGAAAACGTAATCACGAACCCCCTTCTGATTATTCATCGGTTACGATTGTTTAGGTATCGCCCGTGCCAGTTCCATCCCCCGCGCGATGAACTGCTCCAGATTAAGGTTGGAATTATCCAGCACCACGGCGTCCTCCGCCTGGCGCAGGGGGCTGTCGGCGCGGTTCGAGTCGATGTAGTCCCGTTCGCGGAGGTTGTCGGCTACGGATTGGCGGTCGGCCATTTGCCCGGCGGCTTCGAGTTCAGCGAGGCGGCGGTCGGTGCGGACGTCCATATCCGCCGTGACGAAGATCTTCAGGTCGGCGTTGGGGAAGACGACGGTACCGATATCCCGGCCATCCATTACGACGGAGCCTTCCTCGCCCATCCGCCGTTGTTGGGGGACGATCGCGGAACGAACCGCCGATAGCGCCGCAACCGGGGAGACGAAGTTGCTGACGGCCAATCCCCTGATCTCGTCCTCCACATTTTCACCGTTCAGCAATGCGTCGTTGGAGCCCGGCACGAAGTCAATCTTGATCCGTTCCATGGCACCTGCGATAGCGCCCTCGTCCGAAATGTCAATGTCGTTGCGTTGGAAATAGAGCGTCACCATCCGGTACATGGCGCCGGTATCGATGTAGCGGTAACCGAGTTGGCGGGCCATGGCCTTGGCGAGGGTGGATTTTCCGCAGGCGCTATAGCCGTCAATGGCGATGGTGTGAGGCATTTTTAGTCTGTAGTCTATAGTCTGTAGTGTGGCTTCGGTCGACCCAAAAAAAAGCCGACAACTTGATAGTCGTCGGCTTTAATTTTTTAGGGTTATTGCGCTAGTATTCGTCCTCGTTGAAGAGGAAGTCGTCCTTGCGGGGGTAGTCGGGCCAGATGTCGTCGATGGCTTCGTAGGATTCGCCTTCGTCTTCCATGGCCTGTAGGTTTTCGATCACTTCCAGGGGAGAGCCGGAGCGGATGGCGTAGTCGATGAGTTCGTCACGCGTGGCGGGCCAGGGGGCATCTTCGAGGTGGGAAGCAAGTTCGAGGGTCCAGTACATACGGGGAGATTAATTTGTCTGATTTAAGAAGGCCGCCAGCGGAACATTTGTTTCGTCCCGCTTGGGCCGCAAAAGTAACATTCTGACGCGAAGACGCGCCAACAAGTCACTTGCGGCCAAAATCAAACTGATAATCAATGAATTACGCAAGCCGTGGGCCCGGATAATTTTGGGCGGCTGGCGAAAAATTCCCCGTGAAAGGATTACTTATAGGTGCCGATGACGTGAAATTCCTGCTCCTCGTAACCCGGCGGAATGCGGCCAATGGTGCTCGAATTCTTCGGCCCGGTCGGGTCACAAAAGACGAAGCGCTTGCCGTCAAAATTGAAGTGGTCTCCCGGAATGGTTTCGCTGTGTACCGCGATCGTCAGGTGGTCGTGGTAGGCCAGAACGGCCATGGGCAGGTCCAAAACTTCCCGCACGAGGGCGAAAAATAGGGCGGAGCGGTCCTCACAATCGGAGAAGGAATAGCCGAAAAGCTCTTCGGGAACCATTGGCTTGGAGCGGCCGAAATTTTCGTTGTCCTCCTTGTAGTCGAAGCCGGACCGGGTGAAACTGACCAGTAATTCGAGCGCCTGTTGCTCGTCGAGATTTTCCGTCAGCTGGCGGAGTTGCGGGATGAGGCTTTCCTGCAGGGTGGGGGAGAGGGGCGTCTCCAGGTAGCAGTATTCGTGGATGAAGGGGTAGTCCCGCATGATGTCCACCATCGTTGCGTCGAAGGTGACGTCCAGGTCTTGTTCGACGCCGTGGTAACTGAATTTCAGGTTTTTAGCGATGGGTTGCACGCCTAAATTGGGCCAACTCCGTAACTGAAAACCGAAAGAGCGGCCACGCGCATTCGGCCGCGGAGGGTGGATGTACAGTTTGCCGGCACCATCTCCGCACTCACCGTCAATACAGCTCAGGTTGGCGTAGGGCCGGCCATTGGCGTCAATGATGGGTACTTCAAACAGATCTTCGCTGGTAAATACATTCACAAAAACCTGGTCACCACGGAAGGTCAATCTGCTGTCGAAACCAGCGTCAGCGAGGAGGGCGTAAAGCGTGATGTTCCGCGCGTTGTTTTCGGCCGGGCCGTATACTACGCTCAGGGTCTGGCGCGCCAGCTTGTAGAAGAGGAAGTCGTTCAGTTCGTAGGTCTCCTTCGCGTCCAGCAGGCTGTTGAGCAACACCCGGGTGGGTTTGGTTTCCAGCAAGCGGTGAGCAGCGGCGAGGTTGCGGTTACTGATCACGGAAGGCTCACCAATCTTCATCGCAGGGTCGTACACGATCGGTACTTCTTCCGCATAGAACGAAAGATCAAAGCGCTGATAATTAGCAGGCGTGCCCAGATTGTTAGGGCTGGTGCCCGTCAATAGGATAGATATGGTGAGCAGGGCGAAAACCTGCAGGGAAATCGTTTTCATGCGTCAACTTAAGTAGTGAAAGACCTGAGATGTATGCTAGGGTTGACGTCTCGGATAATGTGTACTCAATATACGCTATGAAGCAAATAAAAGTATGGCGGCGAAGCCGTGTTTCTAATTTTATTAACGGCGTGGCGACGGTTGGGGAGTATTTAGTTGCGTAGTTTCTAGTTCCTCGTTGGAGAGTATAGAATGTGCTCTCCAACTAGAAACTATCCCAGCTCCTCACTCGCCACTTCCCATTCCTCCATCACCTCGTCCAGTTCCCGCTGCTTCCGTTGCAGGCTGGCGGTTGTCTTGTCCACTTTGGCCTGGTCGTTGTAGAAATTCGGGTCGGCCATCGTGAGGTGGATCTTGGCGATCTCCTTCTCCAGTTTTTCGATCTTCCGCTCGGCGTTGCCGACGTTCTTTTCGAGGCGGCGGCGGTCTTCGTAACTCAATTCTTTCTTGGGCGCTGCCGCAGGTGCGGTGGATGTAGGAGGGGCCGGCTTATCCGCTTTGGACTTCTCCAGCTCAACGGACCGCATATTATCCAATTGGCGCCGTTCGAGGAAGAAGTTGACGTCACCAAGGTGCTCGTACAGTTTGTGGTCCCGGAATTCAATGGTCCGGTCCGTAAGCCCACCAAGGAATTCCCGGTCGTGACTGACGACGACGAGGGTGCCGTCGTACTCCATGACGGCGTTCTTGAGCATGTCCTTACTGGCCATGTCGAGGTGGTTCGTCGGTTCATCGAGCACCAGCAGGGAGAAGGGGCGCAGCAGCATACAGGCCAGCGCGAGGCGGGCTCGTTCCCCGCCACTCAGGACGCTTACCTTCTTCTCAACGTCTTCCCCGCTGAACAGGAAGGCACCGAGCATGGCCCGCAGGCGGGTCCGCATCTCCGGCGGGCTGGCTTCCTCCATCGTTTCCAGCAGCGTTTTCTTGCCGTCCAGTTCGTCGGATTGGTTCTGGGCGTAGTACCCAACCGTGACGTTATGGCCCAATTTCGCCTCCCCTTCCGTGGCGGGGATGAGTCCGATCAGGATCTTGGCCAATGTCGTCTTACCCTGCCCGTTCTGGCCGACGAAGGCGACGCGGTCTCCGCGGTCCACCTTCAGGTCCACGCCGCGGAGGACGTTGAGGTCGCCGTAGCTCTTGGTCAGGTTCTTACATTCTAGCGTGATGGCACCCGAGCGCGGGGCTTTGGGAAAGCGCAGGTTCATGACGGATGTGTCCGTCTGGTCCAATTCGATCCGCTCGATCTTGTCGAGTTGCTTTTGCATGGACTGGGCCATCTTGGTCTTCGTCGCCTTAGCCATGAAGCGGCTGATGGTCCGTTCCTTGTCGGCGATCACCTTTTGCTGGTTTTCGTAGGCCGCTTCGGCCTTTTCCCGCCGGTCTGCTTGCAGGATGACGTACTCGGAGTAGCTGGCTTTGTAGTCGTAGACCTTCCCCAGTTCAATTTCGAGCGTCCGCTTGGTGACGTTATCCAGGAACTGTTTGTCATGGCTGATCGTGATGACAGCGCCGGAGTAGCCGGCCAGGAATTCTTCGAGCCAGATGATTGACTCGATGTCGAGGTGGTTCGTTGGCTCATCAAGCAGCAGGTAATCTGGCCGTTGGAGGAGCATTTTGGCGAGGATGATCCGCATTTGCCAGCCGCCCGAGAATTCGGTGGTTTGGCGGGAAAAGTCCTTCTGCTCGAAGCCCAGTCCTTTCAACACCCGTTCGGCTTCGGCTTCCATGGTGATCCCTCCAATGACGGCGAACCGCTCGGTGAGGGAGGTGAATTCTTCGAGGAAGTCGGCGTATGCGTCTGTCTCGTAGTCCATCCGTGTCTCCAGCTCCTTGGTCATGGCCTGGATGCGGTCGTCCATCTCCTGGATGTGGGCGAAGGCCGTCAGCGTTTCCTCCATGACGGTGTTGCCCGTAGGGAGGTCCATTTCCTGGTGCAGGAAGCCGAGCGTCGTCCCGTTAGGCCGGGTGACGGTGCCCTGATCGGAGCCGATATCCCCGGCAATGATCTTCAGCATAGTGGACTTACCCGCGCCGTTGCGGCCCACTAATCCGACCTTATCCCGCGGCATGACGACAAAGGTGGCGTGGTTGAAAAGTACACGATCGCCGTACTGTTGGTAGATACCGGTTGCGCTGAGCATCAGGAGGGGGGATTTTGAGGCGGCGAAGGTACGGGTTTCTGGGTTCACTCACATCTTTAGGTCCTTGGAGCGTGCGACGCAGGAGCTCCTCCAAGCGTCCGTTCTAAAGGAGTTGGACGGACTACTTTAATTACCGAACGCTTGGAGGACGCTGCGCGACGCTCCAAGGATCTTGGAAGTCGCGGGGTATTTTAAAAGTCAGTACATCAAGGACCTTGGAGCGTGCGACGTAGGAGCTCCTCCAAGCGTCCGTTCTCAAGGAGTTTGACGGATTACCTCGATTACTGAACGCTTGGAGGACGCTTCGTGACGCTCCAAGGATCTATGGAAGTCCCGGGGATTATTCAAAGTCAGCATATCAAGGACCTTGGAGCGTGCGACGCAAGAGCTCCTCCAAGCGTCCGGCTTTTTAAGAGTGGGATGGACAACCTCGATTACCGTACGCAGCGCCTGTAAACGCCCAGCCTAAAATAGTAGCCTGAAAATCAAGTACTTACGTATATGGTGTACTCTTGGTGAGGTCGTTTTCTTGCTGGTAGCTTATGTGGCAGAGCATATTGTCCACATCGATATCATGCAAGTAAACATTAATATGCAGAAGACGCTACTCTTTTTCCTCGTGCTCGTCAGTGGCTCCGTATTACGGGCGCAGTGCGAGAATGTGAACCCCGATTGTAACATCCTTAACGACTTTGAGTGCCAAACCAATTATATCGGTTTACCTGCGGTCGTCAACCCCGCACCTGATGACGTGAACGGCAGCACAATGGTCGGTGAGTACGTAGACCAGAACGATGCCTACGATGGCCTCTTCACGGACTTTCGCGGCCCGCTGGACCTGACCATTTTTAACCAGCTCCGCATCAAGGTGTACACCGACGCCATGCCCGCCGGTCGCTTTTTGGCGATCCTACAGGGTGGTACTTCTCCCTCGAGTGAAAAGCAGGTGGCGTCCATGACGAGCGGGGTCTGGACGGAGTATGTCTTCGACTTTTCCGACCAAGCCAGCGCCGACCACTCGGAACTCATCCTGATCTTTAACGCTGACATTACCCGAACAAACGGACCGGAAACCTACTTCCTGGACGACGTGCGTTTTGCGGCCGACGCCGGGGCCACCGATCCCTGTTCCAACGTGGAGGCGGATCCCTCCATTCTAAATGACTTTGAGTGCCAACAGAATGAGCCCTTCCAGACTTGTTTCCCCATTGTCGCTAATCCGCTGGTGAACGCAGATAACCCCAGCGACCGGGTGGGCTGCTTTCAGGATATCGGTGCCGAATTTGATAACATCTTTATTCAGTTTGACGGACCGATTGACCTGACTACGAATAACCAGTTCTCGATGAAGGTCAACTCCGCCACTCCCGGAAATTTGATCGTCAAGTTAGAGGGAGGGACGTCGCCCAGCATTGAGGTCAATACCACAGTGATGGGTACCAGCACCTGGGAAACCATCGCGGTTGATTTTTCGGCTCAGGCCAACGAAAATCATACCCGTCTGGTCCTCTTCTTCAACTCGGGTAACGTACCTGGCCCTAACGACAAGTACTTCCTTGATGACATTGCTTTCGAAGCGGTACTTCCGGTTAGCCTGGTCGACTTTACGGCATCAGTAGTGAAAGAGGCGGTGCGGCTCGACTGGGAAACCTCCCTGGAGGAAGGCTCCCGCCGCTTCGTCGTCGAGCACCGAACGAACCGGTCCAATTGGTCCGAAGTGGGAGAAATCGCTGCGGCCGGTAACAGTGAAGGCACCCGCCCCTACACCTTTCTCCACGGCGCGGGGAGTGGCCAACACCTCTACCGTCTACGGATGGAAGACCTGGACGGTAGCCTTGAATACTCTCCCGTGCGCTCAGCTAATATCGTACGTACGGAGGCAGGCCTGACCGTATCACCTAACCCGGTGGAAGATCAATTCTCCTTAGCCTTCACCTCGCCGGTCGACGGGGAATCACTGGTGGAGTTGGTGGATCTTTCCGGGAGAGTGGTGCTACGGAAACAAGTCCAGGTGGCGAAGGGAGCGAACAGCGTTTCAATCGCCTTTCCCGCGACGGCAGCTCGTGGTACTTACCTCCTTAGAATGACGGATGAGCAGCGGGTCAACTCCGTATTCATTGTGCACTAAAATCTTTCTTTTGCGGCTGCATCAACCACCGTTATGGTGTGGCCGTGACACTTTGCGTAAGCAATTCTTGAACCAACACTTATTGTATTAAGCTTCTACACCAAGCCCCTTACATTGCAGCTGCTACCGTGCCCGGTGGCGGCTGCAGTCTTTTCACCCCTAATCCGATTAGCGCTCAGGTTTCATGCTATTGAAACGCTACCTACTATTGGTTTTATTCGGCGTGCTCTCTTGCGCTGGGCGTTTGCCCGGACAGTCGGATGCCCCCGTTCCCCGTATCCACCGTTTCACGGCCGAGGACCACGGTGGTGGGGTGCAAAACTGGGCCGTCACCCAGGATGCCGCCGGCAGAATTTACGTAGCGAACCCCGCCGGAGTGCTACGTTACGATGGGGTAAAGTGGCTAACGTTACCGCTACCCGGAAGCCCGACGGTACGCGCGGTGCTGGCGGATGGCAACCGAGTCTACGCCGGCGGCTACGGAGAATTTGGCTACTTTCAACTGAGCGATCACGGCGGTGCGGAATGGCACTCCCTGGCCGCGCAGCTTAGTGTGGCCGACCGTAACGAAGAGATTTGGCACATCGAACGCTTGGCGGATGGCCGGGTGATGTTTCAGTCATTCGGCAAGTTCTTTATGCTGGAGGGGGAAACCATCACGAAGGTCAGCCCCCCCGGAGTAATGATGTTCGCCCGCGCGGATGGCAACGAGTTGATCGTGCCCGTTACCGGCGCCGGCCTTTACCGCTGGACGGCGGAGTCGGGTTTCCGCTTTCTGCCCGGTTCAGAAGAATTAGGGGAGCGTGAAGTCGTCGGGATGGTGAAACGCCCGGACGGTCTGCTCGTGGCCACCGGCGACGGCATCTACGTATTGCGGCAGGATAAACTGGATAGCTGGTCGGCCGAACTCAACGAATTGCTGGGTGGGAGTGAGATCAATCGGTTGCTCCAGTTGCGGGACGGAACCCTTGCTATCGGGACCATCACCAGCGGAGTTTTCTTTTACCAACAAACGGCCGGCACCTTCAGCCAACTCAACGAAACGACCGGGCTGAGCAATAATACCGTTCTCGCACTTTCCGAAAGCCAATGGGGAAACGTTTGGCTCGGATTGGACCGGGGCCTGGACATGATTGATCGTTCCAAGTTGATCCGGTACCACGTTGGTAATGATCGACCTCCCGGAGCCGTATACGCAGCCATCAAACACGGTGGCCAGGCTTACGTGGGCACTAACCAGGGGCTATACCGATGGGACAATGCCCGGGAACGCTACGAGTTAGTACGGGGTACTTCCGGACAAGTCTGGGAGCTCCGGGTACTGGATGGTGAGTTACTCTGTGGACACAACAATGGTACCTACGCGGTGCAGGGTGACGTTGCGAAAATCGTGTCGGACCGCTCCGGAGGCTGGGCTTCCTTGCCCCTGCCAGATCAGCCGCGAACGTTAATACAGGCTACCTACACGGGGCTGCAACTCTTACAAAAAGAGGATGGTGTTTACGTCACCCACGGAATTGCCGGCCTCGATGCGCCAATCCGCTATCTTACTCGTACTGGTGACCGAGAGTTTCTTGCCCTCCACGGCTCACGCGGTGGCTACCGAGTCAAACTTAGTGACGACTACCGCTCAATAGTCCAATTGGACACCATCAATGCGCCCGGCCTGATCAAAGCCAGCCCCGCCGATTTTGGGGAAACGCTGCTCGTGCAGACGCAAGACTCCTTGTATGAGTACGCTGACGGGGTACTGCGGTCAATTACCGAATTTCGGGGCGTACCGCTGCAATCGGGGAACCAGTGTCTGGTCGGGCGGGATAGTTCTGAGTGGTTTCTGTACGCAGCGGACCGGATCGGCGTTTATCGGGGTAGGGATTTTGTTACGAACCTTCCCTTGCGGCTACGATTCCCCTTTCCCATCATTATCCCCTGGGCGGATGACGATTATCTCTTTCTGTTAGACCAGGGTTACGCGCGGGTCAGCGTGCAGGCCGAACGCCGGCCGGTTGCCAATATGCTGCTCAACGCGGAAACCGCCAATCAACGGGGATGGCAACAACTGGCGGCTGGTAGCCACTCCATTAACCAGCAATCTGACCAGCCGATTGAGCTTTCCTACGGGGAAAACGACGTACGCTTTAGCTTCGCTCTCCCCGTTTACGACCGGCCCGTTAGCTACCGGAGCCGGTTGGTCGGTTACGCGGGTGGGCAGTGGTCCGACTGGTCACCGACGGGAACGCGGTCCTTCACTAGTTTACCCGCCGGCGATTACCGTTTTGAAGTGGAAGCGAACTGGTTCGACGCTGGGAATGCCCTGCACTTTTCCATCGCGCCGCCGTGGTACCGGTCTAAGCTCGCTTACCTACTCTACGGGGTTCTGTTGGTTGCCTTGTTGTACTTGCTCTACTTGCTGCACCTCCAACGTCTTCGTGCTCAAGCCCGGAGGTTGGAGATCGTCCGGCAACGGGAATTGCAACAACAGCGTGTCCTGGCCCGGAATCAGGAGCTGAACGCGAACGTCCGGCGGAAAACTGAGGAACTGGCGAATACGACCCTGACGCTCGCCAAGAAGAATGAGATGCTACTGGTGTTGAAGGAGGAAATCGAACGATCACGCCGAACCCCGGAGAAAAGATTGGACCACCGCAAGATGCAACACCTCATTGACCGGAACCTCAACAATGAGGAAGACTGGGCCATTTTCGAATCTCACTTCAACGAGGTGCACGAGGCCTTCCTGAAGCGCCTGCGGAAGACCTATCCTAACCTGACTACCGGTGATCTCCGCCTTTCCGCCTACCTGCGCATGGGCCTGAGCTCAAAAGAAATCGCCCCGCTCTTGCACATCTCCGTCCGCGGGGTGGAGAATAAACGCTACCGACTCCGAAAGAAACTCGGGCTGGAAAGCGGGGGCGACCTAAATACTTACTTACTCGACTTTTAAGTCAGGGCAGGCAGTTTGATTGAGGGCGTGCCCTTATTGTTAAGCCTCGCCGTCAGCCCAAAGACCTTTTTTAGGTGGCGTAGTGCTACGCTCACCTGGTGCATCGCGGGGCGAAAGCTAACTTATTGATGAATAGTGATTTAAGCTTTACCTCTACACCTGAAGGAGTAGCGAAATGGTGTGGTGGCGTAGTCGTAGTGAGGTCACATTTTAGGTTCCCCGGGGCTATTCCCGGATAATTACATCCAAGTCGATGAATCAAATCATGCAAATGACCTTTTCCCGTTTTTTCTTGCTAGTGCTCGTCCTGGTATCCACTGCCGGCGGGGTACTGACCGGGCAACCGGATGCCCTCACAGGAGTGGCCGCCCGTGCCTTCGACCACCACGTCGAGATCAACTGGGAACCTTCACCTAACCCTTTCGTGGGTAACGTCCGCGTTTTTGGCGCCACGGATGACGGGCCATTCTCTTTGGTCGGTACCGCCGCTAATTTCGACGGGCGGCTGATCGATTTTGTAGGAGCCCAGGATGAGAATCGGCGTTACTTCGTCCGGGCGATCGGATCTAGCGGGCAGTTGGGGGATGCTTCCGATACGGTAGCCGTCTCCACCTTCGAGATGAGTGATTCGATGTTGCTGGATATGGTCCAGGAATACACCCTCCGCTACTTCTTTGAATTCGGCCACCCTACGTCAGGGATGGCCCGGGAACGAAACACGGCTGGTTTCGTCACGACGGGCGGCACGGGCTTCGGCGTCCAGGCCCTAATTGTAGGGGCGGAACGCGGCTTCATCACCTACGAGCAGGCCCGGGAACGAACCAGTAGGATCGTAGATTTCCTAATGACCGTCCCCCGCTTTCAGGGGGCGTTCGCCCACTGGTTGAACGGGCGGTCGGGAGCCGTGATTCCCTTTAGCCCTACGGATGACGGGGGAGACATCGTGGAAACGGCCCTCCTGTTACAGGGGCTACTCACCGCGAAAGCCTACTACACGGGGGATAACGCGGAGGAAAAGGCCCTGCGCGACAACATCAGCCAACTGTACGCCGAGGTGAACTGGAACTGGTATCGCCAACTTGACCCTACGGTGTTGACGTGGCACTGGTCGCCCAACTTCGGTTTCGACATCGACCTGGACGTACGGGGCTTTAACGAAACCCACATCGTCTACTTGCTGGCCATCGCTGCCCCCAATCCTGATTTTGCCATTCCGCGCTCCCTCTACGACTCCGGTTGGGTCGGCGGTAATTACCTCAACTCCCTCAGGTTTAATGGCATCCCACTCCTGGTGGGGCGGGGTAAGGGAGGCCCGTTGTTTTACACCCATTACAGCTACATCGCCTTCGACCCGCGGGAGAAGAAGGATGCTTACGCCAACTACTTCAACGTCGGGCGCAACCACGCGCTGATCGACCAGGCCCACTGTATCGAAAACCCATACAACCACGCCGGTTACGGAGAAAACTGTTGGGGACTTACTGCGAGTGACGACCCCGACGGCTACCTCGCCCACGCGCCGGATAACCCTACCGTCGATAACGGTACCATCGCCCCAACGGCCGCCCTCAGTAGCATGCCGTACACGCCGGACGAAAGCATGGCCGCCCTCAAGCACTTCTATCGAGACCTTGGCGACCGGATGTGGGGCCCCTTCGGTTTTTATGATGCCTTCAACGTCAGCCGCAACTGGTACGCGGATAGCTACCTGGCCATTGACCAGGGGCCCATCATCTGTATGATTGAGAACCATCGTTCCGGTTTGCTGTGGGACCTCTTCATGAGTGGCCCCGAAGCCGAACGCATCATCGAGAGGGTAGGGTTCGTTGACGACCTGAGCACCTCCGTCGAAGCCCCCCTTCCCGCTTTTCTGCGGGATCAACCCAGCGTTTACCCTAACCCCGCTACCGAGTGGGTTACCCTCAGCCTTGACCTCGCCGCGCCCGCGTCCATTACCATCGACCTCCTCAGTGGGGAGGGGCGGGTGATTCGCCGGATCACCTCCCCCGGAACATTGGGGGCGGGCGCGCACCAACTTCCCCTGCACCTGCGGCCGCGCCTGAACGCCGGGCTCTACTACCTGAAGATCAACGGCCCGGGTGCCGCGGTGACGCAACCACTAATCGTGGGTGGGCGGTAGGCTATTCACACTATCTCAAATTTTCGCTTAAAACATCTCGAATCATGCACAAACTTTTACTCCTTCTGGCCCTCGTTTTTGGCGCAGTGGCCGTCAACGCCCAGGTTGTCCTGGAAACCTTTGAGGACGGCGGTCCGGACCTTACGTGGACGGCCGTCGACGGCATCTTCGATGGTTCCGTCACCAACCCAAATGACTCGACGAGCAACCCCAGCGCATTCGTCGGTTCATACACGAAGGCCGGAACTACCGGCTTCAGCCTATTCTTTGCCGATCTGGCCGAGCCGCTGGACCTCAGCGTGAACAATGAATTCTCCATCCAGGTCAACGCCGGTGCCGCTACCCAACTGCTCATGAAACTTGAGGGCGGCGGGGAAAGTATTGAGCGGATGGTCAACATCCCCCTGGCCGATCAGTGGCGGACTTACACCTTTGATTTCTCCGCTGCCGCTGGCTTTACGGGCATTAACCGCATCGTGCTATTCTTCGACCCCGGCGTGGAGGAGAGCGCGGATACTTACCTCTTTGATAACATTACCGCTAACCCCGCCGGCCGCTGTGCCGGAACGGTCGCGGACCCAATCATCCTGGATAACTTCGAATGCCAGCGCAACGTGAGTTACAGCGTTGGTTTTGACGACGTCGTGGTGATTGACAACCCCGATGCTTCCGGAATTAATACCAGCCCGCAAGTTGGTCAGTACACGGATCGCGACGGTGGATTTAACGCTCTGATTATTGACTACAACGATGGCATCGATCTATCGGTTAACAACCGCTTCTGCATGAAGGTCTGGGCGCCCGTCGCGGGTGAGATCCTCCTCAAGTTGGAGGGCGGCGTTTCTCCACCATTTGAAGCACCCCGGGTAGCGATTGCCGAGGATGAGATCATGACCTGGGTGGAAGTCTGCGGTGACTTCAGCAGCCAGGCGGCCGCCGATCACGAAAATCTCGTGCTCTTCTTTAACGTCGGCGTCGACGAAGCGGCTGGTGACATCTACTACATCGACGACCTAACGCTTGCGCCCGCGCCACCGGCCCAGGCACTGGAGGACTTTGAGGATGGTGCCCTGCTCGGCTGGGCCCCACTGAACAACAATACCGCGCTCCACGGCACCTTCAACGGCCCCATCCCTAACCCCGATATGGAAGGGAACTCGTCCGCCAACGTGGGTAGCTACGTTCGAGGCAGCTCCAACTTTTCAACGCTGACGGCCTTTTTGCTGGACGGCCTGGATCTGAGCGCCAACCCACAGTTGAATCTCGACGTGTGGGCGCCGGAAGGGGCGAGCAGTGTTACCCTCCAGCTACGCAGCGCGATTGATGGCCCCCGTTCCATCTCCGCCAATATCAAGGATCCGATGACCTGGCAGACCCTCAGTTTCAATTTTGAGGAATTCGCCGACGTGGAGGATTTCGGCAGCATCAGCATCCTCTTCGACCCCGAAACAACCGGAACCGGCCTGTACTACTTCGACAACCTAGTCCAGGGCCAGAGCACGGTGGACGCCTGCGCCGATGTGCCGCTGGACGATACTATTCTCGATAATTTCGAGTGCCAGCGCAACGCCAACTACACGGTGGGAACGGTGAACGCAATCAACAACCCCGACCTCACCCCCGCAAACACCAGCACCGGAGTGGGTGAATTCGTGGACCCACCCGGCGCCTTCAATGCTTTGGTAGTGGACTTCGGTGCGCCGATTGACCTCAGCCTTAACAACCGTTTCCAGGCCAAGATCTGGGCACCCGTCGAGGGTCAGATCCTCTTCAAACTTGAAGGGGGCACCGCCGGCGACGTGGAGACTTTCGTGGACATCCCCGCCACGATGGAATGGGTGGACTACGAAATTGATTTCAGCGCCAGCGAAGGTGGTGGCTACACCCGCCTAGTGATGTTCTTTGGCGCCGGTACGGATAACGCCGCACCCAATACATACTTCCTCGACGATCTGCAGTTCGCGCGGGCCCCGTACGTCAACGATTGCGTGGTCACCTTCGAGGAAGAAGACCTGACGATCACTTCCTGGCAGTACTTCGCCAACGGTATGCTGGAGGGAAATGACTTCATCATTTCGGATAACCCCCGTGTTGGCCCCGGTAACCCCAGTGCAAAGGTAGGTACCTTCGAAAAAGCGGCTGATGGTGAATTCTTTGCCGGCATGTTCGCGGACTCCCGCGCGCCGGTCGTCTTTATGGCGGGTAATAAATTCGTCAAGATGAAAGTACTCATGGACGTGGCCGGTGAAGTAGTCTTTAAGCTCGAAGGCGGGCCCGAAGAAATGCCCCAGTCCGGCGATATTATTGCCATGTACACCACCCCCAATGAGTGGCAAGAGCTCACCTTCGATATGAGCGTTCTACCCGATGATACGCGGTATGATCGTTTCGTACTCATCCTTAATAGCGCCGTAGTTGCAGAAAATGCTACGTATTTCTTCGATGATATTGTTGTCGGTGATGCTGCATGTGGTACGGTCGGTCTCTTTAACCCGGTCAATTTCGAGAACATCAGCGTGTACCCGAACCCGGTCAACGAGATCCTGAACATCGATAACGGTGCCGGCGCGAATACCTTCGAGCTCATCAACATGACCGGCCAACGCGTACGGACCCTTACGGTAGATCAGGCGCGGACGCAGGTGCAATGGAATGTGGCGGATGTGCCCCGTGGTACTTACGTACTGACGGCCCGGAACGCGAATGGCCTCCTCGTGGCCCGTACCCGTATCGTCCGTAATTAAGTATGCACCGCCAACTGATGTGTTGTTGCCTGGCCATACTGTTTGCCTGCCAGGGCCCACCTTCTCCGTTGGGGGAGGTGGCCCCGCCGGTGGAGACGGCCTTCAGCCTCGACGAGGTACAACGCCGAACCTTTGACTTCTTCTGGGAGACGGCCCTGCCCGGAAACTACCAGATTCCCGACCGGTGGCCAACGGAGCACTTCAGTTCCATCGCCGCGACGGGCTTTGGGTTGACCGCTTACGCCATCGGCTCCGAACGCGGATTCGTCAGCCGGGCCGATGCCGCTGACCGTACCCGCCGGACACTGGAGGTACTGTGGAACCTACCCCAAGGAGATGCGGAGCAGGGCGTTGCGGGCTACCGCGGTCTCTACTACCACTTCCTGACGAATGACAACGCTCTCCGCCACCGCAACGTCGAGCTCTCCACCATCGATAGTGGCCTGCTGATGGCAGGTGTACTCTCCGTCCAATCCTACTTTGACGGGACGGAGGAGGACGAACGGAAAATACGCGCGCTAGCCGATAGCCTTTACCTCCGCACGGAATGGGACTGGGCGCTGAACGATAAGGGCCGCCTCAGCATGGGTTGGCGCCCAGAAAAGGGCTTCATCCCCGCCGAATGGAATGGCTACAACGAAGCGATGGTCCTACTGATTCTCGCGCTCGGTTCGCCCACCCATCCCATTCCGGATGGTTCCTGGGCGAGGTGGACGGATGGCTACGAATGGGCGGAGTACCGGGGGGAGGACCACCTCAACTTCAGCCCTCTCTTTGGCCATCAATACAGCCAGATGTACGTGGACTTCCGTGGCATCCAGGATAAATACATGCGGGAACGGCAGAGCGATTATTTCGAGAATAGCCGCCAGGCCACCCTCGCTAATCGGACCTACTGTATCGATAATCCAGGCAATTTCACGGGTTACGGTTCGACCCAGTGGGGCCTTACCGCCTGTGACGGTCCGGGGCAATTGGATACAACGCTAAACGGTCGCGACCGCCGGTTCTTCGGCTACCGGGCGCGAGGTGCTTCGGCCCTCCACGAGATCGATGACGGAACCATTGCGCCTACCGCGGCGGGTGGGTCCGTCCCCTTCGCCCCGGAGGAATCCATCGCCGCCCTCGAGCACCTGTGGACGACCTATCAGGACAGCCTGATCGGACGCTATGGGTTCAAGGATGCCTTCAACCTGAGCTACCCCGACCCGGACCGCCCGGCCGGCTGGTTCGACCAGGATTACCTCGGGATTGATCAAGGGCCCATCCTCATTCAGATCGAAAACCATCGATCCGGACTGGTGTGGGACTTGCTGAAGCGCAACAAATACGTCCGGCGGGGGCTGGAACGCGCCGGCTTTTCCGGTGGCTGGCTGGATACCGTAGCTGACGAGAAAAGCTGATATTCCTTCAAGCAAAATTTACCGGGCAGGACCGGACTTACCTTAAAGAGACCTTCTACATTGATGCATAGTACGCTTACCCACACTTTACTAATTCGCTCCTTTTGGCGACGTCCTCTGGCTTCGCTACTGGCTTTCGGCTTGCTGATGCTACCTGTCATTGCCTCGGCTCAGACGACCATCCCAAATTGGTACAACGCGGAACACGAAGCGCGGATTGACGCTCTGCTGGCCAGGATGACCCTGGAAGAAAAGGTAGGCCAGATGACCTTACTGACCAGCGACTGGGACGTCACCGGACCCACCATCCGTAAGGGGTACGAGGCCGACATCAAGACGGGGCGCCTCGGGGCCATCTTCAACGCCCATACGGCGGACTACACCCGGAAACTCCAGCGAATGGCCGTGGAGGAGACGCGACTGGGCATCCCCTTGCTGTTCGGTTATGACGTCATTCATGGGTTCCGTACCATTTTTCCAATTCCACTGGCGGAGGCCGGAAGTTTCAATCCGGAAGCCGCAGAGGAATCCGCCCGGATTGCCGCCCGCGAAGCCGCGGCTGCCGGTTTGCACTGGACCTTCGCACCCATGGTAGATCTCGCCCGTGACCCCCGCTGGGGTAGGGTGATGGAAGGTGCGGGGGAAGACGTCCACCTCGGCAACGTGATGGCCGCGGCCCGCGTCCGGGGTTTCCAGGGGGATGATCTTGCGGATCCCTTTACCCTGCTTGCCTGCGCCAAACACTTTGCTGCCTACGGAGCCGCACAGGCCGGGCGCGATTACCATACGGTCGATATCTCCGAGCGGGTGCTAAAGGACCTTTACCTGCCGCCCTTTGAATCTGCCCTAGACGCTGGCGTGGCAACCTTCATGACGAGTTTCAACGAAGTGGATGGCGTACCGGCCACCGGGAACCACTACCTGCTTACGGAAATCTTGCGCGAAACCTGGGGCTTCCTCGGTTTCGTCGTAACGGACTACACGAGCATCAACGAAATGATCCCCCACGGCGTCGCGGCCGATTTGGCGGACGCGGGCAAGATGGCCGTCCGGGCCGGCGTCGATATGGATATGCAGGGAGCTGTGTATTACGACCACCTGCAGGACCAAGTCCGGGCGGGAGAAGTGGACATGAAGCTTGTGGACGAAGCAACCCGCCGGATCCTCCGACTGAAGTTCGCCCTGGGGCTTTTCGACGACCCCTACCGCTACTCCAATACTGAGCGAGAAAAGAACAATATCCTCACCGCGGAGCACCGGGAGGCCGCCCGCCGCATCGCCCGCGAGAGTATGGTACTGCTGAAAAATGAAGAGAACCTCCTGCCACTTCGTAAAGATCTCAAACGCATTGCCGTGATCGGCCAACTGGCGGATAGCCAGGCGGATATGATCGGTGCCTGGCACGCGGATGGGAAAGCGGAAGACGTCGTAACGCTGCTGACTGGCTTACGCACTGCGGTTGGCCAGAACACAAAGATCGATTTTGTCAACGTAGATGTCGTCTCCACCAGTGCGGGTAAGCCGGACTTCTCCTCCGCCGTGAAGGCCGCGGGAGACGCTGACGCCATCATTCTTGCCCTCGGTGAAACCTGGATCATGAGCGGGGAGGCAGCGAGCCGGGCAAATATTGGTCTGCCGGGCCAACAGGATGCGCTGGTGGACGCCATCAGCGAAACGGGAAAACCCTTCGTGGCCGTCCTGTTCAACGGCCGGCCACTGTCAATCCCTACTCTTAACGAGAAGGCCGGGGCCATCCTTGAGGCCTGGTACCCCGGTACGGAGGCCGGGAATGCGATTGCCGATCTACTTTTTGGTGATTACGCTCCCTCGGCTAAATTGCCGATGACCTTCCCCCGCTCCATCGGGCAGGTACCGATCTTTTATGCCGCCAAGAATACCGGCCGGCCGAAGGACGTCAATAATAAGTATACCAGTAAGTACCTGGACGAGGAAAATACGCCGCTTTTTCCTTTCGGTTACGGGCTATCCTACACCACGTTTGCCTACGGTGAGCCGCGGGTGGATAAACCTGCTTTCACCGTTAACGATACTGTGACGATTTCGGTGGACTTGACCAATACCGGTCAGCGCACCGGTACCGAAGTGGTGCAAGTGTACGTACAGGACGTCGTTGGCAGCGTCACCCGGCCATTGCGGGAATTAAAAGCATTTCGGCGCGTGACTCTGAATGGTCAGGAGCGGCAGCGCGTCAGCTTTCAACTTACGGCGGAGGACCTTTCTTTCCACCGCCGGGATATGAGTTTCGGTACGGAACCGGGTACTTACCGCATTTTCGTCGGGGGAGATTCCCGGACCCAGAACGCCCTCACCATTAGTCTTCAATAATCTCTAGATATTTAAGATCATGCAACGAATTTTACTCTTTTGTGCACTCAGTCTTTTTCTTGGCACCTGCGTCAGCGCCCAAAACGTGGTGTCTGGTCTGGTCACCGGAAACGGGGAGCCCCTCATTGGCGTCAGTATCAGCGGAAATAATGGCGGTGGGACGGTTACGGATATCGACGGGAATTACACGCTGCGGGTACCGGCTGAAAGCGATAGTCTGATTTTTACCTATATCGGTTTTTCGCCGCGTAAGGTGGCCATTAATCAGCGCACTCAGATCGATGTTTCCATGAATGAAGCCTCGGCGATTCTCGACCAAGTGGTTGTGATCGGATATGGTATTCAGCAGAAAGATGACCTGACCGGGGCCGTCGCGGTGATTGGAAGTGAAGATTTAGTGGATATACCCACTCAGTCAGTAGGGCAGAGCCTCCAGGGCAAGGTGTCCGGTTTGCAAATCATACCGGGGTCGGGCGCGCCGGGGGCGGACGCTATTTTCCGGATTCGCGGCGTCGGTACCCTGAATAATGCCGACCCACTTTTCGTGGTGGACGGTATGATTTTAAATGATATTTCATTCGTTAATCCGCAGGACGTAGCGAGCGTATCGGTTCTCAAGGACGCCTCGGCAACGGCCATTTACGGCGCGCGGGGAGCTAACGGCGTCATCATCGTCACTACGAAGCAGGGCGCTGACGCAGGTGCCGGGCGGGTGACGGTGAACGCTTACGCCGGTACCCAGGAAGTGGTGCGCAAGATCGACGTGGTGAATGCTACCGAATACGCGACGCTGATCAACGAAGCGGACATTAACGAAGGCCGGCCCGGCCGTTACCCGAACCCCGAAGAATTTGGGGAAGGAACGGACTGGCAGGATGCGATCTTCCGGACGGCCGCCATCCAGAACGTGCAGGTGGGTTTCGCCGCGGGAAATGAGCAATCTTCCGTCAACATTAGTGCCAATTATTTCCGGCAGGAGGGCATCATTCAAGGCTCCGACTTTGACCGGTTGACGGGGCGAATCAATGCGGCCCACCGCATTAAACCCTGGTTGCGGGTGGGGACGAACCTGAGCCTTATCCTGAGTAATTCCGACAATATCAATTCGGGTGGTATTCTGCTGGATGCTTACCGCTCGGACCCTATCACTCCTGTACGGGATACGCTGGGGAATTTTGGAAATACTGCCATCCGAGGAAATACGGGCAACGCCCTGGCGACGATTGAATTTAATGACAATAGAAGCCAGGATTACCGCGCCGTCGGTAACGCCTTTATCGCGGCTGACCTGGGGCGCGGGTTTAGCGTCCGGACGAGCTTTGGACTAGACTTCACCTACGCCCGCAACCGGGCCTTTACGCCGGTCTTTTTCGTCTCGGCGAACCAGCAAAATATGATCAACAATATCAATGTGTTTAATGCTTACCGCCGAAATTGGCTGTGGGAGAACACATTGAATTACGAACGAGAAATTGGCGTGCACCGCTTCGACGGCCTACTGGGCGCGACGACCCAGGATAACTTCGGGGAGTTCATTTCTGGCGGCCGCCAGGACCTGATCGGGGAAACGGAGAGCCTCCGGTACCTTAACGCCGGCGACGTGCTGACGGCAACGAACGGCAATGGCACGTTCGGCGGGGATTGGGGCCTGGTCTCCTACTTCGGCCGTATCAACTATACTTACGACAGTCGGTACCTGCTGACGGTTTCCGGCCGGGCGGACGGCTCCTCCCGCTTCGGGGAGAACAACCGCTTCGGTTTCTTCCCCTCGGTAGGCTTGGGCTGGAACGTCAGCCAGGAAGGGTTTTGGAACGAAGACGGCTTCATCAGCCGCCTCAAACTCCGCGCCAGTTGGGGGCAAACCGGCAACGACCGGATTGGCGACTTCGGCTTCACGCCCCTCGTCAACAGTGGGATCAACACCGTATTCGGGCCCGACGAAGTTTTGGTGCCCGGCTCAACACTGACGACGCTCTCAAACCCGGACCTGAAGTGGGAAACCACCACCCAGGCCGACCTCGGCCTCGAACTGGGACTACTGGACAACCGCCTGCAACTCGAGGCCGACTTCTACCGAAAAGTGACGAGCGGGGTGCTCTTCAACGCGCCCATCCCGGATTTCGTCGGGGCCGGCGCGCCGGTACGGAACATCGCCGAGGTACTGAACCAGGGGGTGGATTTGCGCCTGGACTGGCGGGAAATAAAGGGTAAACTCAGCTACAGCCTGGGCGGCAACCTGAGCCTCGTCCGCAACGAAGTGCTGAAGCTCGACGGTGAGCAAAGCGATTTCTTTGCCGGAGGAATTGGCGTTGGTGGCCAACTCGGTACGAACTCCCGGGCCGGCTTCGTAGCAGGATCATTCTGGGGCTACGAATTGGATGGCGTCTTCCAAACCCAGGAAGAAGTGGACGCGCTGCCGACGTTGGGTACTCAAGTGCCGGGCGACCTGCGTTTCCGGGATCAGAATGGAGATGGCGTCATTACGCCCGAAGGCGACCGGGTAGTGCTTGGATCGGCCATTCCGGACGCCATCGTTGGTGTCAATGGTTCGGTGCAGTACGCCGGGATTGAACTGAGTCTCAATTTTACCGGACAGTTTGGTAATCAGATTATCAATGCCAAGAAAATGTCCCGTTTCGGTGCCTACAACTACGAGCGCAGTTTCCTGGACCGCTGGAACGGGGAGGGGACCAGTGACAGTGAACCCCGCGTCACGTTGGCTGGGCAGAACATTGAAACCCTGTCCAGCCGCTTCATTGAAGACGGCTCCTACGTGCGCTTGCGTAACGTTACGGTTGGGTACAGTCTGCCGGCCGGCGTAACCCGTAGTTTATTCCTTGAACGGGTACGGATCTACGCCAGCGGCACGAACTTATGGACCTCCCAGGAATACAGCGGCTATAACCCGGAGATCTTCAATGGTTCCGTTTTCGACAACGGCATCGACCGGGGAAATATCTACCCCATTGCCCGGACCATCACTTTTGGCCTGGACGTTCAATTTTAAGCACCATAAACTATTACCGACATGCAATTCAAGAAATACTTCATCGCCCTTGGTCTGATCGTAAGCCTCGTTTCCTGTACGGAGGTGCTAGACCGGGAGCCCCAGGGCGTCTTTACCCTTGATAACTACTTCCAAACGGGAGAGCAGGCGGAGCAATCCGTCAACGCCATCTACAATCAGTTGCGGGAGTGGCAAGTCCACGTCTTCAGCTTCATTGGGATGACGGATATCGTGAGCGACGACTCCGAAAAGGGGAGCTTCCCCTCGGACGGTTTCTTCCTGCAGGAGGTGGAGGACTTCACCTTTACGGCTTCCAATACCGCGCCGGCTTCCGTGTGGTCCGGCTACTACGATGGTGTCTTCCGGGCCAACCTCGCCATTGAACGGATTCCCGAAGTGCCGGAGATGGACGAGGAATTACGGGAACGGCTCATCGCGGAGGCACGGGTGCTCAGGGGATACTTCTACTTTACCCTGGTCCGTTGGTTTGGGGAGGTACCGTTGGTGCTGGAACCCTTCCCCGCCAGTTTTGCTATTCCCCGCAGCGGCGTGGATGCCGTTTACGATCAGATCGTCGCCGACCTGGAAGCAGGCGCCGCCGTGCTCCCCGCTAAGTCGGAGTACGCCGACGCCGACCTCGGCCGGGTGACGCGTGGTACCGCGAAGGGATTGCTCGCTAAAGTCCAATTGACCAGACAAAATTTTAGTGAAGCCGCAACCGCCGCCCTGGAGGTGATTGAAGGGGGCGAGTACAGTCTCGCGCCGAGCTACGGCAGCATCTTTACCCGCGAAGGCGAGAATGGCCCCGGCAGTATGTTCGAGGTGCAGGCAACGGCCCTACCGATGGGTGGCGGCGGAACGCAGTACAACGAAGTGCAGGGCGTCCGCGGGGAACCCAACCTGGGTTGGGGGTTCAATAACCCAAGTGATGATTTGCTCCGCAGTTTTGAAATTGGTGACCCCCGGCTGGATGCGACCATTCTTTCGGTAGGTGAGGTACTGCCGGATGGGTCCGCCCTAGTGGTGGGTGATGACAACATCGTTGGCGAGCGCTTCAACCAAAAAGCCTTCGTGGTGGACCACCCCGGTGGTAATGGTAACGGCCCGGGCAATATCCGTATCCTCCGGTACGCCGATCTGTTGTTGATCGCCGCCGAAGCCCTCAACGAAACTGGCCGGACCGCCGAAGCGCTGCCGCTGCTGAACCTCGTCCGCGAACGCGCCCGGGGCGGGTTCCGCCGCATCCTACCGGACGTGACTTCCCTGGACCAAGCTGAAGTACGCAACGCCATCTACCGCGAACGCCGTTCCGAACTGGCCCTGGAACAACACCGTTGGTTCGACCTCGTCCGGACGGGCCGGGCCGCCACGGCCATGCAAGCCCTCGGAAAAGATTTCGTGGCTGGCAAGCACGAGTTGTTTCCCATCCCGCAGGGGGAGATTGATCTGAGCGAAGGGGTGTTGAGCCAGAATGCTGGGTGGTAGAAGGGGGGATTTTCTAACGACTAAGGACCTTGGAGCATGTAACGTAGGAGTTTTTCCAAGCGTCCGGCTTTAAAGAATCTAGACAGGGTACCTCGAATACCGAACGCTTAGAGGACGCTTCGCGACGCTCCAATGGATCTATAGAAGTCGCGGGGTTTCTTAAAAGTCAGTATATCAAGGACCTTGGAGCGTGCGACGTAGGAGCTCCTCCAAGCGTCCGGTTTAGCAGGATGGGCCTCCAAACGCCCGGCCCCACCCCAAATCTCAAACGTCACCCACTAGCCAAGCCAGCCTATCCGAACGCCGTACCTTTGCGCTATGGTAAAGATCGCCGACATAGAACTGGGAGAATTCCCCCTCCTCCTCGCCCCGATGGAGGACGTTTCCGACCCCCCCTTCCGCGCCCTGTGCAAGGAAGCGGAATGTGACATGATGTACACCGAATTCATCAGCGTCGAAGGACTCATCCGGGACGCGACGAAAAGCGTGGAAAAGCTCGACATCTTCGACTACGAGCGCCCGGTGGGCATTCAGATCTTCGGGGCTAACATCGAAAGCATGATCAAGGCCGCCGACATCGTCGAGGCCGCCCAACCCGAATTGCTCGATATCAACTTCGGGTGCCCCGTCAAGAAAGTGACCTGTAAGGGCGCCGGCGCCGGTATTCTGCAGGATATCCCCAAGATGGTCAAGCTCACCAAGGCCATCGTGGACCGGACGAACCTGCCCGTCACCGTCAAGACGCGGTTGGGGTGGGACAACAAGACCCAGTACATCGAAGAAGTCGCCGAACGGCTCCAGGACGTTGGCATCAAGGCGCTGTCCATCCACGGCCGCACGCGGCAGCAGATGTACAAGGGGGAAGCCGACTGGACCTTGATCGGTGCCATCAAGGATAACCCGCGCATTTCCATCCCCATCTTCGGCAACGGCGATATCGATAACCCACTCAAGGCGGAGGAATACCGGAACCGGTACGGCGTCGACGGCATCATGATTGGCCGCGCGGCCATCGGCAACCCGTGGATCTTCCGGGAGATCAAACACTACTTCAAGACCGGGGAGATCTTACCCGGCCCGACCCTCGACGAACGGGTGAACGCCGCCAAGAGCCATCTCGAACGAAGCATCGACTGGAAGGGCGTCAAGCTCGGCGTCCTCGAAATGCGCCGGCACTACACAAATTACTTCCGTGGCCTGCCGAACGTGAAGCACTACCGCCAGAAGTTGGTTCAGGAATACGACACGGACGTACTTTTCGCCACCCTCGAAGAAATGCGTACGGTGTACGCCGGCGTTCCCGCGATGGTCTAGGCAAAGCAGTACGGGCAAAAAACCAAAAGCCCCTTCACCTGCAATGGTGAAGGGGCTTTATTAGCTCATCCAGTGAGGGTAAGCCACTGATTAGGCTTAGGAAAGCGCGCCGCGGTTGGCATAATTTGCTCCAATATTCTTGGCTTCTAATCGGGCATCTACGTAGCGGACCAACAGGTAGGAACCAATCAGGCTAACGGCTACGCCCTCGGCAAAAATGATGAGGGCCATCGCCCAGGGAGTGAGCCTGGCGCCTATGTTGGTCGTGGCTTGCAATTCCGCTACCAGGGCTGGATTGCCCAGCATAAACAGCAGAATAAAGAGTCCAAATACGAGGCTGCCGGCCGCGCCGATGGACATCCCCCGCGCCACCCCACTCACGTAGTTGTTGACGGTCTCCGGCTGGCGCAAACGCAGGTTTTTAATGCCATAGTAGAGCACCACAATGTGCGCAAACCCATTGGTGAACCGCAGGTAGTAGTTGTCGGCCATGCCCGTAAAGTAGGCCACCAGGAAAATCACGACGAGCGACGCCGCGAAGTAGAAGATGTAGCGATAGAGATCATTTTTCATAGTAGAGTATTTCAATGTCAAATTAAATTTTGAAATTTTAGTTCAGCTAATTCGGATAATTCTGCAATTGATGTTATGACATTGCTTTTAAATCGACAATGTGTTTGCGTGCAGAATAACCCAGCTGTTGCTGAGAAAGATCACATCAATTTGGCGCTGCCGCAGGTGCTCAGTGAAGGGGAATCGAACCTACTCTCCAGATAATTGGAAGTGCGAAATTGAACGGTCCGTGTCCGAAATCGAACAGGAATGCTCGGGTTAATATATATAAGTGGCTGAAAACCAAATAGGTAACTTTTTGGCACGATCCTGGCATATCCTTCGGCATGGATCGACAGATTGACCAAACGAACGCTGGATGGAAGAAAGGTGGGAAGCTGCTGAAGTGGCTCCTCATCGCGCTAGCCATCCTGGGTGCCGGTTACTACGGCCTCCGCCTGTTGGCCCCCTCCGCGGATGAGGGCAAACTGCGATTTGCCACCGTCGAAACCGGCGACATCGCCAATACGATCAACGCTACGGCGCTGGTGCTACCCGCCTTCGAAGAGCAGGTCAACGCACCCGTAGCAACCACCATCGAAGAAGTGCTACTCTTCCCCGGAAGTGAAGTGGCCGCCGGTGAGTTGCTGATGAAGCTAGACCGCGACTACGTAGGTCTGCAACTCGATGGTCGCCGTGACCAGCTCTCCGTCAAGCAAAACAAGATTAATCTGCTGAACCTGGAGTACGACCGAGACCTGAAGGCGCTTGGGTATAACGCGCAAATAAAGAAACTGGAACTCGCCTCCGCCGAAGCTCAGCTCGCCGACGCCCGCCGCCTCCTGAAGGTCGGGGGCGCCACCGAGGAAGAAGTAGAAGCCGCCGAACTGGCCGTCCAAATCACCCGTCTGGAAAGCGATAAGTTGGAGAACGAACTGAACTACAGCCGGAACAGCCTCGCCGGCCGCAAACGCCAACTCCAATTGGAAGTGGGGATCGAGGAAAAAGAAGTCCGCCAACTCAGCCGCAAATTGAGGGAAACGGAAGTCCGTGCTCCCCGGCCCGGCGTCATCACCTGGGTCAACGAATCCATTGGCCAACAGGTGCCGGAAGGGGCGCCGCTGGCCCGCATCGCCAACCTTGGCCGCTACAAGATCGAGGCCACCTGCTCGGACCGGTACGCCGACCAACTCAAAGTGGGCCAGGAGGTTGATCTCCGGCTCGCCAACGTCCGACTGGCGGGGGAGGTGACGGACATCCTGCCGGAGATCAAGGACAACACCATCACCTTCCGGGTGGAGCTGGATGAAGCAGCTCACGAACAGCTTCGTCCCAATCTCCGGGCGGAACTCAACGTGATCACCAGCCGGCGGGAGGGCATTACCCGGGTTAAGAACGGACCTGCCTTCCGGGGTGGGGTACGGCAGTCGGTCTTCGTCGTCCGGGGTAACGAAGCCACCCGTGTTGAGGTCGGTACCGGAATGCGGAACGGGGATTTCGTAGAGATCACCAGTGGCCTTAGGGTGGGGGATCGCATCATCATTTCCGATACGGAGGAATTGGAGCGGGTTTCCGCCTTTACAATTAATGAATAATGGAAGGAAGTCTTTTGAAGCAATTGGAATATTATAGGTGGTATCAGTGTAGCCCTCTCCCCCGGCCCCTCTCCAAAAGAGAGGGGAGACGTGATAGGCGTTTCATAGATCGAGGTGAAAATCTTCTTTTCCAGTCCTATACTTTGATTAGGGAGCATTTTCTCAGTGGTGCGTTTCCACTCAGAATGCTGGTGCTCTTTATTTGCTTGCCCCTTTTCCCCGGTACCTGCGTCAGCGCCCAAACGGTGATTGGGTTGCAGGAGCTACAGCAACTCGCCGCTGCGGAAGCGACGAACGTACTGATCGCCGAGCAAGATCTGCGCAGCGCGGAGTACGAGCTGACTGCCTTCGAGGCCAGCCTGAAACCGCGGGTCGACCTCAACGCCAACCTCCCCAATTATTTCCGGACGAGCACAGAAGTGACCCAGGACGATGGCACGGTCGCCTTCCGCGAAATTGAATTGAACAACAGCTTCGTCGGGCTATTTGCTAACCAACGCATCGCCGCGACCGGGGGCACGGTGAGCCTCGAAAGCCGGCTGCAACGGACGGATAATTTCGCCCTCGACAGCAAGAGCTATAACGGGACGCCGGTGCGCCTTTTTTACCGCCAGCCCATCCTCGGTTTTAATGCCTGGAAATGGGATCGGGATTTGCTGCCGCTCGCTAAGGAGGTAAGCGAAAAAGAACTGACCGCCGCCCGCGCCAATGCCGCCCTGGTCGCGACCGAACGCTTCTTCAACCTCGTGGACGCCGACCAGGAACGCCGGATCGCCGAACTCAACCGGGAGGCTAATCAGCAACTGTTTACGGTGGCCGAAGAGCGCTACGAACTGGGGAAAATTGACCGGGGTGACCTCGTACAATTGCGCCTCGAACTCAAGAGCGCCGAGCAAAATGCCCTGCGCGCCGAACGCCAAGTGGCGGCGGCCTCCGCCGGAATCCAACAGCTCCTGGGGCGAGCTTACGACGGTGATTTGTTAATCCCCGAACTACCCGACGCCAAAGCGATCGCCATCGACACCGACGAAGCGGGTGCCAAGATGCTGCAGCGCCGCCCCGAACTACTCACTGCTGCTCAGTCCACTCGCGAGGCGGAAAGAGAGGTGGAACGGACGAAGCGGGACCTGGGCCCTCAAATCAATCTGGAGGCTGGTTTTGGCTTCGTGCGCAACGACGAAAACCTGCCCCCGATCTATACCGACCCGCAGAACGAGCGCATCGTGAGTGTCAACGTCAGCCTGCCGATTCTGGACTGGGGCCAACGCAAAAATCTCCGCCGCCAGGCAGAAACCAACCGTGACCTCACCCTGGAAATTGCCCGCCGCACCCGCCTCGACCTGACCACCGAACTCACTCAGTTGCTGGACCAGTGGATCACCGTCCAACAAGAACTGAAGTACGCTACGGAGATTCGCGACCTGGCCAACGAACGCTTTCGTATTAGCCAGGAGAGCTACACCCTCGGCGCCATCCCTTTGACGGAATTAACCCTGGCCCAGCAGTTTCGCGACCAGAACACGCGCGCCTACGCCCGCACCCTGAGGGCCTACTGGCTTACCTACGCCTCCCTGGCCCGCCTAACCCTCTGGGATTTCATTAACGATAAACCCCTGGGAGAATAACACCGTATCGTAAGGCTTTAGCCTTACCCGGCGCGCAGCGCCGCAAGTCCCCCACGACATTAGTCGTGATGGAAAAAAGCCGAAGGCGAAATAAGAAGGCCGAAGGCCAAACAAAAAAAGCCGAAGGCCAAATTGAATTAAAAAGATATACCATGATAGAATTAAAAAACATATCCAAATCCTACCGCACCGAAACCATCGAAACCCTTGCCCTCCAACAAATGAATCTCTCCGTCCCCTCCGGTGAGTTCCTCAGCATCATGGGCCCTAGCGGTTGTGGAAAGAGTACCCTGCTCAACATCATGGGCTTGATTGATGAGCCCACTGCCGGCACGGTATCCCTCGCCGGTCAGGACATCACCGGTTACAACGGTAGTAAAATTGCCCGCTTCCGCAACGAACAGTTGGGCTTCATCTTCCAGAGCTTCCACCTGATCAATGATCTCTCCGTAGTGGATAACGTCGAGTTGCCCCTGCTCTACCGAAAGGTGAGTGGGAAGGAGCGGCGCCGCCTCTCCCTCGAGGCTCTGGCGCACGTGGGCTTGAGTAACCGGTCCGGCCATTTCCCCAACCAATTGTCCGGGGGGCAAAAGCAACGGGTGGCCATCGCCCGGGCCATTGTGGGCCGCCCCAACATCATCCTCGCCGATGAGCCGACGGGTAACCTCGATAGCCAAATGGGCGACGAAATAATGGACATTCTTCTGCGCCTCAATTCCGAATTGGGCACCACCATTGTGATGGTTACGCACGATGAGCGGATGGCGAAGAAAACGCATCGGTTGGTTAGGCTTTCGGATGGGGAGAGGGTGAGTTGATTTTTGATTCTCGATTCTCGATTCTCGATTGGCGATTCTTGATTTGCTGCCGCTGCTACTGTCGCTTCGCTCCGCTACCGCCGAACCTCTCGAGCGAGCACGCAGTGCGACAAAGCCGTGCGGCAGCCACCACGAAGTAGCCGTGAAACGAATCAGTCCTCACTAATCGAGAATCGAGTATCGAGAATCCATTTTTCCCCTCTCAAACCATACCCACCCACATAAACTAAAAGTCATGTTCAAAAACTACCTCCTCCTCTCCCTCAAGGTCCTGAAACGTAAGCCGTTTTATACGTTTGTCAGTTTATTTGGCATCAGTTTTACGTTGATGATCTTAATGTTGATTGCTTCTTTGTATGACGCATCCTTGGGAGATAATAAACCGCTGTCTGAGCGTGACCGGCTCGTGGTCGTGCCATACATCGAGCGGTTTACGATGAATTACGATACCATTACCACTATTGATACCATTCAGGTAGAAGGGGATGCGGTGCGCTACGATACTACCCAAACGCTGGAGGAGACCAATAGCAAGTACATGTCCAGCGGGCCAATGAGCTATCGGTTTGCTTACGATAACCTCAAGGATTTGGAGAGCGTGGAGAACCAGGCATTTTTTAGTAGTGGGAACTTTATTGAGGGCTATCTGGAGGGCCGGAAGTTCTCCTTTCAGACGTACTACGTTTCCGACCAATACTTTAATGTATTTGATTTCGATTTTCTCCACGGGAGCCCCCTCAATGCGGACGACGAACGCGGAGCGAACAAGGCGGTTGTCATTACCGACAAGACAAGCCTGACCTATTTCGGTTCCGTGGATGCGTCGGTGGTTGGTCAGGAAATGAACCTGGGCGGGGAAACCTATACGGTACGTGGTGTCGTACGCCGGCCAATCTCGGATAGTGGCCTGTTTGCTGGAGACGTTTACGCGCCCATTACGACGATCGATAACCGACAGCTGGCCGAAACCTCGCCGCAGGGTGGGTTCGTGGCCGTCTTTTTAGCCTCCACTCCCGAAAAGCGGGAAGCGATTAAAGCGGAATTGGACTTCCTCGGAGAAAACTACCAACTGCCTCCGGATGATCCCTTCCGCTCCCTGAAAATCCACAGCGCCACCTTCTTTGAACGCTTTGCCCGTAATCTGATCGGGGCGGACGATAACACCACTGCCGTCCGGCTACTATTTATCCCACTTGCCATCCTGTTACTGTTGTTTGTGGCCCTTCCGCTACTTAACCTGGTTAACCTAAATATTGGCCGCGTCAATGAGCGGGAAGGGGAAATCGGCGTGCGCAAGGCTTTCGGCGCCAGTAGCACCGATATTTTGTACCAATTCATTTTTGAGAATATGGTCCTCACCGTTATCGGTGGCATCGTAGGCATGGCGTTGGCGCTGATGGCGATATCCTACATAAACGCGAATGACCTACTCGGTACGGCACGCTTGTCTTACTCCACCAGCGTTTTTCTGTATTTCCTGCTCATCATCCTTCTGTTCGGGTTTCTGTCCGGTATCCTGCCCGCCTATCGCATGAGTAGGGCGAACGTGGCGGAATCACTCCGCTAACACCTCACCCATCTATTAGCCTAAAAATATATAGCCATGATCGGTCACCTATTAAAATTAATGTGGAATAAGCGGCGTGCCAATAGCATGATCTTTTTGGAGATTTTGCTTGCCTTCATCGTCTTATTCGGCGTGTATGGGTTCCTAGGTTACTGTTTTGAGCGGTATTCGTCACCTCTCGGTTTCAGTTACGAAAATAGCATCGGGGTGCGGGTGGATTTACCTGACGACCTGGATTCCCTCGGCGCTATTCAGCTACAGGAACGGATCCGCCGCGACTTGCTCGATCTGCCGCAGGTGGAAGGGGTTACCTGGCTGGGGCCGGTCAATCCATTTGGCAGCAGCACGTGGATGAACGGATCCGAAGTAAATGGACAGAATATTATGGCCCAAATGATGTTTACCGATGAGCATTTCGCGGAAACGGCGGAAGTCGAGCTCATCGAAGGCCGCTGGTTCGAGCCCGGAGATTATTCGAGTAAATACCCGCCCATGGTGGTTAATAAGGAATTTCAGGAGCGGTACTACCCCGGCACCAGTGTCATCGATAGCGTTTTTGATATCGGCGGCGAATATCAGGTAGTAGGCGTGACCGGCGATTTTAAATTTAAAGGAAATTTCGCCGAAAACTTCCCTTTGGTATGGTATCCCCAATTACACAGGATGCAAGAAGAGGATAACTCCCCTTTTGAAATGATGATCCTGCGGCTACAACCGGGTTCCCTAGCCGACGTAGAGGAAACGATTTACAAACAATTAGTCGCTGCGGTAAAATCCACGGAGGTCGTGATATGGGATATGGCGAAAGACCGAAAAAAGGCTAACCGGGATATTGTCGTGCCCATCGTTATTCTTTCCATCATTTCGGCTTTCCTACTCATCAACATTGCGCTGGGGTTATTCGGGGTTCTCTTTACACAGATTAATCGGCGGCGTGCGGAGATTGGGCTACGTAAAGCGATGGGCGCCACACCCTCACAGATCACTACCCAATTCGTAATGGAGATTTTGTTAGTGACTTCCGCCGCCCTGCTCTTAGGGGCGTTCTTCGCTGTACAGGTACCTCTGTTGGAGTTGACGCCCATCCCCGGCAAGTACTTTTACTTCGGCATCCTGGGCGCGATCGCAACTATTTTACTCATTGTTGTTCTTTGCGCTTTCGTCCCCAGTAGACAGGCCGCTTCGTTGCAGCCGGCTTCGGTCTTGCACGAAGAATAGTGCTTCGCACAAGCAACCAATCAATTCATCACTCGTACTTTCTACCATGAAATACTTACTCCTCACCTTTGGCCTCTTCCTGGCCGCCGCGCCCGCCACCGCGCAATCCAAGACTACCATTACAACGGAAGTCGAAACGAACAAAAAATTCACCTTTTCAGCCATCGTGGACGATGATCGCATTCCCGAACTCATTGAGGCCTTTGCTGAAATCACCGATTCTGATGTTCACCCTGATTTCCGGGGGCCTTGGACCAAAGAAACCACCGAGGGCATCCGGATGATGCTCAACACCGAGCGTGGTAAGATCAGCATCAAATACAGGGGCGAGGATAAATCCGTCATCGCCACCGCTGTAGAGAAGGCCAACGTTGTTCGTCGTATCCTTGGCATCGATGATGCTCCCGCTCCTCCACCACCTCCAATCACAAATTAGGCCTTAACCTCCCCGACTACCCGATGTCCATCCTAATTATCGACGACGATACCACCGTGGCCAAGAGTCTTGAACTCCTGCTGGGCCGGGCGGGCTATACCGTGCGGTCGGTATCGCGGATGGTAGAGGCCCTGCCGGCCGTTCGGGAATTTGAGCCCGCGTTGGTCCTGCTCGATCTTAATTTTTCGATCGAAACGAGTGGCCGCGACGGCATGCGAATGCTCGGGGAGATTTTGGCGGAGCGGCCTTCGCTACCCGTCATCCAAATGACGGGCTGGGCTACCGTCCAATTGGCCGTCGAAGGCATGAAAGCGGGCGCCAAAGATTTCATTGCCAAGCCCTGGGACAATAAGGAGCTGCTCAACGCCATCGCCACGCAGTTGGCCAAGGTGCCAGCCGCGGAACGAAACGAGCAGGGCGCTGCCGCAGGTGCCAAGTCCGGATCGGGTGCACCGGAGGACGCCTTTGCCGGCATCATCGGTGAAAGCCAGGAATTGATGGATCTCCTCGGCCAGGCCGCCCGGGTGGCCCCAACGAAAGCTTCGGTGCTGATAACCGGTGAAAGCGGTACGGGAAAGGAATTGGTCGCCGAAGCCATCCACGCCGCCAGCGACCGGGCCGAAGGGCCATTCATCGCCGTTAATCTCGGTGGCGTCCCTCCCTCCCTGTTTGAAAGTGAACTCTTCGGCCACAAAGCCGGTGCCTTCACGGACGCCCGCGCCGACCGTAAGGGGCGCTTCGAATTAGCCGAAGGAGGTACCCTCTTCCTGGACGAAATTGGTGACCTCGATCTCGCGGCCCAAGTAAAGCTCCTCCGCGTCCTGCAACAACGGGAATACCAGCGGTTGGGGGACCCCAAAGTACGGAAAACCGACGTTCGGATCCTCTCCGCTACCAGCCGCAACCTGCAGAGTTTAGTGACGGCCGGAGCCTTCCGGGAAGACTTACTGTACCGGATCAACCTCATCCATCTCCACTTACCTGCCCTCCGCGACCGGCCCGCGGACATTCCCGGACTGGCCGAGCATTTTCTCGCCAGTGCCCGTAACCGGTACAAGCGACCGGGCCTGCGCTATAATAAGGAGTCGATCACCTGGTTACGGAAGCAATCCTTCCCCGGGAACGTACGCCAACTGCAGAATTTGGTGGAGCGCGTCGCCATCCTCGCCCGCGAGACCACCATCACTCCGGTTGATCTGGAAAGCCACTACTCCACCGGCCGCGACCCCGCCTTCACTCCCGGCGGTGTCACCCTCGAGGAAATGGAGATACGTATGATCAAAGCCGCCCTTGGCCGCAACGGCGGTGAGATCACCGCTACGGCGAAGGAGTTGGGCCTCACGCGGGCGGCGCTTTACCGGCGGTTGGAGAAGTTTGGGATTGGGTAGTTTGTACTATCTTACCTATTGATGCCAAAAAGAGATGCCTTTCACGATCAGTTCATTTCAGCGCTTAAAAGTGATGGATGGGTAATCACTGGAGATCCATTTTATCTAAAGGTTGACAACATCCGCATGTACATCGATGTAGCCGCGGAACGTAAAACTGATGGGCAGATGGAAGAACTTGCCGTCGAGGTGAAAAACTTCATCAGCATCAGCAATATGAATGAGTTTGAAAAGGCTATCGGGCAGTATCTGGTTTACAAAACGGCTTTTGAGTTGCTGGAATCAAAGAGAGATTTTCCTTGCCGTCCCTACCTTTTTCTACCGAGAGGTGTTGAATAAACGACTGTACCGAGATACTTTAATCAAAAACAAAATCCGTACGATAGTCTACAACGTAGACACTAAAAGTATTGACCAATGGATAAGGTGAGCAATAATAGAAAGGTGGTAACTAAATACCTTAACGATTGGATTGCTTATCACCCGTCAGAACAAACCGGCGTTCCGCTTCAGATCATAGAGGGAAATGATGGGCACTTACTGCTCGTTGAATTTGGCCACGGTAAAAATGGGTGGGAATATGGTGTTTTCGTTCATTTCCTCATTGGCGCAACGGGTAATGTTACGTTGCTCGAAAACAATACGGATCAGGAGGTTTTTCGAGAATTAAAGGAGGCCGGTATCGATGAGAAAGATCTTGTCATCGGATGGTACCCCCCGGAACTACAGGAACACAGCGGTACGAGAGCAGCATAGTAAATCCTCCCCCCTGTCCTCCTCCACCAAATACATCCTCTACATCACCTCCCTTCACCTCGGGTTAGGGGTGTTGGCGTACCGTGCATTCACGGAGGAGCCCATCTATATCCTGGTAGCGGAGGCGGCGCTCCTGCTTTCCGCTTACATCGCCTTTCGCATCTACCGGTCCATCATTGCGCCCGTACGGCTACTGAGCCAGGGGGCCGCAGCGTTGGAGGACCAGGATTTTTCCGTCAAGCTTCTTCCCACCGGCAGTAAGGAAATGGACGGCGTAGTGACGGTGTACAACCAGATGATCGACCAACTGCGGTCGGAACGCGTCTCGGGCAAGCAACGGGAGGAATTTTTGGATCGCATCCTCGCATCCGCCCAACTCGGGATCGCTATTCTGGATTTTGACGGTAACGTCACCAGTAAAAATGGCTGGTTAGAGGAGAAGAGTGCGTCCCCAGCGTTCCGGGAAACCGTCCTCCAACCTGCTTTGCACCTGCGGCAGCGCCCAACGGATGACACGATGGGCTTACGGACTCAGGTATTAAACGGCCCCGGCGGCCGACGTTACCACGTTGACCTTTCCAGTTTTGTGGACCGGGGCTTTGAGCGGGGCTTCATCGTCATTCAGGACGTAACCGCTGAATTGCTCTCCGCCGAAAAGGAAGCTTACGGTAAGGTGATTCGGATGATGGCCCACGAAGTCAACAACACCAATGCTGGGGTGGTAAGCATCCTGAAAACGCTACTCGAAGCCGCCCAGGAAAACGACCCTAAGATGGGGCAATTGACGACGGATTACCTGCCTGCAGCCATCCAACGGGTGGATAATATGACGGACTTCATCCGCAATTTTGCGAGGGTGGTGCGGCTGCCCGCGCCCGCTCTCCGCAGTGCTGATTTGAATGAAGTGATGCAGCGGACGGTAGAAGTCATGCACCAACATCTAAGCCAGCATAAGATCGAGTGTAGCTGTGCCCTCGCCGCTAAACCAGTTTTAGTGGATATGGATGTGGCCCAAATCGAGCAGGTGATCGTTAACGCCCTCATCAACGCTCAGCAAAGTATTGGAACCGATGGGCAAATTGAGGTAACCGTTCAGGCTTACCCTTCAAGGTTCACCATTGCCGACAACGGGCCCGGCATCAGCCAGGAGGACGCTGCCTCCATCTTTACGCCATTCTTTAGTACCAAAGCGACTGGCCAGGGCATTGGCCTGACGCTGGCCCGGGAAATTCTGGAGGCCCACCGCGCCACTTATTCACTGGCAACTGAAGCGGATTGTTGGACACGGTTCAAGGTTCAGTTCCCGGAGCAGCGGCGCTGACGGGCCGAACACGGTGCACTTTTCCGCGGTATTAGTGAGGCAAGATTTAACTAAAGTACCCGCATCATGCCCATCATTCAGGATAACCCCTATGCCACCCTTACCGCCGCCATCGAAAAGCTGAAGGAGGATGGCTACACCCACGACTTCAACCAGCGGGAAGAGTACCTGGAGTGCAAGCAACTCGGTAAAAACTTCGGACCTGCGGACTTCACCATTCGCCACACCTACCGCTTCGAAGGGATGTCGAGCGCCGGGGATAATTCCGTGCTTTACGCGATTGAGGCGGCCGACGGTACCAAGGGGCAGTTGGTAGATGCTTACGGCGTTTACGCGGATTCCCTCAGCGAAGAGATGATTGAAAAATTCCGGGTTGAGTACGAATCACCGGGTAAGCTATAGAGCAGACCCACTCACTAATGAATCGGTACGCAGCCGATTTCTTTTTGGGTGAGATAATGGCAGTCCGCGCTCGTAGCGGTGGATGCCGTAAAGAACAAAAAGAGCGTTGGCGCGATAATTACGTGCCAGCGCTTTTTTCATTCCCCCCTCGTTACCTTTGCGCCGCTTATGGAATTACTCATTCAGATCGGCATCTTCGTCGTTAGCATCGCCGCCCTCCTCTGGGCGAGTGATCGTTTCGTGGAGGCCGCCGAGCGGATCGGGCTCAGCTTTGGCATCTCTCCCTTCATCATTGGGGTGACGATCGTCGCCTTCGGTACCTCGCTACCGGAGCTGGCAACGAGTATCGTGGCCGTCCTTAACGGCACGCCGGAGATCGTGATCGGGGCCGTGGTCGGTTCCAACATCACTAACATTGCGTTGGTATTGGGGCTGACGGCCGTCGTGGTGAAAAACATCGACCTGGAGTACAACCTCTGGCACATCGATATACCCTTTCTGTGGGGCAGCGCCTTTCTGCTCTACTTTGCCGTATCGGATGGTAACCTGTCTATCTACGAAGCCATATTATTCCTGGTTGGCATCTGTATCTTCCTGGCCTACAGTCTGAAGGATCAGGATAAGCCGGATAAGAAGGACCGGCCGACGGCCTCCTGGAAGGATTACCTGTATCTCGTCCTGGGCGGAGCGCTCGTGAGTGTTTCCGCGACGTATGTTATTGAGGCCATCACAAATATTGCCAGCATCCTGGCCATCGCCCCCACGGTAATCGCACTTTCCGCCGTAGCGATTGGTACGAGTCTGCCGGAGGTAGCCGTAAGCCTGGCGGCCGCCCGCAAGGGTAAAGCCTCCATCGCGGTGGGCAATGCCATTGGTTCAAACGTCTTCAATACATTCATCGTAATGGCCATCCCCCGCTTCTTCGGCAAGTTGGAGATCCCTCAGAACGTCATCGAGATATTCCTGCCCGTCATGATCGTTATGACCATCCTCCTCGGCGTGATGAGTAACAACAAGAAGATCACCCGGTGGGAGGGGATGGTGCTGCTCCTGTTCTTCGCCTGGTACTTTGGGGTGTTGGCGGAGAATGCAGGATAGCAGTAATTAGTCTATAGTCTATAGTCTGCAGTCTGTAGTCAGCCTCCACGGACTGCACACTATAGACTACAGACTGTACACTCCTCCATTACTCTACAGTAATATGACAGACCACCCCCGCCCCTAAACTACCTTTGCGGCCAACAACTCCACGTTCGTCTTTGATGCTGCAGCACGTCCACTTATTAACGCTTACCCACCGCCACGCCAAGCTGAAGGACATCGGTGAATTGGTAGCAGCTTTTGAGGGAGACGACCAGTTGCGGGAGCGGCTTACGCAACTTAAAGAAGATGGCATCGTAGACGAGCTTTGCTATATGTCCACCTGTAACCGCCTGTTGTTGCTCTTTACTACCCAAAGGGAGGTGGACGACAAATTTCGGACCCGCCTGCTGGGTGACCGCACCATTCCCGCCGTTGCCGATATGCGCCACTTGCGCGGACTGAAAGCCATTTACCATCTTTTTGAAGTTGGATCGTCCATCGATTCCCTCGTCGTTGGCGAGCGGCAGATCCTCGGGCAGTTTCGGGACGCTTACGCCCGCAGTAAGGAGTGGGGCCTGACGGGTGACGACCTGCGCATCATTTGCGACCGCGTCAGCCTGGCCTCCAAGGATGTGTACAATAATACCCGGATCGGGGAGAAAGCCGTTTCGGTTGTTTCCCTCTCCATGCAGCAGCTACGCGCCCATAAGCCGAGTACGGATGCCCGTGTGCTCATGATTGGTGCCGGGCAGTCCAACGTGCTCGTGGGGAAATTCCTGCGCCAACAGGGGCTCAAGAACGTTACGGTGGTGAACCGGACATTGGACCGGGCCGCGATGCTGGCTTCCACTTTTGAGAACGGTAAGGCACTGAGCATTAAGCACCTGTCCTCCTACGAAGGTGGTTTCGATATCCTCATCGCCTGTACCGGCTCGGCTGAGCCCATCGTTACCCCCACGCTATTCCACTGGCTGCTGGCCGGGGATGAGCCGAAGGGTAAACTCGTCGTCGACCTCGGCGTCCCTGCTGATGTGGACGAACGTACCGTCGCCGAATACGACTTCCGCTACGTCGGCATCGAGCAACTGCGCGCGCTGGCCGATGAGAACATGAGTTTCCGCCGCGAAGAAATCAAGCGGAGCCACGGCTTACTGCACGTGCACTTGGAAGAGCTCGAGAACGCTTACCGCCAACGTCTGCTCGAGCGGGCCCTGGCCCACCTTCCTGCTGAGATCAAGGCCGTCCGCCAGAATGCCGTGGATAAGGTCTTTGCTAAGGAGATCGCCGACCTCGACCCCAACACTCGCGAATTGATGGACCGGATGCTCACTTACATGGAAAAACGTTGCATCGGGATCCCCATGAAGGCGGCCCGTGAAGCCATACTCGGATAGCCGATGTTCATCCTGCGTTTCCTCCCGGTCCTGTTTCTTGCCCTTTTGTTGGCACCCGCGGCAGCGCAGGAAAATTACGCGCCACCGCTGAAGGGGCCACTGCTCGTTACGGGCACTTTTGGTGAATTGCGGAGCGACCACTACCACGCCGGGCTTGATTTCCGGGCGGGCACAAATACGCCCGTTTATGCGGTGCAGGACGGTTTCGTGAGCCGCATTAAGATCACCGGTGGCGGTTACGGCCAGGCCATTTACGTCGACCATCCGGACGGTTTCCGCTCCGTCTACGCTCACCTAGAGACACTGGCACCGGAGTTGCTGGATACGCTGCGCGCCCGGCAATTTCAGTATACCAGTTTCGATCAGGATCTGAAATTTGACTCGCTCGCTTTCCCCATAGAACGCGGCCAGAAAATTGGTGGGGTAGGGAACCGGGGCCACAGTTTTGGGCCCCACCTCCACTTCGAGATGCGGGAAATTGACGGCGACGTGCCGGTCAATCCCATGCGTTTCGGCTTTTCGATTCCCGATAAACGTTCCCCCCAGATCCGCAGCTTGCGGGTTTACGAACTCGAAGCGAGCGGCCACGAAATCTCCGCAACCACCTACCAGATCGGCCGGCCGGGGCGGGGGCAACGTGCTTTGCCGGATACTATCTTTACGAGCGTGCCCGACGTCGGTATTGCCGTAAAGACTTACGACCGCCAGGACGCGATGCCCAACTGGAACGGTATCTATTCGGCCACGCTTACGGTGGATACGCTGCGACAATCCGGCATTCTGCACGACCGCATTCCCTTCGAAGACACCCGCTACCTCAACGCCGCGACGGACTACCGCGAGTGGACGAAGAACACCTCCTGGTTCCACCGTTTGTGGGCGCTGCCGCGGGTGCAAAGCAAAGGGGGCGGAGCGCTGAACGAGGGCTCGTGGATCAAACTCCAGGCTAACGTACCGAAAACCGTAACGGTGGACGTGAGCGACTTCGCCGGTAACGTGAGCCAGCAAAAGTTCATCCTTAAGTACCGCCCGGGGAAGGAACCACGGGTAGCGCACCCCCACCAGTACTTCATCCCCGCCGACGAAGAGAGCATCATTGAGCGGCCGGGCTTCAAGGTGTTCTTTCCAGACGGCGCGCTGTACGAAGATCTTTACTTCCAGTTCACCGAACTGAACGATAACTCGGCCGACCGCTTCAGCCCCACTTACCACCTGCACGACCCGTTGACACCGCTGCAGGAACCACTGACAATTGGGCTAGCCCCGAACCGCATCATTCCAGACAGCTTAACTGGCCACGTTTATTTAGGCCGCTGCGACGAAGAAGGAACCTCCGCGGCCGGAGTGACGGCGCTGGATCCAGAAACCGGGATGTACGTAACCCGGGTGATGAGTTTTGGGGACTACGCACTGTTTCTGGATATCATCCCCCCAACGGTACAGATCAACTCCTTCCCTACCAACCTGAGCCGCTACGCCGGTTTTAGTGTGATCGCGAAAGACGCCGTTGGTAGTAGCCGACTAGAGTTCCGGGGCACCGTCGACGGAGAATGGGTGTTACTTGAATACGACGCCAAGAACGATAAACTGACCCATAATTTCCGGGATAGTAACCTTGCCCGCGGGCGACATACCTTTGCCCTCACCGTAACCGACGCCCGGGGAAATACGACCGTCTGGAAACGAAATTTTACCCGCTAAGGGCGCCGAAGAACCAACCACTGCATGTACCGACTATCCTCCAATGCTACCCTGTTTCTGAAGCTGTTCGTCCCGGTTTTCTGGACGACCATTCTGACGGCCCTGACCCTGGTGGCCTGGTTCGTGAAGGAGAACCAGTTTGAAGGCGCGGTGCTAACGTCCTTCCGCTACGGCACCCTGTTCGCCCTCGTCGTTGGGGTGGTCAGCTTTTTCTTCATTTTTTGGCCCCTGAAGCGGGTGGAGACGGACGGTGAAAAAGTCTATATCAGCAATTACTTCCGGACGGCCTTTTACCGTTGGGATAGCGACGTGGAGAAGCTGACAGAAACGCGATTCCTTTTCTTCCGTTTTGCGACGATTCACCTGAACGGGATTGGCAGTTTCGGCCGTAAACTGCGCTTCCTGGCGGATAAGAGTTTGCTCGATAATTTTCGGGCGGAGGCTCCGGCTAACGTGCGGGCCGTAGTAGGCGCGCCGAAGGAGTAATGGCTGGCCGATTTTAGATAATTCGCCTGAGCGCTTGGCCTAGCAAAGTATTCTTCGGATTGCCCTCCAGACTGAACCGGGATGATACAACAGCTTTATTGTTTCAGACGTTAACCCTCCGAACGAAGCATCCTTGCACATGCGCAGAGCACTGACCCTCCTTACATTTCTTTTGATCACCGCCGGCACTGTCGCCAGCGCGCAGGAGTTGGGGGAGATCCAATTGCGGAACCCCTCCTTTGAGGATATGCCCCGGAATAGCGCTCCACCCCGCGGCTGGACGAACTGTGGCTTCCCCGGCGAAACGCCCCCCGACGTTCATCCAGACCCCCGTTTTGAATTCCAGGTAGCGAAGGCGGCCCAACACGGGATGACTTACCTCGGGATGGTGACGCGCGAGAATGAGACCTACGAAGCTGTGGGGCAAATGCTCTCCGAAGACTTCGTGGCCGGCCAGTGTTACGAACTCAACGTCCAACTCGCCCGATCCGAAACCTACCTGAGCCGGAGCCGCCGGACGAACTTGCCGAGTAATTACGTTACGCCCGCGGTACTGCGGATCTACGGAGGTTACTCCATCTGCCAACGCGGCGAGAAAATCGGTGAATCGGCCATCGTCTCCAATTACGACTGGCGGGAGTACCGGGTTAAACTGGAACCTTCCGAAGCGTACACCCATATTATTCTGGAGGTCTACTACAAGCCGCAGAGCATGCTGCCCTACAACGGTAACATCCTGCTGGACAACGCCCAGGCGTTAAAGCCCATCCCCTGCGACGAAGACTTGAGCGTACCGACGGATACCCCGGTAATGGATGCCCCCGTAACCTTTGTGGACCCGGACGAAAACATCCAAACGCAACCGGTCGTACGGAGAGAAATAGAACCCGCTACACCAGAACCCGAGCCGGCCGTGGCCACTCCAGCCGAACCGAAGATCAAACTGGGTAACACCACGGCTTCCTTGAAAGAAGGGCAGGTCTTCCGCATCGAAAAGATCACCTTTAAAGCGGATAGCGACGAGCTGGCGGACGGTAGCGAAGAGGCCCTGGATGAGATCCTGGGTTTCCTGCAGCAGAACGATGACATCATCATCGAAGTAGGTGGCCACGCCAGTTTTATGGCCAGCTCTACCTACGCCAATGACCTGAGCACCCAACGCGCGCGGAGCGTCATTAAATACTTGCGGTCCCATGCGATCGAGAAGAACCGGATGTTCCCGAAGGGCTACGGCAATACCCGGCCGGTTTGTACTTCGCGGGATGCTGATTGTAACGCCCGGAACCAACGGGTGGAGATCAAGATCTTGCGGTTGAATAGTTAGGGAAGTAGGCTCGATTATATGATTGAGGCTTCGGTATCGAACTTAGCATCCTCTAGGTACAGGAAAGCCCTGAGCAAATGAATGCTCAGGGCTTTTCTAGATTTAAAGGTTGTCTGGAAGATTTATTCCTCTTCGTCTCCGCCGAAAAGATCGTTGGCCACCATAAAGTGGTACCACTTCAGCAGGCGGGTGATGTCGCTGGCGTGCACCTGCTCGGGGTCGTAGTTGGGCAGGATGTCCGCGATGTATTCGAAGAGGACGTTTTTGCTCGACTTTGGCTTGGGCGCGGGGTTGTCTTCCGCCTGCTCGTTCATGCGCTTGAAGAGCTTATCTAGTGGTTCTGCCTCACCGTCGTCGGTAAACATGGCCATGCTTTCCAGGGGCGCGAATTGGTGCTTGCGGTGGGGGGCGAAGCGGCGCTTCCCGTCGGCCAGGGATTCCACGATAAAGCCACCCTTCCGTTCGGTGATGACGGAGTAAAGCCCGGGCAACCCGGTAATGGCAATGATTTGACTGAGTTTCATATACGTTTTAGTTGGTGCCGCAAAGGTAATCGCTGGAGAGCTTCGTTGGCAGGAAGGGATGAAGAAAGCGAAAGGAGATTACAGCACGAAAATGTTATGTCGCCAGTGGCGGTTTTGATACAGAAGCACAGAATCCGCAGTAAAGCCGCAGCAACCGGCTTTCTTCTTAAACCTCTCTTCCGCCTTATACTTCTTTGCGAAATAAAATCTCGCGCTAAATCACTAGCACGTCGCCTGGGGCGGGCCGGACACAAAAGCACAAAGAACACGTAAAATCAAAAGAACCCTATCTCTTCCTCTTAATCCTCCTTATCGCCTTTAACCTCTTGTCGAAAAAAGTACTAAACCTAGTAAGCCAGCAATCTCTCCAACGACTGCTCCAAGCGCCCTTCCGGCAAATAGTCAGCCTCCAGTGCGGCAGCAAATGGAACCGGCGTATCCATGGCCGCAAGGCGCGTCACCGGAGCATCCAGCTGCTCGAAACAGTGCTCACCAATCCACGCTGCCAGTTCCCCACCGAAGCCGCCGGTCAGGTTGGCCTCGTGCAGGATCAGGGCACGACTCGTTTTGCTGACGGACGCCCGAATACTATCGTAGTCCAGCGGCGCGAGGCTACGGAGGTCCAGGATTTCTACGTCCAGGTCAGCCTTTTCTACGGCCTTCAGTGCCCAGTGGACGCCCATCCCGTACGTAATGATGCTAGCCGCGGTGCCTTCCCGGATGGTGCGTGCTTTCCCAATCGGTACGAAGTGGTCACCCGCTGGCACTTCCTCCGAAAGCGATCGGTATAGGGCCTTATGTTCAAAGAAGAGGACGGGGTTAGGGTCATTCAGAGCGCTCATCAGCATTCCCTTCGCGTCTGCAGGGGAGCTGGGGTAGGCAATTTTCAATCCGGGGACGGCCGTGAACCAGGCTTCCATCGTCTGGCTGTGGTAGGGCCCGGCGCCAACGCCGCCACCAACGGGGAGGCGAACGGTGACGTCCGCGCGTTGCCCCCACCGGTAGTGAAGTTTGGCCAGGTTATTGACGATCTGATTGAAGCCGCAGGTCACGAAATCACCAAATTGCATTTCCACCATCGCCTTGCCACCGGCGATGCTGAGGCCCAGTCCGACACCGATCACCCCACTTTCACAGAGCGGCGTGTTGCGGACGCGGCCGGCACCAAACTCATCCATGAAGCCGTCCGTGATCTTGAAGACGCCACCGTAGTCGGCGATATCCTGGCCCATCAGAACAAGGTCGTCGTGCCGGCGCATGGACTGGCGGAGTCCGTCCGAAATCGCGTCGATAAAGCGCATTGTGCTGGTCTCTACAGCGGGCGCTGGCGCAGGTGCCGAGTAAGGATGGAAAAGATCGGCCACCTCCCGCTCGGGATCACCCGTTGCGGCGGGAAGTGCATCGGCGGCCTTAAGCCCGGCGGTGATCTCCGCCTTGATGCGCTTCGCCATTGCCTGTTGGTCCGCCTTCGTCAGGATATTTCTTTCCAGCAGATGATCGGCGAAACGTTCGACGGGGTCCCGTTCCGTCCAGGCTTCGATCTGTTCTTTGGGGACGTACTTCACCCCCGATGCTTCTTCGTGGCCCCGTACGCGGAAGGTCTGGCACTCGACCAGGACGGGTTCCGGATTAGTACGTAGTTCGGTGGCCAATTTGGCGATGGTGTCGTGGACTTCCAGGATGTTGTTTCCATCAATGGTAACCGAGCGCATGCCGTAGCCCACACCTCGGTCCGCCAGGTTAGCGCAGGCGTATTGTTCCCGGACGGGTGTGGAAAGTCCGTACCCATTATTTTCGATCACGAAGATGACGGGGAGTTGCCACACGGCGGCAATGTTGAGGGCTTCGTGGAAGTCTCCCTCACTCGTTCCACCATCTCCCGTGAAGGCGAGGCTGACCTTTTGCTCGCCCATCAGTTTGTGGCGGAGGGCTACCCCGGCGGCCAGGGCCAATTGGGGCCCGAGGTGGGAGATCATCCCCACAATGTGGTGCTCCGGTGAGCCGAAGTGGAAACTCCGGTCACGGCCCTTCGTGAACCCACCCGGCTTCCCCTGCCACTGGGCAAAAAGTTGGGGGAGGGGTACCTCCCGCGTCGTGAACACCCCCAGATTACGGTGCATGGTGAACATCCATTCGCTCCGCACCAGCGCTAGCGCACAACCGACACTAATGGCTTCCTGGCCGATACCGGAGAACCACTTGGAGATCACCCCCTGGCGGAGTTGCTTCAGCATCTTTTCCTCGATCAGCCGGGGGCGGAGGAGGGCCTCGTAGAAACGGAGTAAGTCTGCGTCGGAGTAAGTGAACTGATCAAATTCGAGGGAAGGAAGCGTGGTGGTCATGGTCAGTGGTGGTTGGGCTGGCGGCAGGTAAAATTGACTAATTAATCCCGGCACTAAAACGTCGGCAAGGTAGCACGAAAGTGGCGTCCATCATTTATTTGCAAGTTTAACGGTGTAGTAAAATCCTTTTGGTGGTTCACGCATTAGGTGGGGTGAATACAACCGGCCGGCTTGGCCCGGCACTCAGTACTCCCAAACACCCACCTGATGATTAAACAACTACTCACGCTTGTCCTGAGTCTTGCCCTCGCCACCGGCCTGGCCGCCCAGGAAAAAGTGACCGTGAAGGGCACCGTCACCGACGCCAGCAACGGCGAAACCCTGATCGGGGCCACCATCTACCTGAAGGGCACCACCAAGGGGACGACCACCAACGAATACGGCTTCTACTCCCTGACCGTCGACCCCGGCACCTACACCATCGTGGCCGGCTACCTGGGTTACGAAGACCAGGCTAGGGAAGCTGAGTTCATCGGCAACTTTACCGCCGACTTCGAACTCGCCGAATCCGGCACCGACCTGGTGGAGATCGTCGTCACCGCCGAAGAGGAAGATGCTAATGTAGCCGACGTGCAGATGTCCGTAGAACAACTCAACATCGGGCAGATCGAACGCTTGCCAGCGCTACTTGGGGAAGTGGACGTGCTGCGCAGCATCCAACTGCTACCCGGCGTGAGTACGGTAGGGGAGGGCGCCGCCGGCTTTAACGTCCGGGGTGGTTCCATTGACCAGAACCTGGTCATCCTGGACGAGGCACCGGTCTTCAACTCCAGCCACCTCTTCGGTTTCTTCTCGGTCTTCAATCCCGATGCCGTGAAGGGCGTCAAACTGTACAAGGGGGGAATTCCGGCCCGCTACGGTGGCCGCCTCTCGAGTATCCTCGACGTACGGATGAAGGAGGGTAACTCGAAGCAATTTCAAATGGACGGGGGCATCGGTACCATCTTCAGCCGCCTTTCGGTGGAGGCGCCGATCGTTAAAGACAAGTCTTCCTTTCTGTTAGCGGGGCGGCGGTCCTACATCGACGTGCTGGCCGCTCCCTTCCTGGGCGATGACCTGGAGGGGACGACCCTCAACTTTTACGACCTCACATTGAAGACCAACTACAAATTCAGTGACCGCGACCAGATCTTTCTCTCCGCCTACCTCGGCCGCGACGTATTTGCGCCCGGTGACCAGGCCGGCTTCAGCTGGGGAAATACCACGACGACGCTGCGGTGGAATCACCTCTTTTCGGACAAGCTCTTCAGCAACCTGACCTTTTACTACTCCGATTACGACTACGCCATCAACTTCGGGGACGACCCGGAGCAAGATGCCTTTGACTGGGACGCGAGCATCGTCAACTTCAGTGCCAAGCCAGAGTTCAGCTACTTCATCAATCCGGACAACGTCATTCGTTTCGGGGGGCAGGGGATCTACTACCGGTTTGAGCCGGCCAACGCCATTGCGGTAAGTGACGGTGACGAGATTGATATTTCCATTGCCAACCAGTGGGCCATCGAGTCGGCGGCCTTCATCGAGAACGAGCAGAGTATTTTCAAGGGGCGCGTCAAGCTCAACTACGGTCTCCGCCTCAGCTACTTCGCCTACCTCGGTGGGCGCAACGTCTACGAATTCGGGGAAGCACCGCGGCAGGGGATCGCCCGGCCCCTCACCAACGCGACGTCTACCGACCGGGGGGAGACGATCAAGGATTGGTACAATCTGGAACCCCGGGCTTCGATCCAGTACCAGCTCAATACGTCCAGCTCCCTCAAGGCCAGTTACCAGCGGACGGCCCAGTACATCCACCTGCTGAGTAATACGACGGCCTCCGTCCCCCTCGACATTTGGACGCCAAGCACGAACAATATCGATCCGCAGCTGGCGGACCAGTACGCCATCGGCTACTTCCGCAACTTCAAAAACAATACCTACGAAGCCAGCGCGGAGACCTACTATAAGGACTTCTCCAACCTCATCGATTACGTCGACGGAGCCGACCTTGTCCTCAACGAACTCGTGGAGGGGCAGATCCTGCCCGGCAAGGGGCGGGCTTACGGCCTCGAGTTGCAGGTCAAAAAAGTCAAGGGCCGTTTCAACGGCTGGATCAACTACACGCTTGCGCGCACCGAATTGCTCACCGAAGGCATCAACGACGACGATTGGTACCCGAGCCGGTTCGACCAGACCCATAATTTAAACGTCACTGGTTTTTACGAGATCAACGATCGGTGGACCTTCAGTTCCACGTTCGCCTACATCACCGGCACGCCGGTCACGCTCGCCAGCTCCGGGTACTACCAATTGGGGTATTTCGTGCCCAACAACGAGGGGGCGGGCCGCAATAACTTCCGCATCCCCGATTACCACCGGCTGGACATCAGTTTCACGCTCGACCCCAAGAAGGAGAAGGCGGACAAGCGGTGGCAAGGACAGTGGGTCTTCGGGGTTTACAACCTTTATTCCCGCCGCAACCCGATCACTGTTTCCGGGCGGCAGGACGCGGATATCCGGCCCATCCTCGGCCAGCCGATCTCTACGGAAAGCGTCAAGCTGAGCGTCGTTGGCAACTTCATCCCATCCGTCAGTTACAATTTCAAATTCAAGTAAGGTTTTTGGCGCTGCCGCGGGTGCCGGGTAATGGGGATGGGGTATACCCTGACCTACTTGCTTCGCACCTGCGTCAGCGCCCAATTGATCTCGCATTCACTGGGGACCAAACCCTGAACCAACCTAATTACTACGTATGAAAAACCTGGTAGTATTCTTCTCCCTCCTCTGCGTACTGGCCTCCTGCACGGACCCGGTGGAATTGGACAGCCGCTTCGAAAACGCCGAACTGGTGGTAGAAGCCTGGCTGAATACCGAGTCGGAACCCCAAACGATCATCCTCAGCGAGAGCCAGGATTTTTACGATAACCGCCTGCCAACTTACGTGGAGGACGCGGTGGTCGTCGTCTCCGAAATTGTGGACTCCGTCCCGACAGGCGAAATCTTTGTCTTTGAATACCAGGATTCCGGCCGCTACGTCTGGACGCCCGAACCCGGGCAAACCCTGGGCGAAGTTGGCCAGGTAATGGGTCTTGGCGTACAACGGGGCGAGCAGCAGTATGCTGCCATCTCACAGATCAACCGGACGGCCATCATTGACTCCCTCTCCTTCCAGTTCGAGGAAGAATCGCTGGGCCTGGACGAAGGCCTGTACGCCCAAATCTACGCCCGCGACCAAGTAGGGCAGGGTGATGCCTACTTCATCCGCAGCACGATCAACGACACCCTGTTGCTGCGTACCGCCGAACTGAATATAGCCTTTGACGCGACCTTCAGCCCCGGCACGAACACCGATGGCGTGGCCTTCATCTTCCCGATCCGTTTCTCCATCAATAAAACGGACGACAACGGCGGGCCAATCCCACTCGAACCCGGCGAAACGGTGGCGGTGGAGATCATCGGCCTCAGCCCGGAAGCTTACCTCTACCTCCGTATCGTGCAGGAGCAGATCAACAATGGCCAAAGTGGCCTCTTCGATTTGCCGGTAGCGAACTCTCCGGGCAACGTATTCGATGCGGATACGCAGGAGCCGATTTTGGGCTTCTTCAATGTGGGGGAGGTTGCGCGGATTTCGCGGGTGGTTGAATAGATTTTAGAGGTTGGATTTTGGATTTTAGACGGTGGCCGGTGAGGGCCGGACGCTCGCAGGAGCTCAATTCTTGCTGCGCGCGAATTGACCACGCTACGAGGTCCTTAATGGGACGTGACGGCTTAATCAACTACTAAAATCTATAGGTCCTCGTAGCGTCCGACGAAGGAGGTCCTGCGAGCGTCCGGGTTGAAAGGACATTAAATGGGTAGAGGGCCGGACGCTCGCAGGAGCTCTATTCTTGCTGCGCGCGAATTGACCACGCTACGAGGTCCTGAAAGGAAGGTGACGGCTTAATCAACTAATAAAATATTTAGGTCCTCGTAGCGTCCGACGCAGGAGGTCCTGCGAGCGTCCGGGTTAAAAGGACTTTAGACGTTCGATTACAGATTTTAGGCGCCGGAAACTAATTAACTACCGAGATTGCTAGGATCTTGGAGCGCCTGACGCAGGAAGGTCTCCAAGCGTCCGGGTTTTAAGAAGTACCAAGGAGGCTGGTCAATTCCATAGGGCAATTTCCCAAATACGTACCCTATCTTGTGACGCAAACAATTTCTTAACGTCTCCATAAGGTATCCAACGCAATCGGGTGGATATCGAAACCTTCTCTCAATGGCTGCTAGTGCCTACAGCAATGGGTGTACTTCCGAAATGGAGGACCTGGACATCATCGTAGCCTACCGGGCCAAGCGACACGCTACTTGCTTTCGCTTACTGCACGACCGGTATGCCTCCAAGATCTACAGCAAGGCGCTGACGATGTTGCGCGACCAGGAACAGGCAGAGGATGCCACCCAGGAGATCTTTACGAAGGTGTTCCTGAACCTCGGCAAATTTGAGGGGAAGGCGAAGTTCTCGACCTGGGTGTATTCGGTGACCTATAACTTCTGCATCGATAAGATCCGGAAGGAAAAGCGCAGCCGGGCCCTGTTCGCGGACGAGATCGAAAACCCACCGGACCACGCCGCCGACGAGGAAGACCCCGGTGAACTGGCCACTTTGCAGGTGAACGAACTGCGCAAAGTACTGGCCAAGCTGAGTGACGCCGACCGTACGCTCTTGCTGCTGAAATACAAGGACGGCGTCAAGATTCGCGAGATCGCCGAGATGCTCGGAAAGAACGACTCCGCCGTTAAAATGCAACTGAAACGCGCCAAAGAGAAGGCGAAAAAAATCCACGGAGAGCTTTTTACCTCTTCAACACTTTAGAACGAACGCATGAACAACAGTTTTTTACAACTGCGGGAGCTGGAGATGGCCGAGTTCGTAGCGCACCGCCAGGATGGCGTCCGCGCCAAGGTGGAGCAGCGCTTGCGCCGGCAGGAGTTCATCGGTAACGTCCTGGAACTTTTCTTCCCTAAATTAGCGGACACACTTACCGTAATGGCCGGCGGCGAAGCCATCGAAGGGCAGGAGGATTACCCCACCATTGGTGAGGACCCCTCCGCTAACGACTCCGCCACCAAACGCCTGCCCGGCCCCGAAGACCGGGACGAGATCATCCGCTAAGGACCACCCATGGAAGCTATTTTAGAAGCCTTACAAGCACAGCTTAACCTCCTTTTTGAGGTCATCCCCGCCCTGTTAAAGGCCTTCGTGATCATCCTCGTCGGCTACCTGCTGGCCAAACTAGTACGTAATATTCTCAAGCGCCTGTTGGAAGCCGTGGGCATCGATAAGCTGGCGGATAAGTTGATGGACATTGAGTTGTTGCAGTCCTCCAATTTCAATCTGGTGCCCTCCGCCGCCATTTCTTCCGCCGCGTACTATTTCATCCTGATCATTTTCATCATGGCCGCCGTGGAAGCGATGGGTCTGAAGATCATTTCGGATCTTTTGAAGGACCTGATTGCCTACATCCCGAACGGGGTGACGGCGCTGCTCGTCCTGGTGCTAGGTATTTTCCTGGCGGATACCGTCAAAAAGATCATCTACGAGACCTGCCGGAGTTTGGGTATTTCTAGCGGTAACCTCATCGCTAATGTGGTCTTCTACTTCATTCTGCTCAATATCATTCTGATCGCCCTACGGCAGGCGCAGTTGCAGACCCGCTTCATGGAGGCCAACATCACCGTGATGCTCGCCGGAGTTGCCGGTGCTTTCGCCATTGGATATGGCCTGGCATCCCGCCACGTAATGGGTTCCCTGCTCGCCAGCTTCTACAACCGCGGCCGCCTCAAGGTGGGCGACGACGTCACCATCGACGGGATGCGCGGTGAGATCGTGACGATGAATAATTCGGACCTCGTCCTAAGGGCGGAGGAGAGCGAGTACATCATTCCCTTCAGCAAACTTACTTCGGAGTCGGTTCAGATTCACTCGCGGCGGGAGGTGGGGCCACCGTTACCGCCGAACCGGGAGGGGTAATACTGGGGTATTACGTAGTTGGATTTCTGGCCGCTCCTTAACAAGAGGGATAACCTTATGACGAGGACCAGCGGAGTACCAAAATTGGGAAGAGGCTAACAATACTTATCCGGTTTAGTATTTTTGCGGCGGCCGAGCGTCGCACACACTTCCGTGCGATAAATTGGCCTACTCACTTTGAACTGGGGTGTTGGCGACCTAAGACTTCCCTAACCGCCCACCCGATAAACTGTACCTCATGAAAAATTTTACCTTATTCGCCCTGCTGTGTCTGTTCGCACTGCCCGTTTTGGGCCAGGATGAAGAACCCAAACTAGGCTGGGAGAAAGGTGCCGGCCTTGGTCTGGACCTTTCCCAATTACTTCAGATCAACCCCAAGCAGGGTGCCGGTCAGAACCGTTTGGGTTTCGGCGGTGCCTTCAACGGTTTCGCTAACCACCGCACGGAAACGGCTGCGTGGGAGACCACCTTACTTTGGCAGTTTGGCCTGCAGCGCCTCGGTTCCGGGGTGATTGCCCAGGGCTCCGAATCAAAGATCCCTTTCCAAAAGGCCATCGACGAACTGCGGATCAACTCCAAGTACGGCTTTCAGGTTAAGCCCGGCAGTAAGTTGTTCTGGACGGTCAACAGCAGTTTCCTCAGCCAAGTGACGCCGACGTACCAGTTCCCTGATACCTACGCGGGTAACTTCATCACCGACTTTATCGATAGTGGCGTCACGCCCCTGAGCAAGTTTTTGGCACCGGCTACCTTCCAGTTGTCGGTTGGTATCGACTACAAGCCGAACGATAACCTTTCCGTCTTCTTCTCGCCGTTGGCCTCCAAATTCATCATCGTGGCCAATGATTCCATCGCGGCCCGGGGCGTGCACGGTAACCAAGTGGAAGGCGTGGCCAACGAGTTTGGCTTCTTCCCCGAGTACGAAAAAGTCGATGCACAGTTAGGTGCGCTGGCGCAGGTGCAATACAAGTACAGCTTCGCCGGTGACAAGGGGTCCTACATCTCCAACCTCAAGCTGTATACCAATTACCTGCGTAACCCCCAGAACGTGGACGTCGACTGGGCCAACGCCATTGGCTATGAGATCTTCAAGAATTTCCAGGTCCAGCTCCTGCTGAACGTCTTTTATGATGACGACGTGTTCGTCCAGGTTACGGACTACGACTTCCCGAACGGGGTGAATGGTTTGGGTAAGCGGGTGAGTATTACTCAGCAGCTGCTGTTTACTTATTCGCGGACGTTTTAGGGTAGCGAAAACTTAAGCTGCTGGATTTACTTTTCGACAAGGAGGTGAAGAAGGTTAGGGGGAATAAGAGGGGTAGAGTCCGAGTTGTGGGCTTTACCCCTTTTGATTTACTCGATTTTGGAGATGTTCGCCTTCGGCTTGGTCGAACTATTTTTTGGGTTTCGCAAAGAAGATTAAGGGGGGTGAGACGATTGAGAAGAGAGGAAGGAAGTCGCGGGTCCCGAAGTAGAGTGGGCCACCTGAAGGTGTGCCACCGCTACGCAGGCCGGCCCTTCGGGACGGGGTTTGGTAGGCGCCACAGGTCCCGAAGTAGGGTGGGCCACCTGACGGTGTGCCACCGCTACGTAAGCCGGCCCTTCGGGACGGGATGTGGCAAATCGCCTTAAGCCTCCTCTTCTCTTTAACTCCGTAACTCCTGCGAAACAATAGCCGCGAGGCGCAGCGCCGCAGGCCTCCCCAACCTCGCCAACTCTTGCGAAATTTACACACCAAAACAAAAAATGGAGCCACGGGAAACCCGTAACTCCATCTTAAAAGTAGCGCGAGGGTGACTCGAACACCCGACCTCAGGATTATGAATCCTGCGCTCTAACCGGCTGAGCTACCGCGCCATTATTCGGTTAAGCGGGTGCAAAGATAGTACGATGTCTAATTCTGTGCAACCACGCCCCAAAATTGTTGAAGCCTAATAAACAGCCTCGGCAATTGAGCGGATCGTGCTCGAATCCCCCATCGTATAGTAGTGCAACACGGGGGCACCGCGCTCTTTTAACTCCTTACTCTGGGCGATGCACCACTCGATGCCAGCCTGGGTGCGCGCCTTGGCATCTTTCGCTTCGGTGATGGCCTTGACCAGGTCATCCGGCAAGTCCACGTGGAAGAGGCGGGGGATGGAGTTGAGTTGGTACAACTTCGTGATGGGCTTCAAACCCGGTACGATGGGGACGTTGATCCCGGCCGCCCGGCAGGCATCGACGTAGTCGAAGTACTTCTGGTTATCGAAGAACATTTGGGTGACGATGTAATTAGCCCCCGCTTCGATCTTCTTTTTGACGAAGCGCAGGTCGATCTCCATATTGGGCGCTTCGAAGTGCTTCTCCGGGTAACCGGCCACCCCGATGCAGAAGTTGGTCTTGTTACTCTGGTCCGTCAGATCGTCCATGTACTGCCCTTCGTTCATCTGCGCGATCTGGCCCACGAGGTCGGAAGCGTAGTGGTGGCCTTCCTTTTCGGGGACGAACTTACCCTCAAACTTGCGCGCGTCACCCCGGAGGGCGAGGACGTTCTGTACGTCCAGGAAACCCAGGTCGATCAGGGCGTTCTCGGTCTCCTGTTTGGTGAAGCCACCGCAGAGCATGTGGGGTACCGCATCCACGCCGTAGCGGTGCATGATGGCGGCACAGATCCCCACCGTGCCGGGGCGCTTGCGGATGGCCGTCTTCTCGTAGTACCCGCTCGCCCGCTTTTTGTAGACGTATTCCTCCCGGTGGTAGGTCACGTCAATGAAGGGGGGCTTGAACTCCATTAATGGGTCCAGGGTATCAAAAATGGCCTGCATGCTGCCGCCCTTCAGTGGGGGGAGTACTTCAAAACTGATGAGCGTCTTGCCCTTAGCTTGGTCGATGTAATCGGTTACGCGCATAATTCGCGAGGGTATAGTTTGTTGGGGGCCGGCGAAGATACACCACGGGCTGAGCGCTAAGCGTAAGGATTGCGTAAATTAGCCGTGCTTTATACACTGTCTATCCACACCAAGCTTAGAACGGGCACGCTGATTTTCGGGTAAGCATACCTTAAAACCAGTTGAACCGAATTTTTTGAATCTTGGACGCATCCGCTACCCATAACAAGGTGTATTTGGCTTACGGTATGCGTACTTTCATACTGCTTTAGGTTTCCCCGGTCGCTTATACATACACTTGACATGACTTCTTTTTCTAAACTATTCACCATCTCCCTGCTATTGCTGTGTGGCAATCAGGTAGTGGCTCAGTGCAATGCCGCGGCCGATGCGGGCGAGCCCATCGTGATCTGCCCCGACGCTAGCGGGGCGGGCCTCGCTGGTACCGTTGACCTGGTGGGTGGGGAACTCCTCAGCGTTGAATGGTCCCCCGCCACCGCGGTTACCAGTGCGGACCAGGTCATGACCACCTTCACTGGCGACGAGACGACTACGATGACCTTCTCCGCCAGCGTGATCTATTCCGACAATAATCTGCTCGTCAACGGTGACTTCGAAAGCCCCGGGATGGTCTGGACGACCGAATACGAACCTGGCCCCGGTGGCGCTTTCGGGCCGCTCTCCGCGGAAGGGACTTACGTCGTCGACGTCAACGCCAGCAATACCCACAGTAACTTTGCGGCTTGTGATGACCACACCGGCGGTGGGCAGATGCTCGTCGTTAACGGCGCCACCCAGCCTAACGAGGAGATCTACTGCCAGGAGGTTACCGTGGACCCCAACACCGACTACGCCCTCCGCGCCTGGGTGCAATCCGTCATCAGCGAAAACCCCGCTCGGTTACAGTTTTCGGTGAACGGGCAGTTGATTGGAAATCTCTTCCGCCCCTCCTCCTCCGTTTGCAATTGGGGACAGTTCGACGACCGTTGGAACTCCGGCACGGCCACAACCGCCCGGATGTGTATCGTCAACCAAAATACCCAGAGCAGCGGTAATGACTTTGCCATTGACGACCTCTACTTTGGGCCAATCTGTGAAGTGACGGACGACGTCCTGGTCACCGTCGTGGAAGCGGAGATTGAGCTGGACGACGAATTTACCCTTCCCTGCAACATCCCGTCCGGAGGAACGGAGCTGGACGCTACCGGAACCACCACGGGGGCGAATTACTCCTACTTATGGACGACGGACGCCAACGGCAATATCGTCTCCGGCGCTACCACCCTTACTCCCAGCGTGGACCAGCCTGGCAACTACACCCTAACCCTATCTTACGATGACGGCACGACCGTCTGTACCGAATCCGCCACCATCCTTGTACGGGCCAACCCTAATATCCCCAGCGCGGTAGCAAATGAAGATGGTATCCTTACCTGCTCCAACGATCGCGTTACCCTTTCCGCAGCGGGTTCCAGTAGCGGGTCCTCCGTAAGTTATTTCTGGGAGGCGACCGTTGGGGGTAATATTGTCGGTAGCACCTCCGGGCTTACGGTTCAGGTGGACCAGCCCGGTACGTATACCCTCACCGTCGTCGGTTTCATGGGGTGTACGGCGACCCGTACGGTGGAAGTCCTCCAGGATCTGTCCACTCCTATTATGTCCATCGAACCAGTGGGGAATATCAGCTGCGACCAGCCGGAAGTGATCATTGACGGTGGGGCATCCGAAGTTGGCTCCAATATCACCTCATCGTGGGTAGCCTCCAACGGGGGGACGTTCGTGACTGGCCAGAATGGATACACCCCAACCGTGAGCAGCGCCGGTACCTATACCTTTCGGCTGACGAATACCGATACGGGATGCTTTACGGAGCAGGACGTCATCGTTACTGAGACTGCAGGGGAAGTCACTGCCCAGGCGAACGCTACCGGGGAGATCAACTGTGACGGGACCGGCTTGGCGATGCTCTCCGGCGTGGGCAGTACTACCGGTACGGGCATTAGTTACCAGTGGACGAGCACCGACGGCAGTTTCTCCGGCCCCACGAATGGTCTGATGGCTACCGCTACGTCCGCCGGTACCTACGTGCTCACCGTAACCAGCGCCGGTGGCTGTACGAACTCCACGTTCACTACCGTTACGTCCACTGATTTTGACGTGCCCATTACCCTTACTAGCCCATTGCCTTTCACCTGCGACCGCGCCCAGATCAACATTAATGCGGACGTGATGACCAGCGACCCGATCACCTACCAGTGGTCAACCGCCGACGGCAATATTGTGCAGGGGGGAGACTCCGCGAACCCACTGATCGACCAACCCGGTACTTACGTACTGACCGTCACGAATACGATCACGAACTGTACGGCATCGGAAGCCATTACCATCGATCCGGTCGCCGGGCTACCCGTGGCGAACGCGAATGAAGACCTGCGGCTGACCTGTACCACCACACAGGTTTTCCTGAACGCAACGGGCTCCAGCACCGGCCCGGAATTTACGAGTGTGTATCAGGATGCCGACGAAAATGTGCTCCCCACCATCGCCATCACCGAAGCGGGCCTCTACCGCCTCATCGTGACGAATACCGATACCGACTGCCAGGCCATCGACACCGTGATGGTTTTCGCCGATACCATTGCACCCAACGCACCCATTAATACACCGGGCTTAGAAATTACCTGCGATCGGCCAGAATTACTGATCGGAACGGACCAATTTGGATTGGGGTATACCTTCCAATGGTCTACGCCCGACGGGACTTTTTCCGGCCTGCCCACCGCGCCCAGCATCGCCGTTGAGGGGCCCGGTACCTACACGCTCGTGACCACAGACCCTAGTAACGGCTGCACCGACGAAAGTACCGTGACGATCACAGTGAACAACGCCATTCCAGATTTAAACATTGCTGATGTGTCCATCATCGACTGCCAAAACCCCACCCAGGAATTGATGGCTACGGACGTAGGAACCGGCAGTTTTGAATACGTTTGGACCACCACGGGGGGAAATATTTTGCAAGATGGCAATACCCTCACGCCCCTGATTGCCGCGGGTGGTGACTACCAGCTTATCGCGACCAACCCCGGTACAGGGTGTGCCGATACATTGAACGTAGTGGTAGACGAAAACGGTGCTCCACCGCCCGCCGCCATCACTGGTGACGACCTACTTACGTGTGATTTACCGCAGGTAGATCTGAGCGCGGCCGGCGTTATTCCCGGTGATTCTATCACCTATACCTGGTCGACTACCGACGGTACGCTGGCTTCAGATCCCGTAGCAACTTCTGCAGCGGCTACTGGTCCTGGTACTTACTTGCTCACGGTAGTCAACATCAATTCTGGCTGCCAGAGCGTGGCCTCGGTTACGCTCCTGCAGGACATCACGGCACCCGAAAATAGCCTCGACCAAAATAGTTATGCCCTTACCTGCAATACCAATTCGGTTATTCTCGAAGGGCTCACAACCCCGGTGTCGGGGCTGGAATATACCTGGACGGCTCCCGCCGGAAACACCCAACAGACGAGCGCTACTTCACAACTACTGGCGGACGTGACGGGCGATTTCACGCTGTCCGTACGCAACCCGGTCAATGGATGCGTTACGGAGCGAACGGTGCCGGTGGTCGTCGACCGGGCAGTTAACGCAGTCAGCCTCACCACGTCGGGTCAGATCAATTGCCGCGATGCTCAGATCGATCTGCTCGGCAGCGTCGCCGACCCCGCGGGCGACTTTTTCCCCCGCTTTATTGACGCCAGCGGTAACCCCGTTTCAGCGACGGATTTGACCGCCTCGGTGAGCACCATCGGCCGCTACGGTCTCATCGTTACCAACTCCGTAAACGGGTGCATGGATACCGCTTATGTTGATGTCACTGAGTCATTCACACCACCTGTCGCAAATGCTGGCAGCCCTTTCATGCTGAATTGTCGCAATCCGGAAATAGCTTTGGATGGGACGGGATCCACCCCCGGCGATACGATTGTCTACGCTTGGTCGTCCGTCACCGGCAACATCGTTTCCGGGGCCGGCACTGCAGCACCCACGGTGGATGCGGCTGGCCAGTACCGACTCGTGGTACTGAATACTGTCAACGGCTGCTCGGCCGATGATGCGGTTGTCATCACCGAAAATTTCTCCGCACCAACGGTAGATATGGCGCTGTCGCAGGTGCTGAGTTGTGGACAACCGGAGCAAACCCTCGTGCCCATGACAGGCTCAACGGTTGGAACGGACTACGCATGGTTCGAAGGCAACGTAAATGGGACACCGGTGGTAACCACTCCAGACCTCACTGTAGCGGAAGCCGGTACCTACGTCCTGGTGGCCACCAGCCGGAACACGGGGTGTGAAACGACGCGTACCGTTACGGTCACCGAAGACAAAACCATTCCCGTGGCCTCCATCACTGGCCCGGATGAGCTTAACTGTACACGCACCTCCCTCGCGCTGGAGGGGCAAAGCGCGGCGGGAAACGCCACTTTCGCATGGTCCACAACTGATGGTGTGGTAACCGGTGATCCAAGGGCCACCCAAATTGATCTTTCAGTGCCTGGGACTTACCAACTCATTACCCTCAACCCGGACAATGGATGTACGGATACCGTCCGCACGATCGTCGCCATCGACACGATGGCACCCGAGGTCAGGTTGATGCCCGTCCTGCAGCTCAACTGCGCTAACCCCACCACTGAGTTGGTGCCGGACCCCGCCGACCGCCTTCCCGGTTTCCGTTACGACTGGACTACGACGGATGGCAACGTGGTGGGGCAGGTCAATCAACCGGAAGCTACCGTCAACTTAGCCGGAACCTATGCGCTGGAGGTGACCAACCCCACCAATGGCTGTACCCAGGATTTAGTGGTGACCGTCACCCAGGATACCGTCAAACCGGGCTTGCAAGAACCCGCCCCTGCTACCCTTACTTGCAGCCAGACCATGTTCACCGTCACGACGGGGAATCCCGAGCCCAATGTGATGTACCAGTGGACGAGTACCGACGGTACCCTGGAAGGCCCCGCCATCAGTCCCGACCTGTCGGTATCTACTCCGGGCACCTACGTTCTGACGGCAACGAACAACCTCAACGCCTGTGAATCGGCCATTACCTGGCGCGTGACTGAAGACGTCGCAACGCCTACCGTCGGGTTGCCAGCTGAAATAGACCTGGGTTGCGACCCCATGCCGACGGGCATTACCGCCGAGGTAAGTACCGGAGACCTCAACTATACATGGAGAACGGGAGATGGAGCAATCCTCGGAGCGTCAGATTCCACCGCAGTTACCGTGGATGGCGCGGGGATTTACGTATTCACTGCCACCAACCCCGCCAACGATTGTGAAGCCAGCGCGACTATCCGCGTCCTGGAAAATACCCTGGACTCCGTCCTCTTCGATCTTTCCCCGATTACGTGTGAAACAGAGACGGCGCGCCTCCAATTCAACGACGCCGTCGGTGGGGTAGGGCCCTACCTCTTTTCCGCGGACGGCGGGATGACCTACGGGACGGGAATTTCCCCCCGTAGCTTGGAGCCAGGAACCTATGAGTTGCGGGCTCAGGACAGTCGGGGCTGTGAGGTTTTCGATTCGATCACCGTGGATTCCTTTCGCAACCTGCAGATCGATCTGCCCCGCTCCGTCACGTATGCGATTGGCGATAGCACTGCCCTCGATCTCCAAACGAACTTCGTGTTGTCCGATTTGGATACCATCATCTGGACGCCAACCCGCGATTTAAGCTGTACGGATTGCCTTAATCCGGTAGCCAGCCCGTCACGCACAACGACTTATGACGTGCTGGTCCGCTCAGTGGACGGTTGTACCGCGATGGCACTCATCAACGTGCAGGTGGATGAACGTTTAGGGGTCTACTTCCCTACGGGTTTCTCCCCCAACGGCGACGGGCAGAACGACCGTTTCCACCCCTTCGGTGACGTGGATCGCGTATTGAGCGTTAGTGATTTTCGAATTCACGATCGGTGGGGGAATGCCGTCTTTGAAGCCGAAGAACTGCCCTTGAATGATCCCATGTCGGGTTGGGACGGTACTTTCCGTGGGCGGGAGGTGAACCCCGCCGTGTACGTCTATTCGGCCGTGGTGGTATTCCTGAATGGCCGTGAGGTACTCGTGGAGGGGGAGGTAGTTGTTGTCCGATAACCAGTTAGGTAGGCGTGATGTAGGACCAATGTCCGGCCTCCGACCGATCGTTAAGGAGGGTAGGGTTGTATCTTTACTACATGCAACCGGTAATACGTGGCATCGCCCTGGCCTTATTAACACTCCACACCTTTTCTTTGAACGCCCAGTGTGGGTTGACTCTCTTTGCGGGGAACGATACGACCATTTGTGCCAGTGACCTTCCGTTCGTCATCGAGAACGTCGTGGCAGAAGGAGAAGGCTTGCTTGGTGTGCAGTGGGGCCCGGAAGGTATTTTCCGCAACGGAGAAACCCTGCAACCCAGCTTTCGGGGTAACCGTGATACGACCGTCTACCTCACCGCGCTAAAGGCGGACCCCGCGGATAACCTCTTCCTCAATCCCGGTTTCGGAGACCGCTTCGACAACTGGGAGTCACCATTCCTTACTGGTGTAATGCCGGGCAGCCCCGTCGGAGAGCACGGTATTTTGACCGACGCAGGTACTTATACGGTGACGGATAGCCCAACGAGCGTCCACGCTCAGTTATGTCCCATCCGTTCCCACGATGCCAACAACAGCCGTTTGTTGGTCGTGAATAACTCCGCCCAGGAGAACCGGCCCATCGTCTGCCAGACCGTAACGGTGGAGCCCAACCGAGATTACTCATTCGGCGCCTGGATGGCCAACGCAAAGGAGGACAGCCCGCCAGTAGTCCTTTTTGCCGTCAACCGTACCCGCATCACTGGCGACATCGAACTGCCGGCTACCACTTGCGAGTGGGCTCCCTACACTGGCCGCTGGTCATCCGGTGCCGCGACGACGGCCGAAGTCTGCATCGTCAACCGCAACACCGAAACGATCGGTAACGACCTCATTATTGACGACCTCTACTTCGGTCCGATCTGTGAACAGGTGGATTCCTTCCGAATCACGATCCCCGTAATCAATGTAGACCCGGGTGAACCGCTCACTTTGCCCTGTCAGGTACCTGATGAGGGAATTCAACTCGACGGGCGGAATTCCCCCCAGGGCCCGGAGTATTCTTACCAATGGCGGACGCCCAACGGTAACATTGTATCGGGAGAAACCACCCTTCAGCCATTTATCGACCAGGCTGGCGACTACTTCCTGGAGGTCACCCTCGATGACGGCAGCGGCGTCTGCTCCCGCGAGCGCTCCGTCAACGTGCGCCCTTTTCCCTTCGCGCCAACGGTAATGATCGAGGCCGACGAACCCGGATTCAACTGCCTGATCGACGAGATTGAGATCAACAGCGACGGCTCCGGCGGCGGCACCTTCATCTGGTTGGCCGAGGATGGTGGGACCATTAGTGATAACGACGGTGATGAGATCACCGTTACCACCCCCGGAAAGTACACCCTTACCATTGTCGGCGGGGGTGGATCGGGCTGTATCGCATCCCAAAGCATCAACCTGCCCGGTGATTTTGAGGAACCCAACATCGATCTGCCCACGGAATACTTCATCGGTTGCGCCACCCCGGAAGTTACCCTCGACGCACGAGGCTCTGCCATGGGCCCCAACATCGAAGTGGAGTGGCAAAACTTTGGGGGAACAAACATCAGCAGTTCTACCTCATACGCCCCGGTGGTGGACCGGGCCGGCACCTACGTCCTGACCCTGACGAATACCCAGAATGGCTGCGATGCTTCGGCGACCGTCCGAGTCAGGAACTTCCAGTTCAACCCCAACATCACCCTTTCGGCCCCGCAAGTCTTTACGTGCGACCGGACGCAAATCCCCCTTAACTCCAATTACACGAACGTACCCTTCGGCTCGGATATCGGTCAGGAATGGACGACGGACGATGGCATAATCGTTTCCGGCGCTGACCAGGCCAATCCTATTATCGGTCGCCCCGGAACCTATACCCTCACCCTTACCAATCGGGCGAATGGTTGTACGGAATCCGAATCCATCCTGGTGGAGCCCGGCATCGGCGTACCCGTCGCCAACGCGAATGAGGACCGCGTCCTTAACTGTAATACTACCAGTATTCCGCTGAATTCAACGGGGTCTACCACTGGCTCTAACTACGAAACCCGCTGGGAGAACGCTTCCGGAATCGTCATCACTAGTGGAAGTGTAATGACGGCTGGCACCTTTACGCTGTTCGTCACCAATACCGATGATGGCTGCGTGACGGAGGACTCCTTCACCATTACGCTGGACAACGCGGACCCACCAACGGCCATTCTGGCACCCGTGACGGAACTGACCTGTGACGTGCTGAGCTTGGAACTCTCCTCCGACCAGAGTGATCCGGACTTTAGCTACGCCTGGACCGGGCCAGCCGGCGGCATCACCACTGCCCCCGATGCCAGTAGCGTTACCGTAGATGTAGCCGGACGGTACGAAGTCGTGACGACGAATACCCGCAATGGATGTACGTCTACGGTAAGTAGAAACATCACGGCCAATCAAACCACTCCAGTGGTGAGTATTGATGCACCTCCCGTAGTCACTTGCGCCAACCCGGAGGTCAGCCTCGCGGGTAACATCACTAACCCAACGGGCTTCAACCTCCGTTGGGCAACGGCGGATGGCAACTTCACCGGTGGGGAAACTACCCTGACACCGACGGTGGATGCGGCCGGGACTTACCGCCTCATCTTTGCGAACCCGGCAACCGGTTGTGCGGACAGCGCTTCCGTCGTGGTTACCGCGGATCAATCGGCCGTCGTGGCCGCGATTGATGGTGGCAACCAATTGGATTGCAATAATGCGGCCATTACTTTGAATACCACCGGTTCCGCTACCGGTACAGATATCACCTACGTGTGGAACCGCGATGGGGTAGAGGTCAACCGCTTCCCTGGCACCGAAAGTGGTGCCCTCAATGTCACTACCGCTGGCAGTTATGAATTACTCGTCGTCAATACCGTCTCCGGTTGCGACGACCGTACGGACCTGACCGTCACGGCGGATTTCGCCGTACAGCAAGCCGGTTTTGACGACACGGTAGATAGTCTTGTGTCCTGTACTAATCCAGCAGTGACGCTCCGGGGCGCCGCGGTTACGGACCCGGCAATGACCTACTCCTGGACGATTGACGGGGTGCCACTACTTGCCGGCCCCGATCCCGAGTTTACCACCACTGGTGCGGGCCTCTACGCGCTGACGATCACTAACCCCGCCAACGGCTGTACTTCCGAAGATTCTAAACGGGTTACCGTGGATACACTCGCTCCGGTAGCCGCGATTGCCCCCGCCGATGAACTCAACTGTGCCGCCACAACCGTAACCCTCGCCGAAACGTCTGGCGGTGCCGCTGGCGTATCCTTCGCGTGGTCCGGCCCCGGCACGGTGACCCCCTCCCCGGATGGTTTGACCGCTGCGGTAACGGAGCCCGGCACCTACCGCCTTGATGTTGCCAATTCAATTAACGGCTGTAGTGCCTCCACTACCGTCGAGGTTACCCGTGATGTCGCCGAACCTACCGCCGAAGCGGGTGATGGCTTCACGCTTTCCTGTGGGGCAACGAGCAGTGCGCTCGATGGCGCCGGTTCATCAACGGGAGCCGACTTTACCTACGCGTGGTCCGGACCCTCCATCCTTACTGGCGGAAGTACTCTCGCCCCGGAAGTGTCGGGCGCCGGTAAGTATTTCCTTACGGTACAGAATAATGGCAATCAGTGTACTTCCGTAGACAGCGTCGAAGTACTTGCCGATTTCAACGCGCCGCAGTTAGATCTGGCGCGGACGCAGGTGCTGAATTGTTTGGTAGCAGAGGTGAGCCTGGAGCCAACGAGTTCCCTCAACGCCAATTGGACCTACGAATGGACGGAGGACGCCGATCCGGCAACCATACTGGGGACGACCTCCACCCTCGAAGTAATGACCGCCGGTGAGTACAAACTGACGACCCTGGACCCGGGGAGCGGCTGCTCCACCGTTAGCCCGGTGACGGTGACGGCGGACCGAGAAAACCCCGTTGCCGGCATCCTGCCAGCTGATGCTATTCTTTGTACCCGGCCATCCGTCACGTTGGATGGTTCCCCTTCTACCACTACTCGTCCGGCTAATCTGCGTTGGACGCAACCCGCAAACGGCACGGCCGTACTGGGTTCCGCCGCTACTTTGAACACCAGCCAGGCTGGTACCTTCCAACTCTTCATCGAATACCCCGATAATGGTTGCGTAGATTCTACGACGGTAACGGTGGCCATTGATACCATCACGCCAACCGCTGAATTACTCACCGCTGGTGGTCTGGATTGCCAGTTCACCAGCGTGGACCTGCTGACTGACCCAGCCTCCCGCTCCACCGACTACGCTTACCAGTGGACGCTAGCCGGTGGCACCCTTACCGGACCGGATAATGGACCGGAGATCTCGACGGACCAGGCGGGAACCTACCAGTTGCTCGTTAGTAATAACGTTAACGGGTGTACCCAGAATCTATCCGCCACCGTTGCCGTGGATACCGTCAAACCCTTTCTTTCCACGCTGCCCGATGGTCTACTGACCTGTAGCGCAGGCGGAGCAATGACCACCGTGGCCGTACTGAATGGCCGTCCCGATATTCAATTCAATTGGACGACTACCAACGGGGCCTTTAACGGCGCTACCAACGAAGCGACCGTAGCGGCGGCGGCTCCCGGCAATTACACGGTCCTGGCGGCGGACCCCAATAACGGCTGTACTTCCACTACGAGTTGGTTGGTGAACGAAGACCGGGAAATCCCCACCCTCCAATTGCCGGACAGTCCCGATCTCGGTTGTGAAAACGAACCGACTACGCTCGTGGCAACGCTGAGCGCCGGCACCTTTAGCTACGACTGGACTTCCGCCGATGGAAATATCGTCAACGGAAATGGAACGCCTAACGTACTGGTCGATCTACCCGGTACGTACTCACTTACGGCTACGAATCTGATCAACGACTGCCCGGCGAGCGCAAGCGTAACCGTGACGGGTAACGACCTGGCGGACTTTGATTTCCAGCTGGTCCCCGCCAATTGTGTCAATCCGCTGGCCACCCTGACTTTTCAGAATGTCGACGGCGGCATCGGCCCCTACCTCTTTTCCACGGACGGTGGTGAAACCTTCGGCCCCGGTGGCTCTCCCCTTGAGTTAGAACCCGGGACCTATTCCTTCGGTGTTCAGGATTCCCGGGGTTGCGAAGCCGTTCAGGAGGTACGCATTGATTCCGCCCGTTTGCTGGAGGCTAACATTGCGAACTTCATTACCATCAACCTGGGGGACAGCACCCGATTGGACCTCCGGACGAACTTCAGTGACCTGGAGATCGATACCGTAATCTGGTCACCCGCCGAAGGATTGAGCTGTACCGATTGTCTTCGGCCAACGGCCCGCCCCTTCCGTTCGGTGAACTACATCGCTGAAGTCCGTACCGCAGATGGATGTACTGATATTGTTGAGGTTACCGTCGAAGTAGACCGGCGCCTGACGGCCTATTTTCCTACGGCTTTCAGCCCCAATAACGACGGGCGCAATGACCTGTTCCACCCATTTGCGGACCGCAACTTAGTGCAGCGCGTGAAAGACTTCCGCGTCCACGACCGCTGGGGCAATGCCGTATACGAGGCCGCGGAGATCGTACCCAATGACATCCGGGTTGGTTGGGACGGGCTGTTCCGGGGCAAGCAAGCTAATTCCGGCGTTTACATTTACTCCGCCGTAGTGGAATTTTTTGGCGGCCAGAATGTCGTCTTTGAAGGCGAAGTCATCCTGATGCGGTAGGCGGTCTGAACCCGTATCCAGTCTTTGTCGATTATCCTGATGGGAGTAGCCTTTTGCTACTCCGCTGTGCTTTTGTCCAGTACATACACCAATCGGGAAGGCTTAGGGATAATTGTATTGGCTAGTCGATCCACCGTGCGCCATCCGGAGTACGGAAGATGCCTTAGCACTTTGTGGGTTTTTAGAAAAAGTAGTCCTTTATTGGATAGGGTTGTGGCATTCAGTTTTACGTTGGAATGCGCTTGTAGTAACGTATCCAAAGAATGCTCCTTGAATGAATGTAGGTGCGCGTGCAGCGGCGTCATCCGATTGCAGTGAATACAGAGTGAATACTGAATCTTTTCGTCGTAGGGCGTAGTCAGAATAGCCCGTCCGCCGGGTTTGAGGACCCGAATAATGTTGTCCAGGTAGCCCGCCAAATGGGGGACGTGCTCAATTACTTCCGAGGAGATCACTACGTCGAAGCTACCGGCCAGAAAAGGTAGGTCCAGTACATCTCCGCGCACGGCGTAGTGATTTTCGGCCGGCACCTTTTCCAGCGCCTTTTTCAGGTTAGCCGTGGCGATATCAAAACTCACCACGTTAATGCCCCTGGCCGTCAGGGCTTCTGCAACCCACGCGTTGCCGCAACCCACGTCGAGAACGGACTGAACTCCAGAAGGCACCTCCCGAAGAATGGTCTCGTGCAAACGGTGATTTTCGTGGACGGTAGCAGCATCTGCCGGAGTCTCGAAATAGTCAAAGACTCGTGCGTCCTGCTCGTAGTGGTCCAAGTAGTCAAATTCAGACTTGTGCACTTGGTGAGCATCACTAGTCGCTTCTTGGTGACCGGCCGATGGAAGTCGGTCGATCACCTGCCCATTTGCGTCCTTTCCGTCAGTGGGGCGTAGGAGGACATCATTAATACTGAAGGACATAAGCGAAAGGCTGACTTAGGTGGTGCGCAGCAGCGGTGGAGGAAGTGTTAGCCAAATGCGTTTTCACCTGTAACGTCGTGCCCTGTGATTAGCAAGTGGATATCGTGCGTGCCTTCGTAGGTGACGACGCTTTCCAGATTAGCCATGTGCCGCATGATCGGGTACTCCGAAGTGATACCCATACCGCCGTGAATCTGCCGAGCTTCTCGGGCGATCTCCAGGGCCATCATGACGTTGTTGCGCTTGCCCATGGAAATCTGGGCGGGGGTAGCTTCGCCGCGATTAGCCAGGGTTCCGAGGCGCCAGGCAAGCAGTTGGGCTTTAGTGATCTCGGTAATCATTTCGGCCAATTTCTTCTGGGTGAGCTGGAAGCCGGCGATGGGCTTGCCAAACTGGGTTCTTTCCTTACTGTAGCGGAGGGCGGAGTCGTAGCAGTCCAGGGCGGCACCAATGGCGCCCCAGGCAATTCCGTAACGGGCCTTGCTCAAACAGCTAAGGGGCCCGCGGAGGGATTTAATGTCCGGAAAGACGTTCTCTTTAGGCACCTTCACGTTGTCAAATACCAATTCACCAGTGATTGAAGCGCGCAGGCTCCACTTCCCCTTGATCTCGGGGGCGGAAAACCCTTCCCACTGGCTTTCGACGACCATGCCGCGGACCTTTCCGTCTTCGTCTTTGGCCCAGACCACGGCGACGTCCGCCACCGGGCTGTTGGTGATCCACATCTTGGCACCGTTGAGGACGTAGTGGTCACCGGCATCTTTGATGTTCGTGATCATACTGCCGGGGTCCGAACCGGAATTGGGTTCCGTCAAACCGAAGCAGCCGATGAATTCGCCGGCGCCAAGTTTAGGCAGGTATTTCTTTTTGGTGGCCTCGTTCGCGTACTTGTAGATGGGGTACATCACCAGGCTGCCCTGGACGGAAGCCATCGACCGGAGGCCAGAATCGCAACGCTCCAACTCCTGCATAATGATTCCGTAGGCGATCTCGTCCATTCCGCCGCCACCGTATTCAACGGGGAGGCTGGGCCCGAAGGCACCGATTTCGGCGAGGCCTTTGAATAGGTGAGTGGGGCAAACGCCGCGCATGGCTGCATCATCAATGATGGGGCTCACTTCGGCTTTGATCCAATCCCGCACGGCTTGGCGGGCCATGAGGTGGTCGTCCTCCAGCAGGTCATCGACGTTCATGTAGTCGTGGTGCTGAAAGCGGTCGGAGTTGGAAGACTGGTGGAAATCTTCCTTGGTCGTGAAGTTCTTGTTGACGGTTGTAGTTGGCATGGTTGGTAGGGGGACTTTAAAGTGTTCGCAAGTTACGGACTTCCTCGTTGCCGCCCCACCGGGAATGATCTAATGCCGGTCGGCCCCAACACTTCCGGATCAGAAAACACTCGTTGTCTGTTGCCGGAACAAAGTACCTTTGCGTCCCGCCCGGACTTTGATCCCCGCGGGCAGCTCCCATGGCTAAACAAAAATTCGGTACCGCTCCGGTATTCTTTACGGCGATCTCCACGATACTTGGCGCGATCATGTTTCTGCGTTTTGGCTTTGCGGTCGGGATGACGGGCCTCCTGGGCACTTTCGCCATTATCCTGATCGGCCACGCGGTAACGATCCCAACGGCCATGGCCATCGCCGAGATCGCCACCAACCAAAAGGTAGAGGGTGGGGGGGAGTACTACATTATTTCCCGCAGTTTCGGCCTGGTCATTGGTTCTACGATCGGGATTGCGCTGTACCTATCCCAGGCCATTTCCGTTGCCTTCTACATTATGGCGTTTACGGAAGCTTTCAAGCCGTTGACTGCCTGGATCATCGATACCTATCCCCTCTTGCCCTGGGCGGAAAGGTTACTGGAGCAACCGCAGACCATCGGCATCCCGGCCCTGCTGTTACTCACTTTGCTCATCCTTACCAAGGGAGCGGACCTGGGGGTGAAGGTGCTCTATACAGTCGTGGCTACCCTTGCCGTGGCCTTGGTGGCCTTTTTTATTGGCACTACCGATTACGCCCAGGCGAATGAGATTGATTTCTTCAATAAGTATACCGTCGGTAGTGATTTGGGCGACCTCGTCCCCACCAACCCGGCACCCGCGGCAGCGCCCGATTCATTCGAATTTGGAACGGGAACGATCGCCAGCATGCAGGCCGCGCCACCACCCGTTGAGGACCCCGCGCCCAGCTTTCCCCGCGTCAGTTTCTTCACCGTATTTGCGATCATCTTCCCCGCCTTTACGGGTATGACGGCCGGCGTGGGGTTGAGCGGTGACCTGCGGGATCCCGGCCGCTCCATCCCCCTCGGTACGCTGATGGCGACGATTGGCGGCATGGTGATCTACTTTTTCATGGCGTGGAAATTGTCGGTATCTGCACCCGTCGAGGCGCTGGCCGATACCGACCGCCTCATTATGGCCGAAATCGCCTGGCAGGGGTGGTGGATTATCCCCCTCGGGCTGGCCGCCGCGACGATCTCCTCGGCCCTCGGTTCCATCCTGGTGGCGCCGCGGACGCTACAGGCCATTGCCGCCGATAATATCTTCCCCGCCCCGGCCATCAACCGCTGGATTTCGAAGGGGAAGGGCGAAAATAATGAGCCCTACAACGCCAGCTTGATCACCGTGATGCTGGCGGCGTTCTTCATCATGCTGGGGGCGTTGGATAGCGTAGCCGAGATCATTTCTATGTTCTTCATGGTGACTTACGGTTCCCTCTGTTTGATCTCCTTTCTGAACCACTTTGCCGCCGACCCAAGCTACCGGCCTACCTTCCGCTCCAAGTGGTACGTGTCCGCATTTGGCGCCGTAGCTTGTTTCGGATTGATGCTATTCATGAACTCCACCTACGCGGCCATCGCGATGGTTTTCATAGGGTTCTTGTACGTCTACATAAGTTATTCGAACCCGGATAAGCGGAGCATGGCCCTCATTTTCCAGGGCGTGATCTTCCAGTTCTCCCGGCGCTTACAGATATTTTTGCAGAAAGCGGATAAGGAAGAAAAGACCACTTGGCGGCCCAGTATCATTGCCGCGAGCGATTCTACGTTCACGCGTTTGGGAGCCTTTGATCTCCTGCGCTGGCTCAGCCAGAAGTACGGTTTTGGTACCTACATTCATACTATTGATGGTTACCTGAGCCACGAATCTTCCGACGAATCCGCGGAGATCAAGGAGCGCATCATTCGGATGGCGGAGGCAACCGATAGCCGCATCTACGTGGATACGATCATTTCGCCCTCCTACACGTCGGCGATCGCCCAGATTGTGCAGTTTCCGGGCATCGCGGGTACGGAGAATAACCTGCTATTGCTGGAGTATTCCAAATCCAACGGTGAGGGCTTGACCAACATCATCGACAACTTCAAGCTGATCAAATCGGTCAACTTCAACGTCGGTATTCTCTCCATTTCCGAGCGCGGCTTTGGCTTAAAGCGCAGTATCCACATCTGGATAACCCGCGCCCACTACGAGAGCGCTAACCTGATGATCCTGCTAGCCTACGTCCTGACGGGGCACCCGGACTGGGAGCGGGCCGAGATCAAGCTCTTCGCCATTTTCGAGGAAAGCACAATGGAAACGGAAGAGCAGGCACTTTACGAACGGATCGAAAGTGGGCAGCTTCCCATTAGCCGCAATAACATCGAGATCCTCTGCCGCCGGGAGGATAGCGACTTCCGGAGCGTGATGAACCGCCGGTCGCACGAGGCGGACCTCGTCATTACCGGCTTCCGCACGGAGATGATCAAGCGCAACGGCGTGCAAGCTTTCGATGGGTACGAGGACGTGGGGAACGTCCTGTTCGTCAACGCCGCCGAGGAGGTGAAGATCAAATAAGCCCGCGCTTAGAAGCGGTAGGCTACGGAGCCGATCCAACGCTTAGGGGCCTGGTCGACTTCCAGGGTCTCGCCCGCGATTACGAACTCATCGCCGTACTTGGAGAAATTACCGTCGTAGCGCACGTCTAGTGTAAGGGGGCCGATATCTACCGCGCCACCGAGGGTATACCCCAGATTAAAGGAGTCAAAAGTGCGTTCGCGGCCGTCCGGATCCCGTAGATCTGAGGTGGAGTTCAGGAAGAAATGGCCCACCGGGCCTGCATTGAAGCGGAGGAAGGCGATCTTCCAGGAGCCCATCACCGGTACGTTGATATCGTTGTAGCGCTCGCTCAGCACTTGCTCCATGTTGGTGTCGGGGTCGTTAAAACGGAAGTTAGTCTTCGCGCTATTCAGTGTCACCTCCGTCTGAATATCGAACCGGTCGGACATCGGGATGCGTAGCATGGCACCAAATTGAAAGCCGTATTCGGCCTCGGCGATGGCATCACCGAGCTCCTGGCGGCCGCCGTTGGTGAGGTCAAAAGTTTCGTCCTGTAGCGATTGGGTAGCGACGCCGGCCTTCAGGCCGATTTCGATTTGCGCTGCCGCGGGTGCGGTGCAAAGGGCGAGTAAAAAGAAGGTAAGGACAGCAATTGAGTACTTCATGGTCTAGGAATCTTTGTGGGTGTGGGTATAATTCAGGCTCCCGTCGGGGTGCCAGTAAAGCGGTAAAATTCGGTTCGGAATTGCCCGTTCATTGTTAAAAGGATGGCAAACGTTACTTACAGGAGCGTTAAATTGGGGTTACGGACACGGGGACACGGTGGGATGTTTCCTTGGCCGAAAAAAATCAGGTTATCTGCCAACGCTTGGAGACCAAGCTTGCGTCTTCACGGCAAACACCGACTTAATGCTTCGACCACTGCTCATCATTCTGCTCTCTTCGTTGAGTTTTTGTTTGGCGGCATGTAGCTGCGCCAATACCTACATTTCTCTCGAGGATATGCTCTGCCGCGCGGATACTACCGGCGGGCTGGTGCTGGAAATCGAAATGAAGCGCGCACCCCGCGGAAGTGGTAATGCCGGCTTTCAGATTCGCCGGGCGGTTGTAGGCATCACGGATCGTGCGGAGGTGGACCTAGGCCCCACCAATAGTTCCTGCTCCAGTTGGTTTGGGGATAATGACCGGGTGGGGAACCGCTACCTGCTGTTCACCCGTCCTCGTAGCTTAACGAATGGCGAGCAGGGGTTATCCGCCTGTGGCTATTACGGCAATCTTATCTTGTTAGATGACGACGCCGAGAAAATCTACTTCCCCGGCAATGATAACGGCAAGGCCACGGCTCCCCGCTGGGAAGACCTTAACGGAATCCTGGATGACTTTACCTGCGGCGGTAAGGGAGGAGAGGACATCATCAACCCCCTCAAGCACGCCACCATCGCCGCGAACCCGGGCCGCGGGGCCATCCGGATCGATAATCTGTTCGGTGATGCGGTCGGAAGTACGGACGTGTTCGTGTACAATGCATCCGGTGATTTGATTTTGCGGGAGACGTACACTACTGGCGAATCTCCCCTGAACCTGGGTTCCAGCCCGCAGGGCATCTACTTCGTCCGGTTGCGGAAGGGGCGGCACCAGAAGACGCTGCGGTATTTGAAACAGTAGGTGAAGAACGGAAATGGCGAAGCAGAGTGATCCACTTTTTCAGTCTTACTCTACTTTCCATTAGCAGTATTTACGGCTTGGGCGCTGCCGCAGGTGCAACGCAAAGTGCTAGTAAAAATGAGTGAGCTAACGCATGTCTTGTCCCGATAATTATGGGATGGGATCCATCTTCGGATCAATCTAGAGAGATGGGGTTCGGTCCCATATTACTCGCCCACCTCCCCGGCACCCGCGGCAGCGCAACATCCAGCACGAAGTAATTGTAGTAGGTGGGTAACCAATGTACCACCATGAGGATCTTCTACTTATTTGCCTTCCTGCTCTTTCTAGCCGGCTGTGATCAGAGTGCCACCGCGACCGAAACATCCCGGCCAGCACCCGACCGGGCCAGCAATATGGCCCTTCGCGCGACGGCCATCAAACCCAAAGTGGTTTTTGAGTACGAAGACATCCTGTGGTCCTTCCATTTCCTGCCCGATGGACGGATGATCGCTACGGATAAGGCCGGAAAACTACTGATTATCGCCGCAGATGGCGCCAACCACGACAGTATCACCGTGGGTGTACCGGAGGTAAAAAACGTAGGGCAAGGTGGATTACTTGACGTGCTCCTGGATCAGGATTTCGCCACGAACCGCTTGGTGTACCTCAGTTACTCCCAGCCGGACGATGAGAACAACGCCGCCACCTCCATCGGGGTAGGCCGCCTCGCCGACGACGAAAGCGAATTGGAGAATTTCCAGACCCTCTACGAAATGAAGAACCGGACCGATAAGCCCTACCACTACGGCAGCCGGATGGTCTGGGGACCCGAAGATGGCCACCTCTATTTCACCATCGGAGACCGGGGGAACCGCGACCAGAACCCGCAGGATACCACCCGCGACGGAGGCAAAGTGTACCGAATTGCCAAGGATGGCTCAATCCCCGCCGACAACCCCTTCGTGGATTACCCCGCCGCCAAGCAAGCGATCTACTCCTACGGTCACCGCAACCCCCAGAGTATGACCGTGCACCCGGAGACCGGAGAGATCTGGGAAACCGAACACGGCCCCCGCGGTGGTGACGAAATCAATATCATCGAACCCGGCAGGAACTATGGATGGCCAGTGGTTACCTACGGCATCAACTACAACGGCTCCCAAATTACCGAAGAGGTGAGCGCGCCCGGGATGGAGCAACCGCTCCACTACTGGGTGCCCAGCATCGCCCCTAGCGGCATGTGCTTTATCACCGGCGATAAGTACCCGGGCTGGGAAGGCGACCTACTCGTTGGTAGCCTGAAATTTATGCGCGTCCAACACGTCCAGCTGGATGGGAAAACCGTCGTGGGCGAAGACAAGGTCCTCAATAATTTTGGCCGCGTACGGGACTTACGGATGGGCCCGGATGGCTACGCTTACGCCTCGGTGGAAGGGGAGGGGATTGTACGGTTGGTAGTAGAGTAGTCGGGTAGTACGGTAGTCGGGTAGTAGCGTAGTACTACCCGACTAAGTACTACCCGACCACCCGACTAAGTACTACCCGACTAAGAAACCCTCCCCAGCAAACTCTCCGCCAGGCCCTTCAGCACCGCCTTCCACTGCTCGTTACCCTGAACTGCTGCGAGGTGGCCGTAGGCTTTGGCCTGGTATTCATCCCGTAATTTGGCGACGGCTTCCGGAATGCCCGCTTGCTGCATGAGGTCCGTTACCCGGGCGACTTTTGGGCTTGGATCAGCAGGCGAAGTATTAAAAAGATCAACCATTTCTTGGCGCTCATCTTCCCCTAATAGGGTGAGGGCGTGTAGGAAGAGAAAGGTTTTTTTGTTGCGGATGATGTCGTTACCGGTCAATTTTCCAGTACTGCTGGTTTCGCCGAAGGTGTCGAGCAGGTCATCCTGTAACTGGAAGGCCAAGCCGGTCAGGCGGCCGAAGGCGTAGAGATGGTCTGCGTCCGTCTGAGATGCGCCGGCTGCGAGGGCACCGATCTCTAAGGCACCACCGAGCAGGACGGCCGTTTTGAGTTCAATCATCTTGAGGTACTCTTCGATCGTAACGTCGTCGCGTACCTCAAAATCAACGTCGTACTGCTGCCCTTCACAAACGCCCGTGGCGACTCGGTTGAAAGCCTTCAACATGCCGGGGAAGGCGTCCTCGTTTGGGCAGTTGGCCAGGTGCTGATAGGCCTGAATGAGCATGAGGTCGCCAGAAAGAATGCCCGTATTGACGTCCCACTTCTCGTGCACGGTGGGCTGCCCCCGGCGGATGGGGCTATCGTCCATAATATCATCGTGCAACAGCGTAAAGTTGTGGAATACCTCAACGGCCAGCGCGACGGGCATGGTGCGGCTCAGGTCCTCGTCACCAAAGATCTTACCGGCCAGGAGAGCGACGACGGGGCGAATCCGTTTACCCCCAATTTGCAGGATATAATTGATGGGTTCGTACAGCCCCAGCGGCTCCCGCTCCCGAAAGTGGCTGGAAAGCTGCGCAATGAATAATTCTCTTAATGCTTGAATGGACTGGGTGCCGGGCTGTAACATGCGGCAAAAGTACAAAGCCCTACGCGAGGTGCGACCGGCACCCGAAACATTCAATGCTCTCCAAGCTTTTTGTAATCGTGGGGGTAGCAGCCATCAATTGCTGCTGCTTCCAAACTAACAGGAACGAGCTAACTATGCAGTACGATCTGATCATCATCGGTGGAGGCCCCTCGGGCATCAACGTAGCCATCAGCGCGCAAAAGGCTGGGCTGAAACACCTCGTCCTGGAGAAAGGTGCTCTGGCGAATAGCCTGTATAACTTCCCGGTGAACATGACTTTCTTCAGTACTTCGCTGAAACTGGAAATCCACAATACGCCTTTCATTAGCCACGGCGACAAACCGACCCGGGCGGAGGCCCTCGAATATTACCGGCGACTGATCGGTACCCACGGTATCAACCTTCACCTGTATGAAGCCGTCGAGGATATGCACCCCGCTACTGAGGGTGGTTATTTGGTGACGACCAATAAGGGTGAATATCACACGGCGGGCGTCTGCGTAGCGACGGGCTTTTACGATACACCCCGCTATCTCAATATACCAGGGGAGGATCTACCGAAGGTGCGCCACTACTACGATGATCCTCACGTATACATCGGCCAAAAAGTAGTAGTAGTCGGCGCCGCTAACTCTGCTTGCGATGCCGCCCTGGAAACCTGGCGGAAGGGCGCCGACGTCACCATGGTCATCCGTGGTCACGAGGTGAACAGCCGCGTGAAGTACTGGATCAAACCAGACATTGAAAATCGTATAAAAGAGGGTTCCATCAAAACCTACTTCGGTTCCACCCTTAAGGCCATCCGCCCGAATGAAGTGGATATTGAAACGCCGGATGGTGTGGTAAGCATTCCGAACGATTTCGTACTGGCCATGACGGGCTACGAACCCAATTTTGAGCTATTCGAGCGTTTGGGTCTGGAGATCAACGTAGATGATGCTTGCAAGCCCGTCCTGAATTCTGAGACTTTGGAAACCAATCTCCCCAACGTCTACATGGCCGGGGTAGCCTGCGCGGGGAAAGCAACGAGTAAACTCTTCATCGAAAATACTCGCGACCACGGTGAGATCATCGTAGGAGACCTAAGCAAAAAACTTCAGCGGGTAGAAGTAGAATAAGCTGCCGGTTCTTATTGCTTACGTCACTGTGCTAAAGGCGTAATGGATTAGATCGCACACCAAAGTATCGGACGTCTTCTCCAACCTTAAGTAGCTACACGCAGAAAAGCCTCCCCGCCGTGAAGCGAGGAGGCTTAAAAATTCTTCAAAACCGAAGCTAAAACATTTAGGCGAGCTTCTGAGCGAAAACGCTCAGGCCAGACTTCAGGTTAGCGGCTTTGTTGGGGTGAAAGAGGCGGCGCTTAGCCAGGCCATCAATCATGCTGAAAAGAGCGGGAAGCTGCTTGAGGGCTTCATCCTTCTCTTCGAGGTTGCGGAAACGGGCAATTGCCGTACGCGCGGATTTCTTGTAGTAACGGTTGTGAAGGCGCTTTTTAGCGTCCTGACGAATACGCTTTTTGGAAGATGCGTGGTTAGCCATGAGTACTGATTTTTACGTCGGTTTTGAATTGGAGGGCAAAGGTAATGGTTTCGCCCGAATTAAAGAAGGGTCCCCTCAAGAAAAAAGAAGCTGGAACGATTGCCCCAGCTTCTCAGGTTAGTCTTGAAATTTAGGATGGATTACCCGGCTTTGTGTGCCTTGATGGCCTCCGTAAGCTTGGGCAGTACTTCGAAAAGGTCACCTACTACACCGTAATCGGCCGCCTTGAAGAAAGGCGCTTCGGGGTCCTTGTTGATCACCACAATTGTCTTCGAACTATTGACGCCGGCGAGGTGCTGAATAGCACCACTAATGCCGGCAGCGATGTAAAGATTTGGGCGAATAGCAACACCCGTTTGCCCAACGTGCTCGTGGTGGGGGCGCCAGTCGACGTCCGCCACGGGGCGGCTACAAGCCGTCGTAGCACCAAGTGCATCCGCGAGGTCTTCCAGTACGCCCCAGTTCTCGGGCCCTTTGAGGCCGCGGCCTCCGGATACCACCAATTCCGCTTCGGGCAGCGGGGTGCGGCCGGAAGCACGCTTGGTCTCCAGGACTTTAGTGCGGGAGGCCGGTAGGTCCAAGTTCAGCGTTTCAACAGTGAGGGCGGAACCCGTTTCTTCCACGGGAATGGAGTTACCCGCAACGCTGATCACTTTGTAATCGGTGGTGATTTCCACTTCGGCGAAGGCTTTTCCGGAGAAAACGGCCTTGCGTACTTTAAAACTGCCATCCACAGTAGGCACACTATTCACGCCGGGGGCGGAGCCAGCATCGAGCCGGGCGGCGAGTCGACCGAGAATACTCTTGCCGGTGCTGGAGTGCATTAGAATGATCGTTTTGGCACCTAACTGCTGGGCAGTTCCAGCGATTGCGGCGGTGTAGACACCACTGTCAAAGCTATCTACACCGGGTACGTTGTAAACTTTAGTGGCGCCAAAGCGACCCAGATTACCGGCGTCATTAACCGAACCGATGGTCAGGGCTACGCAATCCGTTCCGAGTGCGGCAGCGGTTTTAGTACCGTACGTGACGGCTTCGTGAGCGGCTTTCTTGAAATTTCCGTTGACGGCTTCGGCAAATACGAGAACCATAGCTGTTATATTTTTTGGCCCTGAGGGGCTGATTGTTAAGGGAAGGTTAGGAGAAGTGAGGATTAGATCACCTTAGCTTCTTCGTGCAGTAGGCGGACGAGTTCATCCATGTTATCCGGCTCGATGAGCTTAACGGCGGATTTTTCCGCGGGCAGATCGTAGTGCGTCACCTTCGTCGCTACTTCGGCGGCGACGGGCTCGACTACTTTTAGTGGCTTACGCTTAGCCATCATGATGCCCCGCATGTTTGGGATCCGTTGCTCGGCCAGGCCTTTGGCACTGCTGATGGCGAAGGGGGCTTCTACTTCTACGATCTCCACGCCGCCTTCAATATCGCGGGTGATGGTCGCCGTAGAACCGTTCATCTCCATATGGCTAGCTTCACTGACGTAGGCGATATCGAGCAGTTCGGCCACCATGGCGCCTACTTCGGAACCGTTGTAGTCGATGGTTTCTTTACCGAAAAACAGCACGTCGTATCCGCCGTCCTTTGCCACTGCGGCAATTTGTTTGGCGATGAATAAGCTGCCCTGGCCTTCGGCGTTCACGCGAATTGCGTCGTCGGCACCAACGGCAAGTCCTTTACGAATCACGCTGTCATTATCGGCGGAGCCTACGTTAAGTAGGGTAACAGAGCCACTGCCAGATGCCTCCTTCAGTTCGAGGGCGCGCACGAGGGCGTACCACTCATCGTAGGGGTTCATAATGTACTTGACGCCGGCCATGTCCAGGTCGGAGCCATCGCCGGCGAGCTTGATCTTAGTGGTGGTTTCGGGCGTCTTGCTGACGCAAACGAGCATCTTCATTACTTGGCTTTACGTTATAATTTGGCGCTGCCGCAGGTGCGGGGCGGGAGGGGCAAGGCCCACTCACTACGAAGGACAATCACACGCACGATTAGTTGATACCTAAATAGCGGTGGAAGCACCTTCGCTGGCAAATATACAGAGAGGAGAGACTAGTTAGCGAATTTTCGCTGGAGCGAATCGAAGTGCTGGTCTTTAGGGTAGAATTGGATGAAACGAATTACTTGCTGGCGTGCACCATACTAGGTACAACCGCTGGTTCAACACCGGGTAGAGGTGTCTCAATAGTAGAAAGCTGATGCTCGTAGCTACGGAGCGCACGGGCGTGGTTTTCTGCAACGGCATTCAGCACTTTTAGCTCTTCATCCAGCTCTTTCTTTGCGTGCACATCCTCACCAAAAAAACGCCGCTTGCGGTTAATGTCCAGTATTGACTGAATGGTCTGGCTCAACGCCATTTTGGTCTTCAGATAGCGGTATTTGATGTGGCGTTTAGCAGTCATTGCAATGGATTTTATAGTGAAAGGGTGGGTTAAGGCTGAAAACTGAAGTCTAGAATAAAATAGTGTTACGACAAGATAAAACGAATTATTGTAAGCTAATAGCTCATTCGCGTAATTATTTGACTGTTTTTATGTCGTCGCAACTGATGCTATAACCTTTTAGAGTCGAAGATGGTTGGCCGATTAACGTCAATTAACCGTCAGGTAGATCACCTTTGCGACGGAGACACGCTACTATCAAAGTTTTACCTCATCTAACGGTGGAAATATTAGCCATCGTGGCCGCACGAACTACGCCAGATCTGTTTGATGAGGGGATAGTTTCAGGGGTTTGAGGTAGTAACGCAAATCAGCAGGCTCGAAGTACCGTTTCGACAAAAGATTCAATTCAGAGGGCCGTGTTCTTGTAGGGTGACCTCGCTTGCCATATAGGTTGTGTGTAGACCGCTGGAGTGAAGAAGGGGATCATCCAGTTAAGTACTGGGCTTTTGGCCTTACAAAGACAAGTGTAATCCACCGGCACCGCTCCGACCGAGCTTTTAATTTCTAGTGCCGTCCGACCGTAATCTAACGTTTCGAATTTGCCTGTTATCGCCGTTTCTAAAAGATCGAAGAGGATGTTATGGTATAGGTGATACCGCTGCTTATAGGCTTCCTTCATCCCAAGGTAATGGGCGTGTAAAACTGGTCCGTTAGGAATGGTACTGGTGAAAGCTATCAATTCATTGGCGTAGAAGTAACCGGTGAAGCCCGACTGGCCGGTCCGTTCTTGATTACGACTCGCTAGCCAGCCGAAGTAATCCGCTTGTAAGTTCGCCGCGTTGTACGCCGCGCCCGCTGTTGTCTCTCGGTAAAGCTCAAAGATGAGGGAGCTTCGGGAATTGACTTCCGTTGCCGTTAACCCGCGGCGCGTGAGCCCCACGAATTTCTTTCGTGCCCGACGGTATCTGGTCCGGTATTTACTGGTAATGTCCTGGCAATAATCGTCCATTGAACTCCAGGTGGAATCAATTTGCAATTCCATCACCGGATCCACCGGCATCGCGTAGAAGCCCTTTTTCTTGAGTGTTGTAGAGATGAGGCTTCCGGATGTAGAGCAATCTTTGATGAGTATGGCTGCGTAGCTACTGTCCGACTCAAGCAAGGCCTCGGATACGGCTGCGAGCAAATCCGCCAATTCGCTCGCTGGCACTTCCCCCTTCACGTCGATTGCGTACGGGCCTGAAGTCAACAGCTGGCCCAATGCCGCTACCTTAAACGAGAAGGGAGCCAGCAGCTTTCGCCGTAGATCTACCCGGGAGCGATCTCCATCCGCGGAGTGTTTTACGTTTCCCGCCGCACTGAACACAAACTCCTGCAACGTCAACCATACGGAACGATCCGAATCGCTGGACTGAAGTAGTAAAGCCTCCGTCGTAAAACCCGTCCGTTGCGTGGATAACTGAGATAGCGTACGTGGGTCAGTCCAAAAGGAGTCAGCTCGCTGTGCTGGCCGATCACAACGCGCAAGTACATCGGGCGTATCGACGCGGCGCAACGACCAACCTGGCATAGTCAGCAGTGGCAATTGCTGACCACTACCACCATTCCTTGAAGATGGAGGACAGAGTGTACCGGCGATACAGGTCATTGGGAGAATTCAATAAAAATGGCAGAGCCAGAGAGAAAAGGAGAACGGATTGCTCGCCGTTTTCATTCCAAGACCGTAACGCAGCAGATGCCACAATGGATGTGTTAGGCAGAATAATAGGGTGCTATGTACGGCAATTCACCTCACTATCGGTTCGCGAGAAATGGTAATAGGCTATCTCTCGAATAGGAACCTTGGAGTGCTAACCGGCCATTATCTTGCACGCTCCTACTAAGCTTGTGAAGATGATTACAAAGATTTTGATCCCCATTGATTTTAGCCCCGGAGCAGAGGCTGCTTTGATGTACGGAGAGGCACTCGCTGCTTCCATTGGTGCCGAAGCGGTAAAGATCATCCATGTCTTCACGCCCCAAACGGCAAGTGCGGATGCCATTACTGCCGTTCCCGTAGCGGAATTGATGGATGAGGCCGACGAAAATATGAATCAGTTCCTCGCAACCGTGCCTAACCCTACGGGCAGCACCCGCCAGGGAGAATTGATGCTAGGCTTTGCTGCCGACCGCATCGTAAAGGAGAGTGAGGATTACGATCTCGTCGTCCTGGGGGCGAACGGGAATACGGACTTACTAGAGGAAGTATTCGGCTCCGTCGCCTCCACCGTTGTCGACAAAGCTACCTGCCCGGTAATTCTCGTGCCCCAGGGCGGAGTCTTCCAGAACTATAAGAACATCCTCTACGCCAGTAACAACCTCTCCCTGAGCCGGAGAGCCGTGATGAACTTCCGGGAGTTCAACGATTTGTTTCACGCCCGGGTCCATTTTGTACACGTTAAGGAGGAGGATGACGAAGGTGAAGTTGATCGCCAGGCGATCTTCTCCAAACTCTTTTCGACGCCCGACCCAAATTTTTCTTTCGACATCCGCGAGGTCGAAGCCAAAACCGTGCAGGATGGCCTGGTTGCCTATCTGGAAAAGCACCCCATCGAGCTAGCCGTAATGGTTACGAAACGCCGTGGCTTTTGGAGCCAACTCTTCCACAAAAGTGATACGAAGCAAATGATCCTTCACCCGCGCACGCCGGTGATGGTCCTGCACGTGGAAGGTTGATAAAAGTTAAGGGGGCTTAGTGGGTGGGATAGGTGCTACTCTGCCTTGTCTCTATAGTGGGCGGCGCATCGTTAATTGTATTCCGGAAGGATGGACACCTCCGTTTTTGCATCCACATCCTCTATAGAAATGTACCAAACCGATAGAACTAGGTCACTCTTCACAAAGCGTCAGCCCAGGCAAAACACTTACCCTTAAGGAAGGCCAACACTTCTAGTGATTTACTCGTGAGTTGAACCCCGCGGTAATAAAACTATCCCGCAACTGCCTCACCTTCCAGTTCTTCGACGTCGGCAATGCCGTTGCCATCCAGATCCTCGTCGCGTTCTAGGCGGAGGTTGTCGATAATGAATTCCTGGCGGGCCGGCGTGTTCTTGCCCATGTAATAGCTGAGCAACTGCTCAATATCGGTTGCCTCGCCGAGTACCACGGGCTCCAGGCGGATATCCTCCCCGATGAAGTCCTTGAACTCATTCGGGCTGATTTCTCCCAAACCTTTAAAGCGGGTGATCTCCGGCTTACCCCGCAACGCCTGAATGGCCGCCTGTTTTTCCTGCTCGCTGTAACAGTAAAAGGTCTTTTTCTTATCCCGAACTCGGAATAGAGGCGTTTCCAGAATGTATAGGTGGCCGGCTCCCACCATGTCGGGGAAGAACTGCAAAAAGAAAGTCAGCAGCAAGAGGCGGATGTGCATTCCGTCCACGTCGGCGTCCGTAGCAATCACGATACGGTTGTAACGTAGGAATTCCAGCCCATCCTCAATATTGAGGGCATGCTGAAGTAGGTTGAATTCCTCATTTTCGTAAACCACCTTTTTAGTCTGGTTAAAGCAATTCAGTGGTTTCCCCCGTAGGGAAAAGACCGCCTGGCTCTGCACGTCGCGCGCCACGGTGATGGATCCGCTCGCAGAATCACCCTCGGTGATGAAAATGGTGGAAGCTAGCTTCGTTTCCTCGTTGTGTTTCTTATTGGAGGAATTGAAGTGGACCCTACAATCCCGCAATTTTTTGTTGTGGAGGTTAGCTTTCTTAGCGCGTTGGTTAGCCAGTTTCTTAATGCCGGCAATCTCCTTGCGTTCGCGCTCGGACTGCTTGATGCGCTTCTCCATCGCCTGAGCGACTTCGGGGTTTTTGTGCAGGTAGTTGTCCAGGTGCTCCAACATGAAATTCTTCATGAAGGTCTGTACCGTAGGGGAGCCTGGCCCCATATCCGTTGATCCTAGTTTGGTCTTGGTCTGGCTTTCAAAGACGGGTTCCTCCACTTTGATGGCAACGGAAGCCACGATGCTCGCCAGGACGTCCTTCCGGTCGTAGCTCTTATTGAAGTGCTTCTGGATGGCTTCCACCACGGCGCCGCGAAAGGCATTGAGGTGGGTCCCCCCCTGCGTGGTGTGCTGGCCATTGACGAAACTGAAGTAAGTCTCTCCGTAAGCATTACCGTGGGTCAGGGCGACCTCTACGTCGTCGGCTTTCAGGTGGATGACGGGGTAGCGCCGCTGCTCTTCGTTGATCTTGCGCTCCAGCAAATCCTTGAGACCATTCCGGCTCACCAATGTTTTGCCGTTGAAGACCAATTTCAAGCCGGCGTTCAGGTAAGCGTAGTTCCAGAGCTGGTTCTCGATGTAGTCCGAGCGGTACTTGTATTTTTTAAAGATGCCATGATCCGCCCGGAAACTGATGAAAGTGCCGTTTTGCTCTTTTGTCTTCGTCTGCCGGTGATCTTTGATCAATTCCCCAAAGGAGAAGTCAGCCTGTTTCAGCTTGCCTTCCCGCACGGCGTAGACGGTAAACTCTTCCGACAGCGCGTTCGTCGCCTTCAAACCAACGCCGTTTAGGCCGACCGATTTTTTAAAGGCCTTCGAATCATACTTGCCGCCGGTATTGATCTTGGACACAACGTCGACCACTTTACCGAGGGGGATGCCCCGGCCAAAGTCGCGCACCTTTACTACGCCATCTTCAATTTTGATGTGGATCTCTTTACCGAAGCCCATGACGTACTCATCGATCGAGTTATCAATCACCTCTTTGAGTAGGATGTAGATACCATCGTCGGGGCTAGCGCCGTCACCCAGTTTACCGATGTACATGCCCGGCCGGATACGGATGTGTTCCTTCCAATCCAGAGAACGAATATTGTCTTCGGTGTAATTCGACTGCGCCATGTGTATACTGCTGTTTAAGGGTTGGCAAATATACACAACGGACAATCACCAATGAAACATTTTGTATGTTTTTATTCAAAATGTTTTGTTTGTAGAAAGCCCGCCCTTATGTTTGTGGCGTGGGGCGTCAAACAATAACTGTCAAGTTGCGTCCAGCTCCCCAAGGAAGCTTCCAGCGCCTAACTATTATCATTAACCAAAACGTAGCTTATGTCCTAAACTATTTACCTGCGGCAGCGCCCGGCCTGCCTGGTTTGATTCTGCCATGTTGAAGTCATAACTGCACGGACAATGGATGGTCTTTCTTCGGATATAGCTATGGTGTGCAGTTGAGAAAGTCTACTACCGTTTCTCTTCAAACGCAGCAATTTTTTCTGCTAGCCAGGGGCGGGAGGCGATGTACTTTTTGCCGGCGAAATCTGCCTTCAGCACTTCCAGTGAGCGTTTGTCATCCGGCAGGAGACGAGTGAGGCGCAGGGTGAAACTGACAAGATTGCCAAAGGCTTTTACGGCCGACTCCGGCAGCTCTTTATGCCGGTGGAGGTAGCTGTTGATGGCATCAAAGAGAGAATCGAGGGCATCAAACGTCTCCGTTTCGTAGTAGATCGCCAGCAGCATTGATTTGGCATTGAGGTTGTAGGTCGTGTTTTCGTACTCTACGTCGCGGAGGAATTCAAGCGCACGGTCGTAGTCCTTCTGGTAGAAATAAAGCGTTGCGGAATTGTAGGTGACCGCATTTTGCCGCTGCTTGGCGGGAAGGCGATGTTGGTAGTCCGTAATGTACCGCTCGGCCCACTCGAACTCTCCGAGGCGAAGGGCAGTAAGGATGGTGTTGCGGAACTGCAATGGGTCCAGCACGCCCCGATCAAAGACGAATTCACGATCCAGTGCGTACTGGTACAAGCGCAGGTATTCACCCAGAAATTTGGCGTCGCCCCGGTTGATATAACGCCGGCTGTAATTCAGTGCGGGTTGGATGAATTCATAGCCTCGTTCGAGTGGCAGGTGGTCGCCGTGTAGCTTGATGGTCTCGATGTACTGCTCATACAACTTGTGGTCGTTGGCCTCCTCGCTGTTCTGTACGTCCAACATCTTGTACATGAAGAAGTATAGGGCAATTAGTGGTTCTTGCAGGTACCTGGGGTGTTCCTCCAGATACGTAATGATCTCCGGCACGAGTTGAAGGTCGTAGGTCGTCTGCTCCGTTTGCAATCTTACCTGAGCGTACGCGGCGTGCATCAGTTTGGTGATGATGAAGTAGCTATCCAGCGCACCGCTGATGGCCTCCATATTGGTGTGATCAAACGGCCGGTGGCGGTAATTCAGTAGCGTATATTTTCGCTTCTCCAGGAGGTGGTCGTACAGGTAGGTATCTACCTCGTAGCGTTCGCCACTTTCCTTAAGTTGCGCCCAGTTGCGCTCAACGCTGCGCACCAACTTTTCGGGCTGGTCTTTTTCCAGCGCGGATAGGTATAAGTAGTCGCGTAAATGCGGTTCCTGCGCCAGTGCTTCTTGCAAATAAAACTCTCGGACCAGCTTGAACAGGTCCGAGGAAAATTTGCGGAATCGCACGTCATTGTAGGCCTTTTCTGGTCCGAAAACCTGCTGCCAAACCTGCTGCTTATCCACCGGTTTGCCGGCTTTGACCAACTTGGCAATGGCCACGAATAGATCCTCCAGGTTTTGATTTCCACCGAACCAGGGCGAGCGAAGGAGCTTTCGGCAGGCTTTGATGCGCGGCTTATCCAGCTGGCTGATCAGGCTAAGTAGTTTGTTAGATTTCTCGGTGAGTAGCAAAATGCACGGCTTAGAGGCTCAGAAGTTTAGGGCCCGGTGAAGGTTGCTAAAGTAGGCAGCGCAGGCTCCGCTTCCCAAGTTTGCAAGGTTACCGGTCAGGATATTTTTCTTTTCGCCAATTTTTTGTCAACTACCTAGAAATAAGCCTAAAACATTCCTTCCAAGACCTTATATTGTGCTAACCTGACGAATTAAGTTACGTTCGGCATTGCTCAAGTTACCCCCCGGTATGTTTTTACGTCGTTTCCTGGTCCTGTTTACCCTGCTTGTGGGTGGCGTTTTCGCCACCCTGAACGCACAAAGCGAGGTGCTGGTGACGGTTACGAATGAACCGGTTAGCATCAACTTTCTTTCGCAGTACGCTCCTTCGCTGGGGCAATCCCCCCAGCACGGAGAGGTCACGATGGTGGAAGACCCCATTTTCAACTACACGCTCACCTACACGCCGGACGAAGATTACGTGGGGCTCGATCAATTCCTCCTCATCTCTCAGCCCTTTGGCTTCAACGTGCAGTTCACCAATTACCGGGTGGAAGTGCGCAAAGCCGATATCCGGGCCCTTCACGATCAAGCCGTTACCACGGCTGGCCAGCCAGTCATGATCCCCGTGTTGGACAATGATTTCAGTAACGTTGGTGGCATTGAACTGACGGCCGTCCCAGTGGCCAACGCCGGTACCGCGGAGATCGTAGGGGACCAAGTTCGTTTTACTCCAGAACCAGATTTTACCGGTCTGGCCGACATCAACTACGTCATCTGTACCAACGGTGAAACCTGTGATTTAGGAACCATTACGGTTTCCGTTGCGGGCGCTGCCGCAGGTGCCGGGCAAAGGGACACGGTACGGGTCTTCACCAAAAAGAACGAACCCCAGCTGATTTTTGCTGACCCTGCAGCCACACCGCTAACGGGACCTAGCCACGGCGCCATGATCGATTCGGCCGGCCTGATGGCCTACGCGCCAAACGAAGACTTCACGGGTGACGAAACGCTGGTATACCAAGACGCCGCCGGGAACACCACCGTATTTGAAGTCACCGTACTCGATCTGGTGGACGACCAATTTACCGCCGAAGATCGCGCCTATACCCCGGTGGATGCGCCCATCACCTTCAACGTCCTGCACAACGACGTGTATACCGTCTTTGCCGACTGCGTAGTTTACGGGGCGCCACGGTACGGTACAATCACCGAAACGAACCTGCGTGGTGAGGTCATCTATACACCACCTACGGGCTGGTCCGGTGTAGATCGTTTTACTTACTCCTCGAAAGCACCGGGCTGCAACGGTGAACCGGAACTCCAGACCGCCTACGTATTTGTCTCAGACTACGCTCCGGAAGATGGCCTCCAAGTGTTGACGCTCCCCGCAGGCAGCTCACTACCCATCACCTACGATGTGCCTAACGGCGCTGCCTCCTGGTCAATCAACTCATCGCCTAGCTACGGATCCCTCATCGTGGATGCGCAGAACGGTGGGCTCATCTACACCGCCCGCGCGACGGCTGCAGGCCAGACGGATAACTTTAACGTTACCTACTGCCTGAATGCGGATGCTGGAGGAAATTGCGCCGTCTCAAAAGTGATCCCGGTTGCCGTGCAGATCACTGCGGGCACGGCTCAGAATTGTAATACGGCCGAATGCATTTGGCCGGGCGACGTTAATAACGATGGCGTCGTCAACGTTGGGGATCTTCTCCCCATCGGCCGCGCTATGGGCAAATCCGGTACGCCTCGTCTTAGTGGAGACGCTACCGCCTGGGGCGGCCAAACCTCGGAAGACTGGGGCCAAACCCTGGAAGGTCTGGACTTGAAATATGCTGACGCCAACGGCGACCAAATCATCAGCGCTCTCGATACTCAAGTGGTTATTGCTAACCTAGGGAAGGCACACCGGCTGACGGCAAAAGCCCAGACCTTTACCACCTTTGAATTGAGCATCATCGGCCCGGCGGAAGCTGAGCCGGGCGACCTGATCCTACTCGACATCGTCGCCGGTACGGAAAACGTGGTGGTGGAAGATATTTACGGCTTCATATTTCCCTTCGTGTACGACCCGGCGGCACTCGAACCCAATTCTATTACCCTGGATTTTGATGAGTCCAGCTGGGCGGGCTACGGAAGCCCGGTCATCAGCCTTTCAACGAACGACGAAGTAGCTGGAATCCTTAACATGGGTATGTCCCGCACGAATGGACGAGCGACAAGCGGCTGGGGCCCTCTCGGGCAATTCTCCTCCGTTGTGGTAGAAGACATCTACGGTTTCTACGGCAGCGATGACACTGACGGTGGGGCAGGGGCTACGGGGAATGATATCGAATTGTCTTTCGGTGGTGGCACTGGAATGGTTACCAATCAAGCCGGTTTAGAAGCTGCCGTACGCGTCAATCCCACTACGGTGCGGATCGTCAACAATAGCGAGGACTTGGGTGAGCGCGATGCCAGCGATGCCAATGCTTACCTCGACGGCAAATTATTGACCTTCCCCAACCCGACGTCGGATCGGATCACTGTACACCTAAACGGTCAACAGCGCTTCACTGCCCTTCGCCTAACGGACCTGACCGGCCGTACGGTTACTAATCTAAAAGGGCTAGATACCAACCATCAGATACTGGACCTCCACCAACTGTCTCGTGGCGTGTATACCCTAACGGTCACGACTAAAGATGGAGTTGTGAATCGGCTCATTCAGGTCCAATAGAGGCCGTTAAGGGTTGAGCTAGTCGGATTCATTGGACCCGCAGTCAAACTTCCTACTAATCCAAAGGCTATGAATTTAAATCAGGTGACCGTCCCCACCAGGGACGTTGAACGCTCCATTGGCTTCTACGAAACACTGGGGCTGGAACTGATCGTGAAGGCACTACCTCATTACGCCCGTTTCCATTGTCCGGATGGTAATGCTACGTTCTCCCTGCACCAGGTAGAAGATTTACCCGCCGGAGAAGGTATTTACGTCTACTTTGAATGTGAGGACTTGGACAACCACGTCAGCCGTCTGATGGAGAAAGGGATTCACTTTGAGCACGGCCCGGTTGACCAACGGTGGAATTGGCGGGAGGCCCGCTTGAAGGATCCGGATGGCAACCAATTAATTCTCTTTTGGGGTGGGGAAGACCGCATTAATCCGCCCTGGAGGATTAGTTAACGTTAGGTGTCACGTTCAAACAGCAATCAACCCTCCCTGGCTAACCAACGCCATTGGCTTGAAGTGATAGCCATTGAATTCACCAAACAGGGAGATCGGGCCACCGCCACTTTCCGCCAGTAGGCTGTACTTATTTTCAAAGTTTGTACTGACTGCAAGTACTTCCCCTTTGCCACTAATAAGTTCGAACCTTCTGCCGGTGAACTGAGGATGAAAAGCGGTCAAGTAAACTGGGTAGGAATAAAGCCACGGGTTTAGAGCCAGTGCCTTCTGGTAATTACTCGTGAGGTGTTCTAGTGTCTCATATCCAATGAGGCCATCGTAAGGTCGGTTGCCCGGCACTGGTTGAGGGAACAGCGCCCGCTGGGGGTAGCTGCCCGGATAGTAGTAGACGGCACCTTGGTAGGAAGCCCCCAGCGGCCAGGATCTCTCAAACGCCATGTTGCCAAATGCGTAATCCAGTACGAGGGCGAAACGTCGAGTTTTTTCTCCGCGTAACCACGTTCGCCGGTGGCGTAGTCGATCATCAGCACCCTCCAGGACGCCCATGACCAGCCAGTGATCGTTGACGGGCGGTTGGCCCAGGATGGATTCCTTCTTGGGGTTGGCCCCCGCGAACGCGAGCAGTTCCTCGTATTTTTTTGTGGATAACCCATCCCGATTTTTCCAGGACCTCACGAAAAGGTATAAATCCCCTAACGCCCGGGCAATATCCCGTTCGGTTCCATCTGGCCCAAGGGAAGCCAAGCGGCGAAGAATACCCGCGGGGCCCGGGAGCTTGGTGTCGGTCAGTCGGGCAGCGGCGGACAGGAACGGTGCAGGCCCCTGGGCCAGGGTATCGGCAATACCACGGCGGGCGATATCCAGTAAACGTAGTTCCAACTCTTCCACGCCGCTGGTCATCAGATCGATGCGGTCCGAGCGGCGATCTTCGGCGGCCGGGATATCTTTAGTTGTTGCGGCTGGCTTTTCGGCTCGAAATTGTACGGAGCGAACCCAGGAGGGCGGTTGGCTCACCGTGATTCTGGATTGATCATTCTTTAGCATCAGGACGATGGCCAGGCCGTGGGCGCAGGGGCGCTGCCTTGCCCGGCAGTTACAGAAGTAGCGGCCGGTCCGAAGTTCTACGGCGGTTTCGGAATGCTTACCGCTATTGCCGTACAGAAATTCTCCCCACAGCCATTCGCCGTCTCCGCCGACTAGTCGCCAGCGCTTACTGTAGAAAAGTCGTCTTCCAGCCTCCAGGGTTTTGGCATCGGGCGCAAGGTGTAGCAGATCGTCGGGGGAAGTGATCATTGGAATACCGTGATCTTAGTCTGGCCTTTTGTAAGGATGGCTGGCCGGAGCAGCTACCGGAAATAAAGGATGTATGCGGTAGCAAAGGGAACTACAAAAATAAAGGCGTCGAACCGGTCCAGTAGTCCGCCGTGTCCGGGTAAGAGGTTACCGCTATCCTTTACTTTGACGCTGCGTTTGAGCATGCTCTCTACGAGGTCACCCAGGCCACCAAATACGGCTACGATTGCCGCCAGGCCGAGCCACTGAATGGTGGGGATATCGTCGTAGACCAGGCTGAGTAGGTAGCCGAAGATCAGACAAACCAGGACGCCACCCGTGCTGCCTTCCCAAGTCTTATTGGGGCTGATCCGCGGGAAAAGCGGCGTCTTCCCTATTAGGCTACCCGTAACGTAAGCGCCCGTATCGTTAACCCAGGTCAGGACCAGCAAACCAAGCACTAGCCGCGCTCGGAAGTCGGTTCCGTCAAAAGCAATGAAGTTCACTAGGGCAAATGGGAGGCCAATGTAGAATAAGCCCAGGATCATGTACGCGATGTTGGCGAAGGGTTCCTTACTGTGGCTGTACAGTTCGTAGATGAAAATCGTAAATACGAAAGGAGAGAAGAGGAGAGCGGCAAGCGTGATGAAACTTTCAGGATCACTCACGTCCATCAAAGAAAGGATGGTGACCAGCACGAAGGGCATCAGCCCGAGGAGAAGACCGAAAACCTTCCGGATTTTATCCCGCCGGGTGTGTAGATCCAGTGTCATGCCAAAGAATTCCCACAGACATCCGGCTGCGATGGTCAAAAACAACAACGAAAATGTGTACTCCCCGGTGTAGTGGCCAACCACCATGATACAAACGAATATCACGGCCGTAGTGAGCCTTCTCCAGAGTCCTTGCAAGCGACCGATAATTCCTTTTCTTTTAGTAACGCCAAGATAGGTTACGGGGTGCGAACTTTCGCTAGCGCAAGCAAATCCCCCTTTTACTTGCTATCGGGTAAAGTTCACCCGTCCTTTTTCGGCTTTGGTAACAGGATTTTAAGTATCCGGCTGAGCGGGAACCTTGCTTACCAATGGGAAAATCGATAGCTTTACTCACGTAATGAAGATGCTTGGCGTCTTACACCTACAAACCCTTTTTCCCGTTAACCCTGTCAACCCTGACCTATGCGCACTTTAGTCTTTTGCCTGTCCTTCTGCCTTTCGGCAGCTTTCTTCTCCTGTGAGAACGAGTACGAAAATGTAGTTCCCACCATTGAAGATCAGGAGATCTCCTTCACCGTTGATGGCCAGTCGGTTTCCTTCAAGGCGCTGCCCGACGCCCAGACTGGGCCAGGCGCTATTGAGTACGATGGCGATCAGCCCTCTACTAACCGCCTCTCCGTTGCGCGTGCAGATGCAACCGGTAACACAACCATCAACATTACGGCAAATAACCTGCCGCTGGCAAAAACCGACAACGGTCTTGATTACGTTGGCCAAACTACCACCCCCGCCACGATTGTCATCCGCAGCACCGAGATGAGCGGTAGCATCTACTGCCCCCACGTCGAAGCATCCGACGTAATGACCTACGAAGGGCAAATCTCCTTTGAAAAAATCGCTGCGGACGGTACCCTCAAGGGAACCTTTTCCTCCGGCAAGCGCCGCGACGGCAACCCCAAACTGGAGGCCGGTGTCATCGACGTAAAACTGAGCGTCACCGAACGGTAGTCCTTCATTACGGGACCATCCAAATTAGCAACATGCTAGTTACCAACTACACTACGAAGCCAGTGGGGAAAATGACCGCCCTGCTGGCTTTGTTCTTCCTGTTCCTCTGCCCGACCGTGCTGAATGCGCAGCGACCGCAGAGGATTACATCTCCCGATTCTGCCCGCTACAGCTTGCGGCTTCACCGGGAGGATGGTGGACCTTCCCGCGTAGATGAATCCGCCGGGACGATCTCCATCACCCGCCAGCGTTACGACCGCATTTTGACCATTGAGCAACGCCGCCGCCGCAAGGGGTACTGGCAGTTTAGTGGCTCCATGAGCGTGGGGTTCCCTTACGTCGATTACTATAACCGCAGGGAGTACTTCCGGACGGAGGATGCTTCTAGATCTACCTCTTTCATCTTGCCTTCCGGAGAGATCATCTACGGAAATAATCCGGAATACCTGTACGACAACGATGATTTCATGAGTGGATTTCATGCGTTTCCGAGGTTTGCGGCGGCCCGCCAGAGCAAGTGGGGTGGTTATTTCCACAGCACTTTTGGCTATTACCGTTCACGGGTTACCCCAAAAGGTGACCCTTATTCTAACATTTCCGCCGACCGGATCCGGGTGGCCAGGGTAACTAAGGAGGACGTCGTGACTTTTGAACTGGGCTTTCAGTATACCTTTTTCCGCTACCGCCGCGTGCGGCCTTACGTTGGGATGAGCCTCATTAATTACCTCTATTACTACGGTGAATCCGTGGACCGATTCTACGACGAGGCTTCGCGCAGTAGTGGCGTCATTGGAGGATTCCGCAGTAAGGAGATCTTTCCCATGTACACCGAATTGGCCTTTACTGCCGGCGCCCAGGTGGAAGTCAGCAACCGGGTCTCCGTCGGTGCTTTCCTTTTCTTCAACGAAGCCTGGAATATCTTTCTCGAAGCGCCCGTTGGCTTGGAAGTCCGCTATTCTCTGAAATAGGACTTATCTTAAGCCATCGATCAAGAGAAACAGCGGATCAAAAAATGGCAAAGGAACTGACGAAGGATGACCTGAAACTTTACTACTCTATCGGTGAGGTGTCAGAACTGTTGGGTATCAACGCAACTAAAATCCGCTACTGGGATAAGGAATTTACTCACCTTAAACCAAATAAAAATAGCAGGGGAGACCGCCGTTTCACCAAAGAAAACATCAAGCAGCTTCGCCAGATCGACAACTTACTGAACCACCGGAAATTCACCATCGAAGGCGCCCGGCAGGAGATTGCGGCGCAAAAGAAGGGCGGTAGTGAGGATAAAGACGCCGTGGTCAGCCGTCTCCTCCGCGTGCGCCGACGCCTGGAAGGAATGCTGTAGGGTCTACCTTATCGTGGTACACCGCATAATTTCTCAGCGATTGTCCTTTGCCATAATGGTCGAATTCACGCGTTAAAAGACTGGCCGGTCTGACAGTACTGCTATCTTCGCCCCGCATGGCCAAGGTCCTTTATTATTGCTTACTCCTCCCACTCAGCTACCTGCCGATGGCGGTTCTGTACGGAATCAGTAGTGGCTTATACTGGCTTTCTTTTCGTTTGGTTGGCTACCGGGTGGCCATTGTTCGGGATAACATCCAACGGTCTTTTCCCGATTGGGGCGAGGAACGGGTTGACGAGCAGGTCGAGAAATTCTACCGCTACTTTTTCGACACCCTCGCCGAATCCATCAAGCTCTTCAGTATGAGTGAGGCCGAGGCAGTGGCGCGCTGTAACGTATCCAACCCGGAGCTATTAGACCCTCTGGTGAATGCGGGCAAAAGCATCATCGCCGTCGGGGCGCATTATTCCAATTGGGAGATCGCGGGTATTTCCTTTCCGGCCATCTTCCCTCGGTTACAGGTTATGGCTGTCTACAGCCCGCTTAAGAATGATGCGGCCGATCAGATTGCGCGCGCTAATCGGCAACGTAACGGTACCCGGCTCGTCAGCCGCAGGGTCATCAAAGCCTACTTTGAACGGCCACGGCAACAGCCTGCACTGGAGTTCTTCGTCGCTGACCAGAGCCCGAGCAACGTCATTTGGCAGAAGATTCACTGGACGACCTTTCTCAATCAGCCCACTGGTTTTTTGGCTGGCCCGGAGCGGTTCGCAGTGCGCCACGATACTCCCATCTATTACATGAAATTACGGATGGTAAAACGTGGTCACTATCTAGGCGAATTACAGCGAATCTCGGATGATCCCACCAGTACCACCCCGGGGGAAATCACCGAAGCTTACGTCAGAATCTTAGAGGAAGAGATCCAACGCGACCCAACCCCCTGGCTCTGGACGCACCGCCGGTGGAAGCGGGAGGTGCCGCCCGAGGTAGCCGAACAACTCCAGCACCAGGCTTACCTGCCACCGGAATACGAGCGCTAGCAACCTGGTCAGAATGCATACTCCTGCCGCGCAATATTCCAGCGCACGCCAAGATTGACGACCGTGGTGCTGAGGTCCCGGGCATCTACTTCAGAGTCCTTACTCCTGGTGAGGTAGGTCCCTTCCAGCCAGAGGTTGGGGAACAGTTCGTAACTGGCTCGCAGACTCAGCAGGGTATTGGTGTAGCCGATTCCCTGGCCGATTTCATTCCCAAATTGGGAGGAGCGCTGCCCGGAAGGCACGTTCAGGTTTTCACCCACCACTACGTCATCCGTACTCTCCCCCTGCTCAATCAGGTAAAGGCGCTGCCGCAGGTGCAAACGGGGTAGGGGACGGTAGTCAAGACCAATCAGGTTCTCCGTAAAATTGGCACCCAGCGGATGGGCTAACGGCATGGCGAAGTGGGTATAGCTGGAGTTGCCACGGTGGCTAAAGATGTAGGGACGGGCGACATTTCGTTCGGCGACGATGTCCAGTTGGTCCAAACCAAAGGCATCCACGTAGCGCGCCCCCAATTGGTAAGCCCACTTGTTGGCCCACCACCCGCGGCGTTCGATGAAGAGCTCATCAAATTTGAACTCATCCAGGATAAACTGGCCGTAAACCTCTACCCGCCACGGGCTGCGGTACCGGCCCATTAACCCTACCATCGCGTTGTCGGGGCTGCCGACACTTTGCTCGATGGTCCGGTAGAGGATGACCGGGTTGAGGTAGGCCAGGTCGAACCCATCCTCGCGCGTCATGACGACGGCTTCAAACAAACCAAAGTTGAGTCGCTTGCCAACATTAATGGATAGATGGTGGCTGGCCAGGTATTTCTTGGCTAGGGGCATCCCGGTCGACGTTTGGTCGGCGGGGCCGTCCGTCAGCTCCGCAAAGATGTTGCGGTAGTGGAATTTCCAGATTCGCCAGTTTAGTTCCAGGTAAGGGTAATTATTACTGAAGTTGGAGAGCAACATGCTACGTTCGCCATCGCCAATAAAATGGGTGCCGTACCCTAGCCTAGCCCCCACGTGCTTGGTAATGTCCGCAGAAACGAAGCCTTGGCCATTGAGGTAGTCGTTCCCGTCGTTGATATTGGCAACGTCCAGAGAATACCCCTTCAGAAACCCGGCCCCCGGCAAGGCCTCGAATTGGTCCCTAAACTGGCGGACGTAATTGGGGAGACCAATCTGGGTTTCAAGAATGTCAAAGTGCAAAAAGATGCGATCGTCCACCCCGGCCCGGAGGCTCAAACCACGGCGGTTAAAAAAGTAATCTTCCTGATCGTCTTGTTGCTTTCCGTACCTGAAATCGATGATGGGGTTCAGGCGCAGGTAAAAGTCCTTTTTATGGACCTCCATTAAATTGGCCGGGGTAGGGTAGAGAAAGTTCAGTAAAGGCGACTGTTTGCGGTGGAGTGGGCTATCCGCGGAGCTGAGGGCGAAGTCATCCGCCAGGAAAAAGGCGGCTCGGTCGCTGTCTTCCCCCAGGGTCAAGTCCGGAACGGAAAGCCATTCATTAGTATCATCGTAAAAACCCTGGAGCCGGTACCGATCTACTCGCGACATGGATTCTCCGTAGAGCTTGTCGTAAGTCTTGGCGAGTTGTACCAACGTGGCCCGGTTGATGGGCTCCAGACTAAGGTCCGTAGCCGGCTGGGCAAAGCCTTCGTTTCCGTACCGAACGATCAGCCGGCGGATGAGGTCGTAGTTCTCATCCCCCGTCGGTAACGGGCTACCTTGACCTAAGAGCGGTAAAGAACTTATCAGCAATAAAAGGAACAGGAGGTAAGGTCGGGCAAACATACCCGCAAGGTACGTAGCCGGCTTGCTGGATGTATTAAGAAAAGCCCAAACGTAACTGCCGCAAAATATCGACACAGATTTACCGGTTAATTAGGGGATGGTCTGGCAGCCCCTATCTTGCCACTCCCAGATGTAATTCCACATGCGTTTAGCCTTTTGCACCCTATTCCTGCTGATGTTCTCCCTTACCTGCTTTGGCCAGGATGTGGTGGAGCAAGCCTACGGGATCGAGGTAGCGCCCCATTTCGGGAACCGCCGGATCTCCGCCGGCAGCGGCGTAGTGTTTACGGAACTGGAAAGACAGGATAGCCTCGAATCCGGCCGGGGCGGTTACGGAGTAGGTTTGATCTACACGAGCCGCGTCAACAAGATTGGATTTACCACCGGCGTACGCTACCTACAAACCGGCTACAGCGTCGCGGAGCAATCGGACCGACGCGCCGGCTCCAACCGCACCTTCAGCCAGGAAGTAACCGCTCAGTATTTGAGCATTCCCTTCGAGCTAAACTTCTATCAGGACATCAAGCCGGAAGACCGAGTCTACTTCTCCCTGGGCGTAGCTGGTCATTTCCATTTGAAAACAGAGACGGAACAAACGGACTTCATCGAAGGGGAAGAGCAGGGAACCATCATCCTGGAAGAAGACCCCGAAACGAGCTTCCGCCCGGCTACGATCTCCCTGAATACCTCCATTGGGTACGATCGTAAACTATCAGAACGACTGAGTTTTCGGGTGGAACCCTTCTTCCAGTTTTTCCTGCAGGGGAACCTCAAAAGCAACTTTAACCAGACCAACCGGAACTACTTCCAGGTCGGTAGCCGGGTACTCGTGCGCAGGTTTTTCTGACTTGTAAAGTGGTGAGCTAACTCACGGGCGCGCTTAAGCGTGCAGTGTCGCTTGGCGGGCGGCCAGTACACTTTCCTCTTCTTCCCGTTCGGGGTCGGGGACGCAACAGTCTACCGGGCAGACGGCGGCACACTGGGGTTCTTCGTGGAAACCAACGCACTCGGTACATTTGTCGGGGACGATGTAGTAAAACTCATCACTCACCGGTTCCTTATCCTCGTTGGGTTCTACCACTTCGCCCGTCTCGATCTTATAGGGCTCGGTGATGGTCGTTCCTTCGGCCATCGTCCATTCTACGCCGCCTTCGTAGATCGCGGTGTTGGGGCATTCCGGTTCGCAGGCTCCGCAATTGATGCAGTCGTCGGTGATCATGATGGCCATGGCGTCAGAGTTTTCTTCGTCGGTAAAGGGCGGCGGGCGTGAGTATTTGTCGGCCCGTCGCCGTGGGGTTTGTTTGGCAAACAACGTAAGTGTACCAATTGGTTCTCCGTTGGAAGTGCAAAACTACGGAACGGCCCGGTCCCCCAACACCCCAACTTATTATTTTTATCCATTCTACGCACCCGCGGCAGCGCCCCTTGCTACGTGCGAAAAGAGTTGGTAAGCGAAGGCGCGAATGGTGTTGCCAGAACGTTAGAGCACTGGTTGGTTTAAACTTTAATCTAAGCCAGACCTTCTATACTGCCCAACGGTATACTCATCGGTACGGATAAATTCATACCCACAGCTAAATGCTGCGGAATAATTTGTGCGGCCGGGAAAAATATGTATACTTACAAGCGGGCAATACGTTTAACCACGCCCAACCGAAGCTATCAAGCTACCCATGGAAAGATACAGTGACGAAGACCTCGCAATTTTTGGCGAGCGCATCAAGGCAGATTATAAAGAAGCGAAGAACGAACTCCAGATCCTGCAGGATCAGGTAAAGGAACTCAGCGAAACCATGTCCCAAAACTTTGGGGCCGATATGGGTGAAGACAGCGGCTCCGTGAGCGCTATGGAGCTCCTTAACGAGCAAGTGCTCCGTAAACGCGACCACATCACCGCGCTGCAGAACGCCATGCTTCGAATCCAAAATAAAGTCTACGGCAGCTGCGCCGTAACCGGTAAACTGATCGACAAAGAGCGCCTCGCCGCCGTGCCGACCACCACCAAAAGCCTCGAAGGCATGCGCATGCAGGCCAGCGGCGAACTCGACATCACCGCCGCCGACGTTGCTCGCCGCGCCGCCGAACGCCGCGAAGGGCCGAATAAGATCGTCTCGCGCGTCAAGATTCCGCCGCCACCGCCGAAGAAACCCTCCAAGCCGAAGCGGAAGAAGCCCGGGCGGAAGCCGCGGCGTCCGGTTGAGGAAGAAGACGATATTATTTGATTGGCGATTCTCGATTCTCGATTGGCGATTCTTGATTGGCTGCCGCACGGCTTTGTCGCACTGCGTGCTTCCGATTTGCGGCGCAGAAATTCGTGCTATTTATAGGTGAGTACTGATTGTTGGTAGCCGAGCGCAGCGAGTGAAACAGCGGTAGCAAATCAGTCCTCACTTATCGAGAATCGAGAATCCTAAGCGGAGCGCAGCGTAAGCACCGTCACCTCCGGTAAAATCCCCACCCGCCCGGGGTACCCCAAAAAGCCTAAACCTCTATTCACGTAGAGGTACTGCTTGCCTTCCCGGTAAAGGCCGGCCCACTGTTTGTACAGGTACTGAGCGGGACTCCAGCGGAAGCCGGGGATTTCTACGCCAAATTGAAAGCCGTGGGTGTGGCCGCTGAGGGTGAGATCAATGTCCGGATAGCCGGGGCGGATCTTGGCGTCCCAGTGGGTAGGGTCGTGGCTCATGAGGATCTTACAATCACAGTCATTCGTGCCGGCGGTAGCTTTTGGCAGGTCGGCTTTGCGAGGGAAGCGGAAAGCAGAGCCCCAGTTTTCTACGCCCATGATGGCAATCTTGTGGCCGTTAATTTCCACCTTTCGGTGCTCGTCACGCAGGAGATCCCAGCCTAATTTCTCGTGGGTTGCGTAGAGCGTTTCCATGTTCTCCACCTTCGCAGCATCGCTGGGCCACTGGTGGTAATCGCCGTAATCGTGGTTGCCCAAGACGGAATAGACGCCGTGCTTTCCTTTGACCTCCTTGAAGATATCCACGAAGGGCGCCATCTCTACGGCTTGCTCGTTCACGAGATCGCCGGTAAAACAGACGATGTCCGCTTCTTCTTCATTGATGAGGCGTACGGCGTCTTTCAAAGGTTCGGACTTCGTCCAGGAGCCCGAATGCATATCGCTGATTTGGACGATTTTCACGCCATCGAGCCCAGCGGGCAAGCCTTCAATCGGCACGTCCACGGCAAAGCGGCGGTAGCGGTAGGCGTTGCGGACGATCCCGTAGGTAAGCGTTGCGAGGGGAACGCCACCGGCAATCAGGGCGGCTTTGGCGAGGAAGCGGCTGCGGCTCGTATCACGCTTCGTTACGGGGCTGACCTTGTTGCCCACCCATTTAGCGCCCCGTCGCAGATCATCGATTAGCAGCACGAGCACGATGGGGAGTTTACACAACCAACTCAGGAAAAGAAAGACCCGCACCAGCGTTTTTGCTTCCTTCCCCCAGCTATCCGTTACCTCCACGATGTTGAGCGCCAGTAGGAGGTAGGCGATCAGGGTGATCCCGAGGTATACCCCTTTGATGAGCCGGCGCCGCCCCTGACTGTACGGGGAAACCCAACTTCTTACGGCCTGGTAGGCGTAAACGTCAAGGGCAAGGAGGGTGGCGAGTAAAACTAAAAGGCGTCCGATCATTTGGCGAGGTAACTACCCCCACACAACGCCGGGCGGGGCATAAGTTTCACCGCAGCGCGTCATATCCCAGAAATCTTCGGGGGTAGTCTTCTCCATTCAGCACGAAGGGGCTGGGCCACAGCGAATCCCGGTACACCGTAATGGTCTTGTACGCTGCGCCGTGGTAGAGTTTGATCTTCGCAAACTCCCGGTCGCGGTGGGCGATCTCATCAAAATAATCCGCATGGGGCGCTGCCGCAGGTGCGATGAATCGTTGGGCCGTCGCCGAGAGATCACCGATGTTGATCCCCCAGAGTAAGGAATCTTGCTTGAGGACGGAGATACTGTCCACTTCAGTAGCCAGTAGGTTGAGGAGCCTCCGCTCCCGGTAGGCATCGAAGTGCAAATACTCCTCCCGCCAGGCATTGAGGGAGGGGGGCAGTGCCAATACTTCTTCCGCTTCGGCCCAGGATGCGTAAACCGGGAGCTGGGCGGACCGCGTAAAGTGCAGCGAAAAGCCTTCTTCCTCCCCCTGAGCCCGGATGCGAATTTCCACCGTGCGGTAATCCTCACCCTTGGGCAGCTTCCGAATCGTAGAGTCCGAGGTGACACTAGCTAGCATGTCAACGAAGCGGGCGATCTTTCCGTCCCGGTCCAATAGCAAGCGCTGTTTGCGGGTGGCCATCCACTGGTTCCCTTCACCGCGTTGGAGACGAAATAACTCCGAACGCCCGTCCTTTGGCAAAAGGCTGATGCGACTAATGTCGTCCAAATCCGCCTGCACGAGCCGGACTTCTACGGGCCCCCGGGAATAGTCCTTTAGATAGAACCAGGCACCGTAGGCGACGGCGACGAAAAACAGGAGGGAGATCAGTCTGCTCATTGCGCCCGCTAAGTTACTATCTGCATGCGTGGATATTGGCAATCAGTGGCGCTCCTCACTTCAGGAATTCTACCAGCTTTCTTACGGCTCTTCCTCGGTGGCTGATGGCTTGCTTTTCCGTCTTGTTCATTTGGGCGAAGGTGCGGCCGTCGCCTTCCGTGGGGATGAAGATCGGGTCGTAGCCAAAACCGTCCTCTCCGGTAGGGATTGCGGCGATGTGGCCTTCGCAAATACCCTCAAAAAAGTGTTCTTCGTCTCCCCGAACGAGGCAGATCACCGTTTTGAAGCGGGCGGTTCGCTGCGCTTTATCCTCCAGGTTTTGCAGCACTTTTTGGTTGTTGTCCGTAGCGTCTCGCTGGGGACCGGCGTAGTGGGCGGTATCAACGCCGGGTGCATCGTCCAGGGCATCGATGAGGAGGCCGGTATCTTCGGAGAAACAATCGTAGCCGTAGTTGTCCTTAACGTAGCGGGCCTTCTGGCGGGCATTCCCCTCGATGGTGCCACTGGTTTCTGGAATCTCCTCGAGGCAGCCGATCTCCTTGAGCGATTTGAAATCGTAGCCCTCCGACAATTGGTTTTGGATTTCGGCGATCTTGTTGGGGTTGTTGGTGGCGAAGACCAGGGGCATGGTGGTGGGGATTTTTGCGCAAGGTAGGGTGGGTTTATAAACTTTTTGCCCCACCCGGACGCTCGCGGGACCTCCTGCGTCGGACGCCACGAGGACCTGGGATTTTAGAAGTTGATTGAGAATGTTACATCCCTCTAGGTCCTCGTGGCGTGGTCAACTCGCGCGCAGCAAGAGTTGAGCTCCTCCGAGCGTCCGTCCAGTTGCAAACCTGCTTTACAAATTGAGCTCCCGCGAGCGTCCGTCCACCTGCAAACCTCCTGTTCAGCCGGACGCTCGCGGGACCTCCTGCGTCGGACGCCACGAGGACCTTGGATTTTACTAGTTGATAGAGGTTGTTGCCTACCTCTAGGTCCTTGGAGCGTCGCGCAACGTCCTTCAAGCGTCCGGTGAACGAAGCAATCGTTCGATCTTCGTTAAACCTGAGCACTCGTACAATTCCATCAAGCCAACACCGACAACTCCTGCCCAACCTTCACGAACGCCGCGATGGCCCGGTCCAAATGCGCCTGCTCGTGGGCGGCGGAGAGTTGGACGCGGATGCGGGCCTTCCCCTTCGGTACGACTGGATAGAAAAAGCCGATCACGTAGATGCCTTCTTCCAGCAGCCGGCTGGCGTACTGCTGGGCGAGGGGCGCATCGTAGAGCATGACGGGGACGATGGGGTGGTCGCCGGGAATGATGTCGAAGCCGGCTTTTGTCATGCCTTCGCGGAAGTATTTGGTGTTGGCCGCCAGTTTATCCCGTAACGCCGTTGACTCACTGAGCATATCAATGGCTTTGATGGATGCACCGACGATGCTGGGAGCAAGGGTGTTGGAGAAGAGGTAGGGGCGCGACCGTTGGCGAAGGATATCCACAATTTCCTTTCGGGCCGCCGTGAATCCACCGGAAGCTCCGCCAAGCGCCTTGCCGTAGGTGCCGGTGATGATGTCCACCCGGCCCATCACGTCGCAGTATTCGTGGACGCCGCGGCCAGTCTTCCCGATGAAACCGGTGGAGTGGCATTCGTCTACCATGACGAGGGCACCGTAATTATCGGCCAGGTCACAAATCTTATCGAGTTGGGCGATGGTGCCGTCCATGGAGAAGGAACCGTCCGTAACGATGAGCTTGCGGCGAGCACCACTGGCGGCTTTCAGCTGCTCTTCCAGCGAAGCCATATCGTTATGGTCGTAGCGGTAGCGGGCAGCCTTGCAGAGACGGATGCCGTCGATGATGGAGGCGTGGTTCAGTGCGTCGGAGATGATGGCGTCCTCCTTGGTCAGGATGGGTTCGAAGAGGCCACCGTTAGCGTCGAAGGCGGCGGCGTAGAGGATGCAATCTTCCATTCCCAAAAAGGCGGCCGTTTTACGCTCCAGCTCCTTGTGGATGTCTTGCGTACCGCAGATGAAACGTACCGACGAGAGACCGAATCCGTGGGTGTCTATTGTCGCCTTACTGGCTTCCAGCAGGGCGGGGTGGGAGGAAAGGCCCAGGTAATTATTGGCGCAAAAGTTGAGGACGTCGTGAGTACTGGTCGTATCAATCTCTGGCCCCTGTGGGGTGGTGATCACCCGTTCGGCCTTGTAGACGCCGGCTTCCCGCATCTCGTTGAGTTCTTGCTGGAGGTCTTCTTTGAAAGTAAACATGGTCTGAATATTTGGGGCGGGAATTAGCCGGTAGGGAGTAGAGAGGTAAGGTTGGTGCCGGGCTGCAGGTTTAAGCTGCCGTTGTACCGAACGTCGAGCGCTTCGATCATGGTTTGAACGATTCGCTCCAGGTCAAAATCCGGTTGCCAGCCCCAATCCTCCCGCGCTGGACGGTCATTTATGGAATTGGGCCAACCGGCGGCGATGGCCTGGCGGTAATCCGGCCGGTAATCGATCGTGAAATCGGGGCGAACCTTCCTAATGGCTTCCGCTAACTGAGCGGGGGTGAAGGATGCACCGGAGAGATTGTAGGAGGTGCGGGACCGAATCCGGTCAGCCGGAGCTTCCATTATTTCGAGGGTGGAACGGATGGCGTCGTCAATGTAGATCATCGGGAGCGCTTCGTCGGCCTCCAGAAAACAGGTGAAGCGTTTACCCTGCGCGGCGGCGTGGAAGATATCGACCGCATAATCCGTAGTCCCGCCACCCGGATCTGATTGGTGGCCGATGACGCCGGGGTAGCGGAGAGACCGCACGTCGAGCCCGTAGCGCTTAAAGTAGTACTGCCCCCAATTTTCCCCGGAAGCTTTGCTGATCCCGTAAGCCGTGAGTGGATCGAGGCAAACATCGTTTGGGGTTTTATCTAACGGAGCGGCGGGGCCGAATACGGCAATAGAGCTGGGGTAGAAGACCCGCTCCACACCTTCGTGGCGGGCGACTTCGAGGACGTTCAACCAGGCATTCATGTTAGTCTGGTAGGTCCGGACCGGCTTCGCTTCCCCACTCGCCGAAAGGATGGCGGCCAGGTGGAAGATCCGCTTGATTCGGTACTTCCTCACAATGGTGGTCATCGCATCCAAGTCGGTAGCATCCAGCAACTCAAATGGTCCGGTAATCTGGGGGCAGAGGCGTAAATCGGAGGCCACCACGTTTCGTATACCGTAGCGTTTCCGCAGAGCCGGTACGAGTACACTGCCCAATTGGCCGCAGGCGCCAGTGACGAGAATGCTGCAATCTTTCATCTGCTGCCGGTTTACTTTTGCTGGAGGGTGAATACCTGACAAAGTTAAGTTCTACCGGAAGGTGGTGCAGGAATGGGGCTGAATTCCGTAATTATCCCCGTACGCTAAAAGAATATCGCTAAATTTAACGGTGAACACGGGCTGGCGTCCGGTCGCTACCGTAAATTTTATTGCCATGACAACTAATTCAATCGACGAAACCGATCTCACCATCCTGAAACTCCTACAGGAAAACGCCAAGAAGACGGCCAAGGAGATCGCCGCGCAGTTGCACCTGACCCCGTCCCCGGTTTACGAACGGATCAAACGATTGGAACGGCAGGGCTACATCGAGCGGTACGTGGCCATTCTGAACAAAAGGAAGTTTGACCTGCCGGTCACCGCTTTCTGCCAGGTATCGATGCGGTACCATGAGAAATCCTTCATTGAAAAGTTTGAGGCCCAAATTCGGGAGTTGCCCGAAGTGCAGGAGTGCTACCACATGGCGGGGCGGGTGGACTTCATTCTAAAAGTCAACAGCAAAAGCCTGGATGATTACCACGACTTCATCCGCTACAAACTCACCCTGATTGAGAACATTGGGGAGATCAATTCTTCCTTTGTGCTGAAGGATATCAAGCATACTTCGGAGATCAATATCTGAGGTGTAAGACGTTAGATTGTAGAAGCTAGATTTTAGACACACCTGTGCCTAACCAAATAGCGTTGACAGATTAATAATGAAGTCGCGCCATTACGCACGACGGTTTTTAAATTTTTCCTCAGTTAGGTACTTGACACCGGCGGGGAGTATTTGCCCACGCCCCTCACGGGCATACTTGCCGGGCGTGGGTAAATACTTCACGACGGTTGGGCACAGGTCTTCATTCACTCCCTGGCCGTCCTTGATCAAGAGCGCATAGCGGTAGCCTGGCTGATCCGATCGCCAGCCGGCCACAAAGGCTTTGGGACTGCTTCGCAACGGCAACCTTCCGTGGATCCGTTTGGTGTTATAGTGCTTCACGGCTCTGTTTACCAGGCGCTTTAGCTGGTCAAAGTCTTTGGGTTGCCAGTGGTCGAGGTACTCTTGTTTGATCACACCGTTGAGGCGTTCAGCGTAAGCATTGTCCAGCGCTACGTCGCACATACTACTTGAGATGCCTCTGCTACGCAGTCGTTCGACGAACTGACGACTACGATACTGCGAACCACCATCGCTGTGGAAGATGAGACCCTGTAGATCTGACTGACCACACTGGCGAAAAGCGCTTTCCAAGGCAGCGATGTTTGCCGTTGCCAGTAGGTGTTTACTCGTATGGACACCTACAATCTGACGGCTATAAACGTCAATGATGAAGGTGATGTAGTAAAAGCTATTGTTGATGCGATAGTACGTCGTATCGCTCTGCCATACTTGGTTAACCCCATTGATAATCAGTTCTTTAATTAAATTAGGATAGCGATAGGACCCCGATCGGGTTACCCGCACGTAGTTGCGTTTACGGACTAGGGCATAGCCACGCCGGGTCATCTCACGGCAGAATGCGTTGCGCGAGATATGCCGCGGCCGTAGCATACTCCAGGCTTTCTGTAGGCCCAGGCCGGGGTGTTCTCTGCGCAACAGTTTTAACTGAGACTCAGCTCCGTTCATGGCATCCTCGTGCTTAGCTCGGCGCTTCCCAAAAGCAGCGTGAGCTTGTCGACTAACGCCCAAGGCTAAATAGATCGTTTGCTTCGTCATTGGCTCTTCTTTTTGCTCGAAGAGTCGGCTGAGCGCAGTGTGGAAGCAGCTTTTTTTTTGAACTCCGGCATCTCCTCTTCGTAAATGGCCAGCATTCTCGTTTTGTGGTCAAGTTGAATGGCCATCCGACCGAGGAGGGCTTGCTGTTCGGCGAGCTGACGTTGCAGTTCTGCAAGCTTAGCAGTTTGACTATTGGGGACTTCGACGATAACGGCATTCTTCTTGGCCATGCTACTGTATTTAGCGATCCAGTTGTAGATCGTTTGATAAGATACGCCGTAAAGCTGGACCATTTGCTTGACACTAAAGGTGCCCTCCTCAAAATCTTTGACGCGGGCTCGTTTGAAGCACTCGCCGTAGCGCTTGGTGGGACGGATCTTCCGATTTTTTGTTGACATTTCGATGCATTGGTGTCAACGTATTTGGTTTAGGACAACCCGCTCTAAAATCTAACTTCTAACGTCTAACATCCTTACCCCGCACCTGCGGCAGCGCCCTTTTGAGACGTTAGAAATTAGAAGCTAGATTTTAGATGGTCCCGATCCAAAATCTAACGTCCAACTTCTAAAATCTTTACCCTGCGGCAGCGCCGAAAACAACTTACGCTGTATAACCACCATCCACCGGGATACTAGCGCCGGTGATGAAGGAGGCGCCGGGGCCGGCCAGGAAAGTGACGACCGTGGCGATCTCGGAGGGTTTGCCGTAGCGGTTGAAGACGTTGCTGGCCCGTTGCGCGTCGGCGTACTCACCGTCGGCGGGGTTCATGTAGGTGTCCACGCTGCCGGGATGGATGGTGTTGACGGTGATGTTGCGCGGCCCCAACTCCTTGGCCCAACACTGGGTGAGGGAAGCGACGGCGGCCTTCGTGGCACCGTAAGCGCTGAAGAGCGCCGTACCCTTCATGCCCGTCACCGAGCCAATATTGATGATGCGGCCACCCGACTTCAGGTGGGGAATCGCCGCAAGTGTAGTGGCGTAAACGCCCTGAACGTTGACTGTGTAGTTTTTGGTAAGCACGTCGAGATCGCCGCGCTCGATGGATCCGCCGACAAATACGCCTGCGTTGTTGACGAGGATGTCCAACTGGCCGAAGGCCGCGATCACGGCTTCGATGAGGGCCGCGTTGTCCTCCGGGTTACCGGCGTCCGATTGGAAAGCTTTGGCCGTTCCACCCGCTGCTTTGATCCTGGCGACGACCTGCTCGGCCTCCTCCGCGCTCCGGTTGTAAGTGATGGCAACGGCCGCGCCCTCGGCGGCTAAGTGCTCGGCGGTGGCGGCACCGATCCCGCGGGAAGCACCGGTGACAAGGGCAACTTTATTGGCTAAACTGGACATGAATCTGGCTTTTGTGGTGTGGTAGAAGGCTACCGCATGAAAGCGCGAGCTACCCCAAAAGTTGAGTGATGCTGGACCTACTACCGGGCAAATGCCTGTTTGATCCCACCCCAGAGCGCCCGGCTGGATTTGTTGTCGCCCCGCTCCTTATCCGCCGCAATAGTCGCCGCCGAAGGGCAGGTCATGTACGTCCTACCTGCTAGCTTGAGGGGAAAGTAGGGCGACACGGAAAAGTGAAGTCCCAGTTTCGGCAAATCCTGGCCAAAGAGACAAATTTTGTTGACCTCCAGCCGGTGGATAAGGCCGCTTAAGTCAAGGCCATCTTCATCATCCTTAGCAGCCTGCAAAAAGTGAATTTGCTCCCCTGGTTGGTCGTAACCCGCCGCGGCAAGGACGCGCTGAATAAAATCCAGGCCTTCGTCGTAGACAATCAGGACCCGTTTTTCCGGATTTGCTTGCAAGTCTCCAACCGATGTGTTTTCGATGGTGGGCAGGGTGATGAGGTCAATGCGGGGGAAGAGGTCCATACCGCAAAATTACGGCGAAAGGGTGGGCTGAAAGTGTCAGATATTCTGGTGGTACGGCAACGTATGGATGGTGATGAAACTCCAGTTAATGCCCTACCTTTAGGCTCCCATAACCTTTAAATAGATCCGTCATGACCGTCACCACGCCATCGATCCACGTAGAAAAAGTACAGCAGAGCCGCGTGTCCACCGTGGATTGGGACAACCTCCCCTTCGGCAAGATTTTCTCGGACCACATGTTCGTCAGTGACTATAAGGACGGCGAGTGGACGAACGACCGCATCGTTCCCTTCGGTCATTTCACCATCCACCCAGCGAGCATGGTGCTGCACTACGGGCAGGCCATTTTTGAAGGGATGAAGGCCAGCAAACTGGACGACGGCACACCCGCGCTCCTCAGCCCCGGCGACCACGCCAAGCGCATCAACGCCAGCGCCCGCCGCCTCATGATGGCGGAGTTCCCCGAGGACCGGTTCGTCGAGGCCGTCAGCCAATTGGTGTCCCTCGATCGTGATTGGATCCCACCGGCGGAAGGAAGCGCCCTTTACCTCCGTCCCTACATGTTTGCGACGGATGAATTCATCGGCGTGCGCCCGAGTGAGACTTACCGGTTCTGCATCTTTACGGCGCCGGTTGGTCCGTACTACGCCAAACCGGTTCGTTTGGTGGTGGAGCAGGATTTTGTCCGCGCCGTCCCTGGTGGCACGGGTGAAGCGAAGGCGGCTGGTAACTACGCGGCGAGCCTCTTACCCGCTCACCTAGCCCAGAAGAAGGGATTTGACCAGGTCGTCTGGATGGGTGGCCCCAACATGACCCAGATCCAGGAAGTCGGCACTATGAATATCTTCTTCGTCATCGACGGCGAGGTCATCACTCCGGCTGAAGACGGTGCGATCCTGAAGGGGATTACCAAGAAGAATTTCATTACCATTCTCCGCGATAAGGGATACACCGTTACGGAGCGCGTCATCGAGATTGACGAGATCGTAGCCGCGCACGAAGCCGGTACGCTACAGGAGATGTTCGGTGCGGGTACTGCCGCCGTGGTCAGCCACGTAGCGGAGTTACAGTACGGCGATAAATTGATGACGTTGCCGGCCGTTGAAGACCGCAAGATTGGCCCAATGCTGAAGAAATACATCGACGGACTGCGGACGGGTAAGGTGGCGGATAAGTTTGGGTGGATTGTGAAGCTGTAGCTGCTTCGGCAACTCTACTGGTAGATTTTCAGTTCTTGTGATATGAGCATAAATATTCACGTGCCGGATAACGTCCATCTTTCCGAAAAGGAGATCAAGATGTCGCTCGCCGCAAAGTTGTACGGCGACCAGAGGATCTCTTTAGCGCAGGGTGCCGAAATCGTTGGGATCACCAAGGAGGAATTTATGCGTGGCCTCGGAGATCAGGGCGTGTCTTTTGTACAATATGAAGTACAAGAGGAGTTAGATAATCTATCGGAATTCTAAATGATAATTATTGCAGATAGTAGCCCGATCATCGCGCTAATCGGCATACAGAGACTGGATTTACTGCGAGATTTATTTGATACGGTCATCATTACAGATGTAGTGAGAGGTGAAATTTATCATAGTCTGCCAGATTGGATTCAGGTAGAGACTAACTATTCCAAAACTCTTTACGAATCGTTTCGTGAGCGTCTCGATGCAGGTGAAGCAAGCGCTCTTGCGATAGCGAGTGATATAGATGACGCGCGGCTAATCATAGATGAAATCAAAGGTCGCAAGCAGGCGGCCAGTTTATCGATCTCCTTCATTGGCACCATCGGCTTAGTAATTCTCGCTAAGCAGCGGGGCCTGATCAAGAACGGTAAAGACGTTCTTCAGGATTTGGTCGATGATGGGTTCTGGCTTTCTGATACCTTATTCGAAAAAGCTTTGCTGGCGATGGGCGAATCTGCCTAAGCTATCCCTGAGGATAACGCAAGCCAATAATAGTCCTGATTGCGGTCAGCGTCCGATGCAAAGCCAAAGAATCCTCCAAGCCCCAAAGCGCATTCTCCGAACGCCCGGCCCGTACATCCGCCATCACCGCCTCCGCTTCGTACTTATACCCATTCGCGCCACCGTAGTCGAAATAGAAATTCTCCGGCGGGTCATTTTTGCCACGGAGGATACTGAAGCTACTCGGCTCGTGCCAGCGCGGGTGCCAGTGGATGCTGCCGGTCGTCCCTAAGATCAGGGCTTCCGTTTTCGTGCGGCCCAGTACCGTACTATAATTATGGCTCAGTTGCCCGCCGGCGTGGTGACAGGTTACGGACGTATCCAAATCCACGCCCTGGGGCGAGAGGCGGGCCACGGCGTTAATTTCCGTCGGTTCACCCAACAAAAATTGGGAGAGGAATTGCGGGTAAATGCCAATATCCAGCAGCGCGCCGCCACCTAAATCGGGGTTTAAAATTCTGTTGCGGGCCAAATTGGGCGCTGCCGCGGGTGCTAAGGAAGTGGGGGAGAGGGCCACCTCCAAATCATTCGCCCGAAAGCCAAAATCGGACCGGACCGACAGCACTTCCCCAATCGCTCCGGAAGCAATGAGTTCCTGCACCTTCAGCGTGGAGGGGAGAAAACGCGTCCACAAAGCCTCCATCAAATAGGTGCCGGTGGACCGGGCCTTCGCCACCATCTCCTCTACCTCGGAAAGGTTGAGGCCAAGAGGTTTCTCGCACAGGACTGGGACGCCCCGCTCCAAACACATCAGCGTTAACTCTAGGTGTTGGACGTGTGGGGTGGCGATGTAGACCGCATCAATCCGAGGCCCTTCGAAGATGCCCGCGTAGGTGCCGGCGGCGTACTCCGCTCCGTGGTTATCCGCAAAGGCCTGCGCCCGTTCCAGTGAACGGCTGCCGACCGCGGCGAGGTGAGCTCCTTCGATGAGGGGAAGGTCTTCGGCAAACTTTCCCGCGATGTTGCCCAAACCCAGGATGGCCCAATTGAATTTATCCATAGCGGAAAGATAGAACGCCGGGCGCAACGAAACCTTTACGATTGAGTCCCGCCAAAAGATAAATACCTCATCCATCCGGAACTACGTTAAGAGAATAAGCCTACCTTTGCGCCACTAATTGTTGACCTGACAAGTATTTCCTTCCATGAACCCTACCATCCCCGCTACTGACGCCCATTCTACCGACGTGATTGCTACCGACAACTTCCCCCTGCTCGGTACGGATTACGTCCACCTCTACGTTGGAAATTCCCGCCAGGCGGCTCACTTCTACATCTCGGCGATGGGCTTCCAACCCCTGGCTTACCGCGGGCTGAGCTCCGGGGCGAAGGATACGGAGAGTTACGTGGTGGTCCAGGATAAGATCCGCCTCATTCTCACCTCCCCCCTCCAGCCCGGTACGGAGGTTGGGCGCTTGCACGATCTCCACGGGGATACCGTCCGGTGCGTAGCCCTTTGGGTGGAGGACGCGAAATGGTCGTTCGAGACTGCCGTTGAACGAGGGGCAGTACCCGTCTCCGAGCCCAGCGTCAGCTCCGACGAACACGGCACCTGCGTCCGCGCCCAAATTCAAACCTTCGGCGACACCATCCACGAATTCGTAGAACGGAAGAACTACAACGGCACCTTCCTGCCCGGCTACGAAGCCTGGGAACCCGCCTACCGCGCCGAACCCGTCGGCCTGAAATTTATTGACCACATGGTGAGCAACGTGGGCCTCGGCGAGATGAACACCTGGGTAAATTGGTACGCCGACGTGATGGATTTCAAGCAACTGATCTGTTTCGACGATAAGGACATCTCCACCAAGTACACCGCCCTGATGAGCAAGGTGATGAGCAACGGCAACGGCCGCGTCAAGTTCCCCATCAACGAGCCGGCACCGGGCCTGAAAAAGAGCCAGATCGAGGAGTACCTCGAGTTCCACAACGGCCCCGGCATCCAACATATCGCCGTGGCGACCGACGACGTAATCAGCACCGTAACCGCCCTGCGCGACCGCGGTATCGAATTCCTTCGCGTACCGGATAGCTACTACGATACCCTCCTCGAACGCGTCGGCGATATCGACGAGGACCTCGAACCCCTCCGCAAACTTGGTATCCTCGTGGACCGCGACGACGAAGGCTACCTCCTCCAGATCTTTACCAAACCCGTCCAGCCTCGGCCGACGGTCTTTTTCGAAATCATCCAACGCAAGGGTGCGACGAGTTTCGGCAAGGGGAACTTCAAGGCGCTCTTCGAAGCGATTGAGCGGGAGCAGGCTTTGCGGGGAACGCTTTAATAGTCTATAGTCTGCAGTCTATAGTCTATAGTCTGGTGACTACAGACTGTAGACTACAGACTACAGACTAATCTTTACCTTCGCGGCTCAAATCAACTCCGATGAGATACTGCCTGCTACTCCTCCTCGCCCTGACTTTTTGCGGCTGTAAGAATGACGCTCCGGCCGCGGAAGAACTGCTGCCCAACGGTAAGAAGAAACTGACGAACGAGGAAAAACTGGCCATGATGGCCCCGCCACCCCCCGAATGTGGTGCGCTGACGCAGGAAGAAGTACAGGCCATTCTGCCGGTGGACGTGACCTTCCCCTTGCCCGGACAGCGATCCGTTACCTCTTTCTATTCTTGCCAGTACGATATTGATGGAAGCAATTGGTCCAGCCAGCTTATTATTGAGTTTCCCAAGAAGCCAAATGGCCGCCAGACGGTGATCGACAAGGTCGCGGGCGCCAAAGCGGGAGAGGAGCTCACCATTAAGGGCAACTCTGCACGCATCGTTGACGATAACACCATTTACGTAGCCGGTGCGAAGCCACTCATGATCAAATACACCGCCGTAAGTCGCAACGCGACGACGCAGGTGTGGAAGCCGGAGGAAGTCCGCGGTTTCCTGCAGAAATTCGCCGAAGCGGCGCTCTAGTGCTTGCTGAGTATTGGGCATGAACCCAATCATTTTTACTCTTCCTTCCGGTTCACGGCCGCTTCCAGTTCCGCGTACCAGTCTTCGCCGTACTTGCGGATGAGGGCAGGTTTGGCGAACTCAAAAACGCGGATCTTTTCCCGTTGGCCCTTGGTGCAGGCGGCGGAGCAGATGTCCCACCGGTCGTAATTGAGGGCTTCAAAATTGGCCTCGGGCTTGCTCTTCACGCGAATGGGGTAGAGGTGGCAACTGATGGGTTTTTTCCAACCGATCTTGCCTTCGTTGTAGGTTTTTTCGATGGCGCAATAGGCCATCCCACCTTCGGTCTTGCCCATATAGGCGCAGGCGCCGCCGTTGACGAGCGTCGTATCCCAACCCTTGGTTTCCGGGCTGTTCGTGTAGAGGCCCTGGGCTTCGATGGCGGCGATGCCCTCCGGCGTCAGGTTGGGTTTTACTTGCTCGTAGGCGTTTTCCAGTTCCGCCAGTTCCGCTTTTTCGAGGGGTGCGCCGAAGTCGCCTTCCCAGCAGCAGGCTCCCTTGCAGGCGTTGAGGTTGCAGGCAAATTGCTCGTCGGTCACTTCGTCGCTCACGAAAATATCCTGGATGAGGTACATGGTCTTTCCTTATTCGAAGCGGAAAACTGGTCGTAACAATTAGCTCGTCCTGACTCACCGCTTTACTGGTATTCCCCGCCAAAATCGGAAGGGCCTTGAATGGCCGCAAAGGTACACTTCCCCGGCCCACCGTACCTTGTGGACATGACGATGGACGCGGAGTTACGGACTGGTTTGGAACACCTTGCGGCAGGTCTGGCGGGGGAACTACACGTTGACGAAATCCACCGTATTCTCTACGCCACCGACGCCAGTGTATACCGGGAGAAACCCCTTGCCGTCGTGTTACCGAAGACGGAAGAAGACATCGTAAAGTGCGTCCGCTTTGCCAAGGTTTTTCGGGTGCCCATCACGCCGCGGGCGGGTGGTACTAGCCTGGCTGGGCAGGCCGTGGGGGCGGGGTTGATCATCGATGTGAGCAAATACCTGCGGGAGATCGTCGAAATCAACGTGGAAGAGGGGTACGCCATCGTGCAGCCCGGCGTCATTCGCGACCAACTCAACGCGGCGCTGCAGCCCCTTGGTTTCTGGTTTGGCCCCAACACTTCCACGGCCAATCGTTGCACCATCGGTGGCATGTTTGGTAATAATTCTTGCGGTAGTACGAGCATCACGGTCGGTTCTACGCGGGACCACGTGCTGGCGGCGCGGGTCGTTCTGGCCAGCGGGCAACAGGCGCACGTAGCGCGGGCGGATCTGGCGCGGTCGCGGGTGCAGGGGATGGGGGGATACCCACCCATCGACGTAGTACCGGATCACCTAATCGGACATTTCCACGAAATTTTCGATCGGGAGGCTAACCGCGAGGCGATTACCGAGGCCTTCCCCAAAGCTTCCGTCACCCGCCGTAATACCGGTTACGCCCTGGATCTGCTGATGGATCAGGCACCCTTCAATCCTTACGGAGAGCACCTCAACCTGTGTACCCTGCTGGCGGGTTCGGAAGGGACGCTGGCGTTTACGACGCTGCTCAAAGTGAATATTTTGCCCCTCCCGCCGAAGGGCACCGCATTGGCCGCTGTCCACTTCAAGAGTATCGATGGCGCCATGCGGGCTACCCAACTCGTGATGCGCCACCAACCCTTCATGTGTGAGTTGATGGATGACACCATCCTCCGCCTCGCGCGTACGAACCCGGCCCAGGCGAAGAACGCCGACTTCGTCTGGGAAGATCCGCGTGCCATCCTCCTGGTCGAGTTTCGGGCTGAGACGGATGCTGCCGCTCAGGAGCTAGCCGAACTGATGGACGATGAATTGACGGCAGACGAGTACGTGGGCAAGACGATGACGGCTACCACCTTCCTCAGTAGCGCAGCCGACGTTGCCAGGGCCTGGAATCTCCGCGCCGCCGGTCTCGGCATCCTGGGGAACATGGTCGGCGATGCCAAAGCCGTGGCCTGCATCGAAGACACCGCCGTCGCCATTGAAGACCTGGCCGACTACATCGCCGAGGTCGAAACCCTCATGCGGACCTACGAACAGGATACCGTCTATTACGCCCACGCCGGGGCGGGGGAGATCCACCTGCGGCCCGTCCTGAACCTCAAAAAGAGTGCGGACCGGGAAGCTTTCTACCACATTACGCGGGACGTAGCCAAGCTCGTCAAAAAGTACCGGGGTTCCCTCAGCGGGGAGCACGGGGACGGACGCGTAAGGGCTGCCTTCCTCCCCGATATGCTGGGGCCGGAGGTCTACGATCTGCTGGTTGGCCTGAAACGAAAGTTTGATCCCGACAATCTCTTAAACCCCGGCAAGATCGTGGAGGCCCCTCCGATGAATGAGGGCCTGCGCTACGAAGCCGACGTGGCTACTCCGAAGTACTCCACCATCCTCGATTGGTCTTCCGATCAGGGGCTGCTCCGCGCCGCCGAAAAGTGTAATGGCTCGGGTGATTGCCGGAAAATGGAAGGCGGCGCCATGTGCCCGTCCTACCGCGCCACGCTTGCCGAAAAACACAGCACCCGCGGCCGCGCCAATGCCCTCCGCGAAGTGCTCACCCGCAACCAGCACGACGACCCTTTCCAACATCCGATGCTGGAGGAAGCCATGGACCTCTGCCTGAGTTGCAAAGCCTGCACCAGCGAATGCCCCAGCTCGGTTGACATGACCAATCTGAAGGCGGAATACCTCTTTCAACGGGACGATATGCGCTTGCGCTCGATGGTGGTAGCCGCGAATGAACCCCTCTACCGCTTGGGGTCCAAAGTGCCGGGGCTAGCTAATTTCATGCTGAAAGCCACCGGCCCGTTGATGAAACGCCTGCTGCGCATCGCACCGGAACGCAGTTTACCACCGATCGCCCACCAAACGCTGCGGGCCTGGGCGAAGCAGAAAGGGGAAGCGGTGCGGCCCAAAAACTCCGCCTACCTCTTCTGTGACGAATTCATCAATCTACAGGAGCCACACGTGGGGATCGCTGCGTTCCAAGTGCTGCAGAAGTTGGGCTACAGCCCGGCGCTTACTGAGAAAAACAAACCCAGCGGCCGCGCGCAAATGAGCAAGGGACTATTGAATAACGCCCGCGATCTGGCGGAGTATAACGTCCGTTACCTAAGTGAGCTGTTGCTCCCGTACCAACGCCCGCTGATCGGTCTGGAGCCGAGCGCCATCCTCAGTTTTCGGGATGAATACCCCAAACTTTTGCGCGGAGAATTGAAAGAAAAAGCGGAAGCCATCGCCGCCCTCACCTACACATTTGATGAGTTCCTCTTCGAGCAATTTAGTACCGGTTACATCACCGTCGACGACTTCGGTGACGAGGCCGTCAACCTTGTCCTGCACGTCCACTGCCACGAAAAAGCACTGGGGGATGCGGGCAAGTGCGCCGCCGCGCTGAGTTTGCCGGAGAACTTTACGGTGAAGTTATTAGATAGTGGCTGTTGCGGGATGGCGGGCAGCTTTGGCTACGAAGCGGAGCACTACGAGTTGAGTAAGACCATTGCGGAACAGTCGTTGCTGCGCCACTTACGCGGGCTGCCGGAGGATACGCTGATCGTCGCGAATGGGACGAGCTGCCGCCACCAGGTCAAGGACTTGTTGCCGGGGCGGCGGGCGATTTCTTCGGCGGAGGCGTTGTTGCGGAGTTGGTCGGTTCCCGATTGAATTGGATCCCCGACCTGGAGCCCCGACCTGGAGCCCCGACCTCTGGTCGGGGTAAGTTGGATGCTCAATTATCTGAAGAATTGGATGACAGTGTTGCCCTTCTCAGGTTTGCCGTCTTAGCGCGGGTATTCTCTTGTTGAAGGCGTTCATCTAATAGCAGGCTTACTGTCCTAAACACAACCCGACCAGAGGTCGGGTCTCCGGGAAAGTCGGGCATCCCTAAAGGCAGTTGCTACAGTCCTCTACCGTTTCCCCAAACCCACATCAATCCCCAACTGGTTGATCCCCCCGCCCAGGTGGTAAGTCGTCCGCCCGTAAGCCAGGGAGAAGCGCTTGGTACGGAAGGCAAAACCAAAAGAATAGCCCGCCAGCGAGCGAAAATCCGTCAGCCGGAGCTCGCGGCGGAGACCGTGGTTGTAGCCAAAGCGCAGCCGCAGATTTTTCTGCTTTCCAATCATCAGTTCGCCGTTCAGGACGAAGTGGCGGGCCAGGTTGTCTAGGAAGACGGCGCCGGCGCCGCGGCCAGTCGTTTCCTCTTCGACGGTGAGGATACTCGTTTCGATTTCCGCGTTCGGGTCTTCGAAGAGGACGTTCCAGCGGTCGAGGTAGCGATAGATCACGCTGAAGCGGAAGGGGAGGTAGCGGAGCTGGCGATTGATCCCGATCTGTAGTTCGTAGGGTAGGGGTTCCCGGTCGGAAGCCCCGTCGTACTTGCCGATTTGCAAACCGATATTTCGCGCCAGTAGGCTCACGCCCCAAAGGCTGGAGCTATCCTGGTAGTGCACGGCGAGGTCCGTAGCAAGACCGAAACTGCCGTAGCCGGCCAGTTGGGAAGAGATCAATTTCAGGTTGGCACCCACGCTGAGTCGTTCGTCGAAGGTCCGGCCGCCACCGACGGTGAGGGCGAAATCATTGGCGGAAAACGTTCCCAGATCCTGCCCCGTATTATCGCGGCGCACGAGGTCGCTACCGTAGCCGGTGTACTGCAGGCCGGCCTGGAAGGTCACCTTCGTCTTGTCGTGGAAATAGCCGTAGGCCAGTGAGCTATTCGATATCCCCGCCGGGTGGAAACCGTGGCTCAGGGCGCCCCGCTGGTGCATCGCGTCGTTCAGCAGAGCGGGGTTGCGGAGCGCGAGGCTCAGGTCATCATCCCGCAACGCGATGTGGTGGCCACCCATGGCGGCGACGGTCGCGGAGTTCGGCAGGTTCAGAAACTCATAGGTACTAATGCCACCAACCTGGGCGCTGGCGCCGGTGCAGAGGAAGAGGGCAAGAAACAAAGCGCTGATATTCCGCATGGGGGCAAGTTACGGTAGGTAGGACGGCAAGCGGACGACTTCCGTTGCTTTCCGCATCAATAATTAAAAGAAAGGTAGCTGCTGCGACTATCTTTGGGCCATGTTCTTAGCTAGTGACGTCGCCATCATCCTTGGATCATTTGCCGTAGCTGCACTGTTGATTGTGTTTGGCTGGTTGCTCTTTTATTACCAGAAGTCACAGATCGAGACCACGCAGCGGACGATCACTGACGTTGACCTCATCAAGCTATTTGCGGAGCAACCGGACGGTTTGCTTTCACCGCACCGTTTAGCGGAGATCACGGGAATGACCGTCCCCCAAGCCCGGATGCGGCTGACCTCCTTTCACACCGTCGGTCTACTCTCGGTGAGCTACAATAAGAAGGCCCGGTACTTCTACTCCCTGGCGGAACCCTACGCGGAGCCACCCGAAGTCAATCTTTCTCAAGAACCATTCCTGACGGTTGATGACCTCCTCCAACTCTACGCTACGGATACGGACGGGCAGTTGACGATGCAGGAAATCATCCTCGCTACGCGGCTACCGTTGGAAGTCGTCAAGCGGGAGATGGCGCACTTTGAGAAGGAAGGGATCGTGCAACAACTTTATAATATGGATATGCACGGTACTACCGTTCGCACCAAGTTTTTCGTCCTGGAAGAGCCTTATCGGTCCAACCCCTCCAGCCTGCAATCTCGAGGGACTACGCTCGATCTTCAGTTGAAGGAGTTGTTGCGGGATGAGAATTTGATCGTGTAGGTTGGGGATGTCGACCGGTTTGCCTTTAGTGCGGCGGCGGTTTTTCACTTTCGCTTAATCCTACAGCTTAAGGTGCCATCGCCGCAGCTCGTGATCAGTCCTTGTTACTTGCCGATTTACCTGGCACCCGCGGCAGCGACACGTAGTAAGTCCCGTACTTAGTCGGGGCGCCTAGAATCAGACGGGAACGGTGATGTGGAATGATCACTTCGGACGATGGATGATGCTTCGAATTTTTAACGATTCATCTTGAAATACACCCTTATTTGGTTGCCCGTAGGTAATTCATGAACCGGAGGGCAACAATTACTAATTGTCAATCATTTTAACCACCTTTGAAGCCCCATCCCCAAAGAATAATATGCCTGTACCGAATTTCAAGAGCGACGTCGAAGCCGTCGATGCATTAGCCAAAACTTACCGCGCCCTGACCGCTGAAATCGGGAAGGTTATCGTCGGCCAGGAAGAGGTCGTGAAGACCGTCCTCATCTCCATGTTTGCTAATGGCCACAGCCTGTTGGTCGGAGTGCCCGGGCTGGCGAAAACCCTGTTGGTATCGACCATTTCCGAGGTGTTGGACCTGGACTTCAAGCGCGTGCAGTTTACGCCGGATTTGATGCCGACCGACATTACCGGTTCGGAGATCCTGGGGGATGACCGCAAGTTTGAGTTCAACGAGGGCCCCTTGTTTGCCAATATCGTCCTGGCGGATGAGATCAACCGTACCCCGCCCAAGACGCAGGCGGCCCTGCTGGAGGCCATGCAGGAACGCAGCGTGACGGTGTCGGGTGAGCGCCACGTGTTGCCTTCGCCCTTCTTCGTACTCGCTACGCAAAACCCCATCGAGCAGGAGGGAACCTACCCGCTGCCCGAAGCTCAGTTGGACCGCTTCATGTTCAACATCCCCCTCGATTACCCGACCTACGAGCAGGAAATTGCCGTCGTGAAAGGCACCACGGGCACGAAGGTGAGCGACCTGAGCCACATTATTTCCGGAGAAGAAATTTTGTACTTCCAGCAACTCGTCCGCAAGATCCCCATCAGCGATAACGTGTTGGAATACGCCGTGAGCCTCACCACCAAGACCCGCCCCGGCACCGACCGGGCGACGGACAACGTCAACAAATACATCAGCTGGGGAGCCGGCCCGCGCGCTTCGCAGTACCTCGTGCTCGGCGCCAAGTGCCACGCCGCCATTTCCGGCAAGTACAGCCCCGATATTGAAGACGTCCAGGCGATCGCCAAGTACGTACTCCGCCACCGGATCGTCCGCAACTACAAAGCAGAAGCGGAGGGGATTACGGAGGAGCACGTGATTGAAAGCCTGTTTTAGTTGCGAGTAGCGAGTTTCGAGTTGCAAGTACTGCACTCGAAACTCGCTACTAAATACTCGCAACTCAGACACGCCACAACCCCACTAAAAATCATCTGTTAGGTCAAGTACAGATCAGAACCATACATGACCAACCGCTTTTTATCCCTGCTCCTGCTTTTTGGCCTTGCCCTCGGGGTGAGTTCCTGCGCGGGAGATAATGCTTTCACTTCCCGGCTCAACCCGATCCCCGGCGCCTTTGGCTCCATCAATTCGGTGACGGTCGTAGCGGATTCCTCCCTCTGGCTGAACGGAGCGTCGGATTCGATCGCCTATTTTTTGGAGGCGCCCTACATCATCTTGCCGCAGCCGGAGCCCATTTTTGATGTTCGCTTCATCGAGCCCGAAAAGCTATCGGCCGTACCTACGTTCCGGGAGCTGCGTAACTACGTCGTCCTGGCGGACATCAGCGATAAGAATAGCCCCACTACCAAGATGGTCGTCAAGGACCTCAGTGATGCCAAGATCCAACAGGTTAAGGAGGAAGGCTTCAGCACCGTCGTCGCCCGCAACAAGTGGGCCACCGGCCAGCAACTCATCTACCTGATGGGCAAGAACCGGGAGGAACTGCTCCGGGGCATGTCCTCCACCCGCGCCGCCGTAGTGAAGCGCATTGCTGACAGCGAAAACCTCCGCATGAAGGAAACCGCTTTCTTCCAGGGTGTAGACAAAGCTCTGATGGATACCATCAGCCAGCGAACGGGCGCCCGTATCCGCGTCCCATACGGCTACGAGTTGGTCCCGGTTCGGTCCGATGACTTCGTCTGGTTCAAGCGTGGCACGCGCAAGGGCAGCATGAACATTATGGTCACGAAAGTGCCCTACGAAAACCAGGAGCAGCTCAGTAAAGAGGGGCTCAAGACCATCCGCGATCAGATTGGCAAGCGCTACGTCAGTTCCTCCCTCGCGGATACCTACATGCGCGTCAACGATAAGGATCTTCCCCTCTTCACCGAGACGACCGACCTGAACGGTGCCTTCGCCATCGAAGGGCGCGGCATTTGGGAAATGGAGAACGACTTTCAGGGTGGCCCCTTCATTTCTTATCTCATCAACGACGAAGCGAACCGCCAATTGGTACTCGTCGACGGCTTCATCCTGGCCCCCGGTGAGAAGAAGCGGGACTTGATGGGGGAGTTGGAGCAGATACTGGCTACTACAAAGGTGAATTAATGTGCTGTATAGATTTTAGACGTTAGAAATTAGATTTTAGACGGTATCGGTTTAAGATCTGACTTCTAAATTCTAACGTCCTTGGCTCCTATCCACTTTACCTCGCACCTGCGGCAGCGCCAAAAGGTGAATATGACGCGCACAAATTTTCTTTATTCGCGTATTAAAGGAAAGTGAGTGGAAACGATTGATTTTCCGCTAATTACCCAAAAAAATACCTGCGCTAAAATGAAATTCGTTGCCCGTCTTCTCTTGCTAATCTGCTGTTGCTTTTTCACCATTACCGCAAAAGCACAGGACGCAGAAGTTGCCTCCTTCAAAATCGACGTGCAGCAAAGTGGGGAGAGTGTTGAGCTTACCTGCCATCGCGGTTGCTACTGGAAAAATTTATCTTTCAACTTGGATACGCACGTCGACGCTAATGGTATGACGGACCCCGAAGGGAATACCAGAAAATACCTCTTTTCATTTACCAGGAACGGTAATGAGGTAGTACTGAAAAGTTTGCGGGGTACCGCCTGGAAAGAATTATCCTTTACCCTCGGCAAGAATATGAAAGCATCGGTTGACCAATATGGCGTGGAGACTAAAGCGAAGAAGTAGCCACTAATTTGCTCAACTTCTAGCTAAACCATACTACATATCTAGCCGGTCCACACCCCATCCGGAGGTAAACTGAGGTTTATTATTTGGGGCGCTGCGCGCTGGTTGCGCAAAGGAGATTAAGGCGGCAGAGAGGTTTAAGATGTTTTGGCGTTGCTTCTTATTCGTCTCTAACTCCTTAAACTTCTTTGAGAAACTTACTTCTAGGACAGCTGTGAGGGAGGGCGACAAGAGGATAAAGGTCGGCAGACCCCCAACGATGAGACGTCGGATTTTGGCTGGTCGCGGTCTAAAATCTAACTTCTAAAATCTAAAGTCCTCTCCTAATTCGCCCGCCCTCGCGCCAAATCATACTGCACCCCCAATCGTTCCACACCCTTTATAAAGTCGGTATCCGCATCCACGGTACGTTTGAGGGAGAACATCTTGAGCTTCATTTGCTCCTGGTTGTCAATGAAAACCATCCGTAGCTTTTGCTGGCCGGGGAAGCGCTGGCAGAGTTCGTCGAGGTCGCGGACCATCTTACCGGTCACGCTGCCCACCTGGAATTTCAGGATGATGGCTTCCGTCAGATCGCGGCCGATACCCTCGAGTAGCTTCACGTCTTTGATGTTGAGCTCCAGGTCGTCGTTGCGCCAGGATTTTTTGTAGAAGGCCGTAACGAAGAGCGCCGTCCCCTGCTGGAGGATGTGGCGGAACTTCTGATAGTCCTCGCCGAAGAGGGTGAATTCGATGCTGCCGTCGTAATCTCCCAAAACGAAGATGCCCCAACCATTACCGTTCTTACTTACCCGGTGCTGGGCCGAGACGATCATGCCCGCCAGTTTGACGGTTTGCCGGCCGTAGCGTTCCGGGTTGAGTTCGTTAAGACCACAGGTGACGAAGTTATCGATCTCCAGCTTGTAGCCATCCAGGGGGTGGCCGGAGACGTAAACACCGGTAACCTCCTTCTCGTGAGCCAGCTTGATGGGCAGTAACCACTCCGCGGCTTCGGGGGCGGAGGGCTCCACCGGTAATACTTCTTCCTGGATGGCGCCGAACAGGCTATTGGCCGCGGACGCCAGTTGCGCCTGGTAGGCATTCGCGAACTTCGTCACGTGCTCCAGGTAGCTATCGTACTTCTCACTCGGGGCGAAGTATTGGGCCCGGTGCATACTTTCGAAGCAATCAAAACCACCCGCGTAGACGAGGGCTTCCAGTACCCGCTTGTTGACGGTTCCGGGCTCCACCCGCTGCATGAGGTTGAAGAGGCTTTCGAACGGGCCGTCCTCCCGGGCTTTCAGGATGGACTCCACAGGGCCTTCACCCACGCCCTTCAGGGCCGTCATCCCAATGCGGATGGCGCCGTCCTTGTTGACGGCAAACTCCGACTGGCTTTCGTTGATGTCCGGGCTCAGTACGGGTACCTCCATTCGCTTACACTCGCGGAGGAAGAAGGTCATCTTGGTCTGGTCCGACTTATTGTGGGTCAGGACGGACGCCATGTACTCCGCCGGGTAGTGGGCCTTGAGGTAGGCCGTGTGGTAGGCCACCAGGGCGTAACAGGTGGAGTGAGATTTATTGAAGGCGTAGGAGGCGAAAGCTTCCCAGTCCTTCCAGATCTTACCGAGTTTGTCTTCAGCGTGGCCGTTGACCTTTCCGCCTTCGAGGAACTTGGGGTACATCTTGTCCAGGACGTCCTTTTTCTTTTTACCCATTGCCTTCCGGAGCACGTCGGCCTCCCCCTTAGAGAAGTTGGCGATGGACTGGGAGAGCAACATGATCTGCTCCTGGTAGACGTAGATACCGAAGGTCTCCTTCAGGTATTGTTCCTCGGCATCCAGGGTGTACACGATCGGCTTGCGGCCGTGCTTCCGCTCGATGAACTCGGGAATGTACTCCAGCGGGCCAGGGCGGTAGAGGGCGTTCATGGCAATGAGGTCGTCAAACGTGGTTGGTTTGAGGTTCTTCATATGCTTCTGCATCCCGCCGGATTCGTACTGGAAGATGCCGTTGGTTTCTCCCCGCTGGAAGAGTTCGTAGGTCTTCAGGTCATCGAGCGGAAGCTCATCGACGTCGATGTCTACCCCGTGGTTTTCTTTTATCATCCGCAGGGCATCCTTGATGATGGTCAGGGTCTTAAGGCCCAGGAAGTCCATCTTCAGCAGGCCGGCGTCTTCGGCTACGGAGTTATCGAACTGGCTGACGTACATCCCCGTATCCTTATCGGCGGTGACGGGTACGTAGTCGGTCACGTCGTCCGGGGTGATGACGACGCCACAGGCGTGGATGCCGGTGTTGCGGATGGAGCCTTCCAGTTTCTTCGCCATACGGATCATCTCCCCGATGTCGTCGTTCCCGGCGGCGAGGTCGCGGAAGGCGTAGGCGCGCTCGGCGTCCTCGGAGTTGAGTTTGCCCTTAAGCTTGGGGTGGATGTCGCCGTCGGCCAATACCTGGTTCAGGCTGGCCCCGAGTTGGAGGGGGAAGGATTTGGCTACGCGGTCAACTTCACTGAGTGGAATATCCATTACCCGACCAACGTCGCGGAGAGAGGATTTAGCGGCCATCGTACCGTAGGTGATGATCTGGGCCACCTGCTCCTGGCCGTACTTGTCGATCACGTAATCGATCACCTTCTGGCGGCCGACGTCGTCGAAGTCAATATCAATATCGGGCATCGATACCCGCTCTGGGTTCAGGAATCTCTCAAACAGGAGATCGTACTTGATCGGGTCCACGTTGGTGATTCCGACGCAGTAGGCCACGGCGGATCCGGCAGCGGAACCCCGGCCGGGACCTACGCTCACGCCCATTTCCCGGGCGGCGGTGGTGAAGTCCTGCACAATGAGGAAGTAGCCGGGGTAACCGGAGGCCTTGATGACGTCGAGCTCGAAATCGAGCCGTTCCCGCGTCACTTCGTTGATCTCTCCGTAGCGTTTGCGGGCGCCCTCGTAGGTGAGGTGGCGGAGGTACTCATCCTGGGTCGCAAACTCCGCCGGCATGGGGAAGTTTGGCAGGAGTACGTCCTGGGCCAGGGTCAGGACCTCGATCTTATCGTAAACCTCCATCGTGTTGGCCACCGATTCCGGGTGGTCGTGGAAGAGGGTGGCCATCTCCACCTGCTTCTTGAAGTAAAAATCGGAGCTGGGGAAACTGAAGCGCTTGGGGTCTTCCTTCAAGCTGCCGGTATTAACGCACAGCAGCAGGTCGTGGGGCAGGTAATCCTCCTCCTCGACGTAGTGGCTATCGTTGGTACAGATCACCTTTACGTTGTGCTTCATCGCCAAGGCGAGGAGCTTGACGTTGATGTCTTCCTGGCTTTTACCGGAGTAGATGGTGCGGCCTTCGCGGTCCTTACCGAGGTCAATATCCTCGATACCCCGGTGGCGCTGGATCTCGATGTAATAGTCGTCCTCGAAAATGTTGAGCCACCACTTGAGGGCTTGCTCGGCTTCCTCGTCCTTTCCCGCGATGAGTAGTTGGGGGATTTCCGCACCGATGCAGCAACTCGTCACGATCAGTCCTTCGTGGTACTTTTCGATGAGTTCCTTATCGATCCGTGGGTACTTCCCGTAAAGTCCCTCGATGTAGCCGATGGAGCAGAGCTTACAGAGGTTCTGGTAGCCCTTTTTGTTCTTGGCCAGCATCAGCTGGTGGTAGCGCTTGTCCTTTTCGCCGGCCGCGCGGGAGAAGGCTTTCTTGTGGCGGTCTTCGACGAGGTAAAATTCGCAGCCGATCATCGGTTTGATGTTCCGCTTCGTGGCTTCGTTGACGAACTTGAAGGCCCCGAACATATTGCCGTGGTCGGTCATCGCCACGCCCTTTTGTCCGTCGGCGGCGGCCTTGTCCATCATCTGTCCGATCTCCGAGGCGCCGTCGAGCAAAGAGTACTGGGTGTGGCAGTGGAGGTGGCAGAATTCAGGCATAGTCGTTGGTCAGATAGTTACTAGGAGTCGGTCCGGGAAAAGCCGGCGGCGGGGCTTTACAAGGTACGCAGAAAGAACAATCTTGAGACAAGTTTTTATGCACATCGGTGTGGATAAAGTTGGGTCTTCAGCGGACAATTCCATCGTATTGCTCGCCCATTTTCTCCGCACCCGCGGCAGCGCCTACTGCTTCAATATATGATACCCCCGGTTGCTCGGTGTTGGCGCAACTAGGTGCTCGTTCTTCCGTTCAACTGCCAGTAAGTGCTAAACAATCAGCTTATCGAAACGCGAAATATTCTCTGGCTCAAACGCGATTTGCGCACGCGTGACCACGCTCCCCTGGCGGCGGCGGTGGCGGCCGGAGTGCCCTTCGTGGTTTTGTACTGTTTCGAGCCGTCCATCATGGCCAGCCCGAAGCACAGCCCCCGGCACTGGCACTTCGTGGCTCAAAGTTTGGTGGATTTGAAGACGCGCGGACTACCGGTGACGATCTACTGGGGCGAGGTGGAGGAGGCGCTGGATGGCCTACGTGCGGCCGCAAACATCGCCACGATTTTTAGCCATCAGGAGACCAGCCACAAGTTGAGTTTCGACCGCGATCGACGCGTCCGGGATTGGACGCGGCAGCACGGAGTCGAATGGCAAGAATTCGTGCAGGACGGCGTCATCCGCGGACGTAAACACCGTCTGGGGTTCGCCGAAAAGCTGGACGATTTTTTGGCGCTGCCGCCGGTGCACTGTAATTGGCAAGCTGCCCAGATCCTACCGCCGGGTGAATCTGGACTACCCATTGCGAAGTTGGCTGACGGGTTTGCCAAGGACTTTACCCAGGCAAAGGGGCAGACGGCCCTCCACCCAAGCCAACCCGGACGCTACGTACCCGACCCCGGGCCACCCGACCCACGCTTTCAACCAGGAGGGGAGACCACTGCCTGGCGTTACCTCAAAAGCTTTACGACCGAGCGGGGGAGGGGCTACATCCGGCAAATCGGTAACCCTTCCCTCAGCCGCCGTAGTTGTAGCCGGATGAGTACCTACCTAGCTCACGGATGCGTTTCGCTACGGGAGGTGTTTCAGTGGGCGAAGTCAGCCGACATCAAACCGGCCTTCCGGAAGGACATGAAGATGTTCCGCGAACGACTCTGGTGGCGAGCTCATTACTTTCAGAAGTTGGAGGCGGAGTGGCAGATCGAATTCAAACCCATCAACCGGGCCTTCCTGAAACTGGGACGCCACACCTCGGGCCCGGATCTCGACGCCTTTCGCAGTGCCGCTACCGGTTTCCCGATGATCGACGCCAACATCCGCTGCCTACGGGCTACGGGCTGGATCAACTTCCGCAGCCGGGCGATGCTCGTTACGTTTGCCACCTTCGTGTTGTGGTTGGACTTCCGGCCCGTGGCCACCTTCCTCGGCTCGCTGTTCCTGGATTACGATCCGGGGATTCACTACGGGCAATTCCAGATGCAGGCGGGGACGACGGGCTACCACCCGCCTCGCAACTATAATCCATATTTGCAGGGAGAGCGGTACGATAAGAAGGGAGAGTTCGTCCACCGCTGGCTCCCCGAGTTGCGGCGGATCCCCGCACCGTGGTGCCATTATCCCCACCGGCTAACGGAACTCGAACGGCAACTGTACGATTTCTCCACCACCGATTATCCCGCGCCGATTGTGGACTTTGCTGAGGCGACTTCCGAAAATATGGATCGTTACTGGGCCGTGCGCCGGTCGGCGGAAGCGCAAAACTTGCTACCCGAGATCTGGGCGAAGCATGTTATGCCCGAGAGTATGGAAGTCTATATGGCGGGGGAGCAACCTAGCCCGCGGCGGGATGTGTGAGGCTAGCTACGTTTGTGGGCAGTAGTAACACCTGATTTCAAGCCCTGAGATTTCCTTCGGCCAATAACCACGGTGCTTTTGTACCTTTCCAAAAATTATAAAGTACTCATGATTCTTAGCCGAGTAAAGAAGCACCTTAATATCACTATGCGTCGTATAAATCACAAGCAAAGGCTTGAAGATATGCGAGCGACGGGCAACTCAACCTTGCTCAAAGTAGTGGATTGTTTACTGAAAGCGGAGGCGAATGATTTTTCACCTGAGGATCAGGCTGCCTTTGATCGGGTAGAAAGCTACCGAAATCAGTTGCTGGGGAGCACCGAAATTGTAGATTTTAAAGTGTTTGGCTCCGACGATACTGAAACCATTAGTAACGTATGTAAAGCAGCAACCTCGCCAAAAATATGGGCACGACTAATTTATGCTTTAGCGAGTGAATTTGAAGCCAAGAAAGTGTTAGAGATTGGCACCAATTTAGGGGTGTCCGGATCGTATTTATTGGAAGCACTTCGCCACAATTCAGATAGCCAATTAGTAACGATGGAGGGGATGCCACGCTACGTTGAAATTAGTAGGAATCAATTTAAGGCAATTACTAATGAAGACCGTTTCGAGGTGATTGAAGGCAAATATGAAGATACGTTCGATGACATGATCGACCGCCATCAAGACTTTGATCTTTTATTTATCGATGGCAATCATCAAAAAGGTCCGACGCTAGAGTATTATGAAAAACTGCTAAAGGTTTCCACTCGGCCTTCGGTATGGATTTTTGACGATATTTACTGGACGAACGGTATGAAAGAAGCATGGGATATCATCCGCCAAAATCCTGAAACCTCTTACTCCATCGATTTGTATAAAACAGGCTTAGTGGTAGTGGATCCATCGGTTAGCGTGCCGAAGCATTTTGCGCTACACCTTGCGTACTAAAAGCTCGGATTCCCATTCGATTTAATTGCATCTCTTCAAATTACCAAAGAATACAAGTAATTCAGGCTGCCTTTATCTTCTTAGGACCATATTAATTGCTAGGTCAAAATTTCTCATGAAATTAGCTAAGTTGCGTTAGACTTTTTCTTGAACTAGAGGATATTTTTTATTTATCAATACCAATTGAATAAAACAGTTTCTTGCAAATTGAATGAATCGCGCACCAGCACCTACCTTACGTAGTATGGAGTCTCCCTTTCTCAACGCACTCTCCGGTTTCGAGGACCTGCCGGCGGAAGCCATTACGGAGGTACTGAGTTGCATTCGCCGCATGGAGCTGGAAAAGGGGGCCGTCCTCTTGCGAGCAGGAGATACCTGCCGTTACCTCTACTTCGTGGAAAAAGGATTTGCCCGTGGCTATTACCACGATGCCGAAGGGAAGGAGTCCACCTCCTGGTTTTGGTCGGAAGGAGAGATCCTGGTTTCGCTAGAGTCTTTTCTCCGGCAAACACCGACACGGGAAAACGTGGAACTGTTGGAACCGGCGGTGCTGTACCGGCTGAGTTACGCCAACTTGCAACACCTGTACGACAAGTATCCGGATTTCAACCGCCTCGGCCGCATCCTGATGGAGGAAGCATTTTTGGCAGCGGGGATGATCAACGAGATCCTGCGTAAGGGAAGCGCCCTGGAGAAATACGAAACCCTGGTGGCCCGCCACCCCCAACTCCTGCAGCGGAGTTACCTGAAGTACATCGCATCTTTCCTGGGCATCACGCAAGAGACGCTGAGCCGCATTCGCAAGCCGATTTAAGGAAAGGCTAAATTGATAAAGATCAATCAGCGAGCCGCGACGTGCCGGTAGCTTTGGGAAGGTAAACTAAGCCCCCGCTTCAATTCTGCTTTTGTATGCGCGTACTGATCAGGAGTCTCGTCCTTCTACTTATTCTAACTGGTCTCGTGGCCTGTCTTCCGCCTTCCGACCCTTACCCTTTCGCGGAACCCGACGATCTGGTCATGGAAGCCGAAGCGATTTCGGAGGGCCTGACGGAGTACATCCGTGCCTGGCACCGGGGCGACGCCGACGCACGCATTCCCGCTAACTTGATTCCGGCGGGTATTACCGATAGTAAGGATTTCTACCTAAAGCGGCCCGAAGACGTGGAACCCGGAGAGACCTGGGCAACGCGTTTCGCCCGGCCGGTCGATTTAGATAGTTTGCGGGGCGGGATCCCGGAACCCAAAGCGACCTATTTGTTTTTAGGTACGGCACTGGCCCCATTCGGAAGTAAGATGATCATTGAGGGTGAGTTCCCACGGGCCCGCTTTTTCTCCTTTCAAATAACCGCACCTTTCAACGGGAGGGAGTACTACGCGGAACGCCAATTCGGCCAGGCGGAGGTATCGCTGGTAGATGCCGACATTGAACCTCTTCCGGGCCACGTCAATCCCTTCCGACTGGGGGCGGACCGTACTGCGGAGAACCGTAGCTACCGGTTCGAGATTGATCTGGTAACCGGAGATCCGGTAGCGCAAAACGATAATCAATTCGTCTATCCCTACCGCATTGAAGGGAACCGATTGGCCGGAGCCCTCCTCGTGCATCAGGGCGTGCTGGGCTACAAGGACATCCTCCAGCAGCCCCGGGCGGAACCAGCACCCTGGAATTTGGGTGCCCTCTGGGTCCGGATCTACCGACCGGACGACGGAACGGGACCTCTCGGTGGGGTGGAGATGCCCCGGGTGAGCTACGAGTTGGCTACCGGGGAACGCTTCTTCATTGGTTCCGATTTTTCCACCTTGCAGGCTCGTGCGGATACAACCGTCCCTAATCAAAATAAGGTGACAGCGGCCAACCCGAACTACGGGCCCAACGAAGGATTCTACAAATCGTGGGGCATCAGCCGCAGCATTCTCTCCGGAGTTGCCGTGGCGAATGGCTGGAACGATCGGGACAGCGCCCGACGGGTGGCCGACGTCCACCTCGGCTGGACGGGCCGGGGGGAATTCCAGGCTGCGCCCGCTAATTACGAGCCGCACGCTACGACGAATAATTACTGTAATTACCTCGGCCGGAACATCGATCTGTTACCCGGTCAGGTGGTCGTCCTGACGGGTAAGCTACCGACCTTTCCTGATACAGGTCCAGGTGCGGCTACCATGGAAAGTGGCCAGGTCCGCTTTTGGAGCATTGGTGGGATTGACCCCGACCCCCTTTCTCCCTTACCAGCTACGACGATCCATTCCATTGCCGACGAGGAGGTCATCATCGATGCGGACCGCAAGTACATCATCGTGTACTCCCGGCCGGAGGACCGACCCGCAAATGCCACCGCGGCAAATGGCATCAACTGGGTGAATGCCGGTACCCAATCCAACCACGGCTTAATGTTGCGTTGGGTTTCAGTGCGGGACAAATCCGATACGGATGGCTCGGCCGAAGATTGGTACACTAGCTTGGCACCAAGCGAGGACGTCGTGGACTGGTCCGTAGGTGACTGGGCCGGTTCTGCCTACGACCCCAAGCTGATCGGGACCAACTGGTGGGAAGGGCACATGAGTTGTTATCTCCCCCGCTACCATACGATGCCGGTTACGGAATTTGAGGCCCTGGGAGGCGGGCTCAGAATGGCAGACGTTCCCGTCTGGCTGGACGAGCGTTACGAGGCTGGCCCTGCGTTTTCCGTACTGGGCTCAGTGGTGGCCACATCCCAACTCGATGCGGATAACTCGGCGGACAAGGCGATTGATGGAGACATCAACACCACCTGGAGTAATGCCTTCGGCAGCCCGGAAGACACCGTCACGCTGACGCTGGATACCCTGCGGGGAATTTCCGCCATCCGCCTGCTGTGGAACCCCTTCTTCTTTGGAACCGAATATATTCTCGAAGCTTCCGTGGACGGCTCCAACTGGAGGATTTTAGGGGATTATGAGGAGACGTCCGGTGGTGTCAAAATCTACCGCAATTTCGACCGGCAGCCGGCCCGTTACGTGCGGCTGATCACCAAAAAGGTTAGCAGTACCTGGTCGAGCCTCGCCGAGTTCGAGGTCTACGATAATGACTGCGAATGCCCATCGGAGCCGCCGACATCAACCACGCGACTGATGGATAGTGATATTGAATTTCGGGTATATCCGAACCCGAGTAACGGGCTATTTCAAATCTCGGCTGAGGGTCAAATTCAGTCCATTGAGGTGTGGGATAACCAAGGCCGGCTACTGCGCCGAGATATTGAGACTGAGGCCACACTGGATCTTCGGGGCTATGAAAGTGGGATCTATCTATTGAAAGTTCAGGTAGGGGACGCAACCCTGGTTAAGCGGGTGATTATCCATTAATGGATACGGGCATCGGGTTGGTAATCTTCCGGTCAACAGAGGTGGTAAAGAGTGATAATTCAGTTTCCAAAAAGGAGGGCTATCAACTAGCATCTCCCGTCACATGGGCCCGGCGATCACTCGGTGCACTGAACGATTTTTCCCGCTAGTGTTTACTCCAGTATATGCGCCTGATCCTCCTTACTTCGCTGCTTGCCCTCTTCCTCAGCACCTGCGACCGCGCCCAAAAAACGCAGGCTGAACTACCGATTCTTGGCAACGCCGAAACGCCCGTTACCTACACTGATTTTGCGGAGCTCAGTGGTTTATTCGAACAGACCTCGGACACGGCCTACATCATTAATTTTTGGGCAACTTGGTGCGCGCCTTGCCGCGAGGAACTGCCCTTATTGGAAAAACTGGCCGCGGAGGACCACCCCAAACCCCTCAAAATCGTGCTGGTGAGCCTGGACGATAAACCAGCCGCCATCGCCAGCATCTCCGCTACGCTGACGGACCTGGCACCCAGCCTGAGTTCCGTAGTGCTCACGGATGCCGACGATGAGGTGTGGGGTAAAGAAATCGACCGCGTCTGGACCGGATCGCTGCCCACCACCATCATCTACCGGGGGCAACTTAGGTATGTTTACCGGCGGGCATTTAACACCTACGCCGACCTCCAAAGGGCCGTAGAACCACTGATGAAATAACCAGATTTACTCCACCGCCGAGCGGTCGCAGGCCGGCAAACCTTGTTCTCGACGGGCGGCATTATGGAGATCGAGCAAGGTCTTCCCCGTGTAGTAATTGTCCCGTTTAAACTCCCGGTACTCCGGCGAAATATCCGCTTCGTTGAGGGTGTGGTGGCGGAACATGTGGCCGTAAAAGCCGCCGCCCCGGGCGATAGCGTTGTGGTCCGCGTACTGTTCGTAACGGGTACGGAATTTCTGGCGGGACACGTAGTTAACGCCGTCGTAAGTGAGGCGGGCGTTGGAGCGGGTTTCGTAGTAGGCCACGTGGCCCAGTTCGTGAATGAAGCAACCGATCCGGGCGGAATAGGGGTAGCGGCGGAAGTCGGTGACCTTATCCGTAACGTCATCCACGAAAATCCGGTAGCGGCGTTTAGACCTCACGACGGCGTAGTTGCCCGGCCGGGCCGCCATACTCGTTTTCAGGGGGCGCTGGACGATCTTGATACGCACCCCCTTTAAGTCGGGATAGAAGGAAAGCGCTGCTAATACTTCCGCGCGGTACACCTTCGGGCAATCCAGCCAGCGGCCGTACTCTGCTTCAAGAATGGGCAATGCTCGGCGAACCTCCAGCGAATCGAAGGGAACACAACTAAATTTATGGTGAGCAAGTGGGTCCTGAAAATCCGCGCTTAACTCCATTACACTGCGGCTACAGGAATTGAGGCAAAGCATAATCAGCAGGCAAGGTAGCAGGAGGAAGGGCGAAGTGGCGTCGTGCATAGATTACTGGACTGGTCACAAATTAAGGCACACCGGCCAGTGACCAATTGGAGGCAATCTGGATGTGGCCCTAGCACGACAAAAATTCCGTTTTGACTCAACAACTTGCTGATTTTCCGTATTTTGGAAACAGACGATAAATTCTAGCGCATGCGGTACTGCTACTCCCTTCTACTCGTTCTGTCTCTCTCAATTACGGTAAGCGCCGAGGCTTACCGCGGCTTCCTGCTGACCAAGGACGATTATCATCTGACCGGTTATTTCAACCTCATCGAGTACAGCCCGACGGGTAACTACATCACGTTTACGAACGACTTTGGTGACGTGTACGCCATCTCGCCGCAGCTCGTCAAAGGCTTTGGCTTTTCTGAAGGTGACCAGACGGTTCGTTTCATCAGCCGTTACCACGAGGGGCAGTGGTTTTTCCTGCGGGAAGTGGTGCCGGGCCGCGTCCTGAGCCTGTTCAGTATGCCCAATGGCAACGATCGGTACGTGGACGACACGATGCTCCGGCTTTTCACCAATCCGCCGGCGCCCTTTTGGTTCGAGTACGGTAAGGGCAACCTCATGCCCATCAACCGGGTCGGGTACAAGAAAACTTTGCGGACTTTCTTCACCGAGACCAACCCCGGCCTCGCCAAGCGAATTGGCAAAAAGGGGTACCGGTACCGCGACTTGCACAACATCGTCGCCGAGTACAACGTGACGACCGCGGGGCGGAAGCGGCGGCGTTTATAGACTGCCAGTTGAAGCTGACATCAAGTGCAATTTTAATCCCGCTTCGTTCTCTTTCTAGAAGCCAAACGATACCCCCAACTCCACGTCCCGGCCAGTAGCGTCGGTGAAGTAGCGTTGCCGGTCCAGGTAATCCCGGTAGCTGACGTTGAGGAGGTTCTGTACGTCCAGCCGGAGGTTGAGGGTACGTCCTTTCGGTAGGGCGTAAGTATATCCAGCATTAACGCCCACCAGCGTGTAGCCGGGTGGGGGAGGGAGGAAATCGACCTCCGGGTCCACGTCGTTCTGTTGGAAGGAGCGGTAGACGTTGGCGCCCAGCGTCAGCCCCTCCAGGCCGCCGGTTGGTTGGTAGTTGACGCCGGCCCTCAGGTTGGTGGGGGGGATGTAGACCAGCGCCCGGTCCGTATCCGATTCCTTACCCCGCACCTGCGACAGCGCCCCGGTTACCTTGAGATCAGATCTGACCTGCCAGTACGCCTGCAGATTGAAACCGTGCAGTAACGCATCGACCGATTGATACTGGAATACGGGGAAGGCGCCGCGGATGGTGACGCGCAACTCATCCTGCGGCTCCAGGAAAATGAAGTTGTCGATGGGCTGGATGAAAATTGTGGCATTGATGCCCATGCGCGCGTTGCCGATGAGGGTGCTAAGGGAGGTTTTCAGGGCGCTTTCCACGTCGAGATTCGCCGTGCCCTCCTCGATGCCGCTTACGCCCTGGTGCAAGCCATTGCTGTACAACTCGTTGATCTGCGGCGCCCGTTGCCGGAAGGTGAAACCGCCCCGTAGACTGATGTCATCCGTCACCTGCCAACGGGCCTCGGCGCTGCTGCCGACCAACAAATAATCGTGGTCGAACCGCTCAATCCGACGGGGCAAATCGCGGGAGATCGTGATGGCTTCGAACACCTGGCGGTCCAACCGAAAACCGCCGTGTACCTGGAAGCGATCGCGCTCGTGGTGTAAAGCCAGGTAGGCACTCAGGCGGTTGCTGTTGTAGTCAGGGATGAGCGGCAGCACCCCCGTTTCGGGTTGGTTATCGTTGCGAATATTGTCGTACTGCACGTTGGCTTCGAAGTGCTGTCCGGTACCAAGTTCACGGTGCCAAACGCCCTCGACGAGATGGCTGGTTTGCAGCAGAGAAAGCGCGGGCCGGTCGCTCCGGCCACCCCGGCGCACGTCGAATTCCTTGCGGTCGTTCAACTGCCCGCCGTAGCGTAGCGTGAAGCGGTTATCCTCGTTGGGCCGGTACTCCGTTTCCGCCTTCAGTAAGTGGTGGTGGACGCGCTGGCTGGGGCTTTCAATATCGCTCCGAAAGGTCTCTTCGGTGAAGAAGGGCACGTCGCGGCCGATGGCGGTATTCAGGTCCGTCAGGTTGCCGATGTGGGAGCCGCGGAGCACGCCAATGTCCGCGTTGAAAGTGGACAGGTAGAAGCGGCTCGTCAGTTTTTCGGAGTGGAAGCGGGCAAGTTGGAGGGCGGCGTTGGCCTCCCGCCGGCCGGTGTTGCGCAGGAAGTAATCTGGTGCCCGCCGGTCACCCCGCCACTTGCCGGTAGCGCTGATGCGGTAGGCCGTCCGGCCTCCGTTGGAGAGGCGGGCGTTGAGGACGCTCCCCCGGCCGTTGCTCTGAAAAGTGTAGGCGGTTTTGCCGGAAAATCCTTCCGTTTCCCGTAGCGGAGCGGGCTCGATAAGTACCGTGGCTCCGGCGGTCGGCCCGGCGTATTTCAAAGCTTCAACACCCTCCACGACGCGCACGTAGGCGGCCACCCAGGGGTCGATTTCGGGGCTATGGTCGTTGCCCCACTGCTGTCCGCTCTGGGCGATTCCGTTGTTCTGAATGCTGAGGCGGTTACCGGAAAGCCCGTCGTAGATTGGTTTCGCGGCGGCCGTCCCGGTCCGGAGGGTAGAGACGCCGGTGAGCTCTTCGAGGCCGTCTGCGAGGTCCTCCGTGGCCCGCTCGTCCTGCTCTGCGCCATACTTCTGAAAGGCCTTGGCGGCGACGGTCACGGTCTCCACGTAGTTGTCGTGGTGGTGTAGGTACACGGTAATTTGGGTATCCCGCCCGAGGTTGATCGCCCGCGTTTCCCCGTCACAACCGATGTGGGTGAAGCGCAGGACGTCCGGCCCCGCAGTCAGGCCCGGCAAGGTGAAAAATCCCGCGGAATCGGCGGTGACGCCCGTACCATTATTCTGGGCGTAGACGGTCCCGAAACTCAGTGGTTCCGCGTCGTGCTCACTCAGCAAGTAGCCGCTCAAAGTGACCTGGGCGCTGCCGCAGGTGCACAGGAAGAGGGCGAGTAAAAGGGACAGAACGGAGCGCATCGGGATTCGCGAAAACGGATTGGTGAAGGCAGTAAACCGGGATAGCCCCAAGCACTGAAATTTGCAATCGAGTTGCATTAGGGCAAAAGTACAGTTTGATGCCCGGCCAAGTTCAGCCGTTACGTTAAAATCACCCGCAATGTTGGTTTCGGTCCGTAAATGACTAAAACTCCCTCACCTTCTGGTTCTGGACGAAGTAATTCATCTCATCCACGTTCGTGACCTTCATGTTCGGGCCATCCCATTCTAAACGGGTGCGGCCGGGGACGGTGTAGGCGTCCTCCTTCGTTGATTTGGGATCGGGGAAGCGGTGGTTGTAGCCCCGGACCGCCAGGTTGCCCATGAGAATGGTTTCCGTGAGCGGCCCCGCCTTGCCGAGGTGGGAGCTCGGTTGGTAACCCTGGAGGATGCCGTTGATCCAGTCCTGCTCGTGGAAGGTTTCCACGCGGGGGAGGGTTTTGGCTACCTCGAGGTCTTCGTTGAGCGATAGGGGCAGTAGGCGGGAGTTATCGCCGTAGGTATCCGTCATCAATTTACCCTTGGTGCCTTCGAGGATGATGCCGCCACCGCCGCTGCCCATGGCTTCGTCGGAGGCCAGTTCTTCGGGCCGTTCGGGGAGGATGCCGCCGTCCGTCCAGATCAGTTTGACGGGAGGTTTTGGCCCGTTGCCTTCGATGGATTTCCCGCGGGCGGGGAACTTCATGATGATCTTTTCCGCCATCGGGGCGGTGTGGGGGTTGTAGTCGGGCGTCCAGTTCTGGGAGTAGTACTGGGCGACGCTGGCTTCGGCGGAGTCCGGGTACCCGAGCTCCAGGATGTAGAAGGGCGTATCGATGATGTGGCAACCCATATCGCCGAGGGCGCCGGTGCCGAAGTCCCAGTATCCCCGCCAGGCGAAGGGATAGTAATCCTCGTGGTGGGGCCGCATGGCGGCGGGGCCAAGCCAAAGGTTCCAGTCCATTTCCTTGGGGATGGGCGTGGAGCCGACGGGTAATTTCCCACCCTGGGGCCAAACCGGCCGGTTGGTGAAGGCGCGAATAGTGTGGACGTCGCCGATCAACCCGGCCTCGTACATTTCCTGGGTGCGGCGGATGCCTTCCCCGCTGGCGCCCTGGTTACCCATTTGCGTAACGAGCTGGGGGTTGGCGAGCGCCATTTCCGTCAGGGCGCGGGCCTCGGCGATGGAGTGGGCGAGCGGCTTTTCAATGTAGACGTGTTTCCCCAACGCCATGGCGGCCAAGCCGGCGATGGCGTGGGTGTGGTCCGGCGTAGAGATGATGACGGCGTCGATGTCCTTCCCCCGCTCGTCGAGCATCTTGCGGAAGTCGCGGTGGTAGCTGGCGTTGGGGTACCATTCCCGGGCGTCGGCGGCCATGCGATCGTCGACGTCACAGAGAGCGACAAAGTTGACGTTTGTCCCCTTGGTGCGGAGGTTGTTGATGGTACCCTTTCCTTTTCCTCCGGAGCCGATGGCGGCAATGTTGACCGTATCACTCGGCGCTACGTAGCCCTTTCCGCCGAGGACGTGGCGGGGGACGATCATGAAGGCGGCGGCGGTGGTGGTGGCGGTTTTCAGGAAGGTTCTTCTGGAACGTTGGTTGGATTTCTTTGGCATGATGCTTGGCTGATTGGGGAATCAAATTACGGAAATTTTTGGATGGTGGGTGTTGGGTGTTGGGGGGTGTTTTCGACAAGGGGGTAAAGGAGGAAAAGAGGGGAAAGGAGTGTTGCATTTATAGCGCTTCGCGCTGGTTGCGCAGAGAAGACTAAGGCGGTAGAGAAGATAGAGGCGGCAGGCCAGACATTTCATTCGTCTTAATCTGCTTAAACTTTTTTGCGATAATTACTTGCGGGGGGCGCTACGTGGGTCGTTTTCGACAAGAAGGCAAGGGAGGAAAAGAAGGAAAAGGGGCGTTACATTTATAGCACTGCGTGCTGGTTGCGCAAAGGAGATTAAGGCGACAGAGAAGATAGAGACGGCTGGCTGGTCCTAGTCACAATACTGGACAGTGATATGAGATGAGATGGGTAAAACTGAGATACTTTTTGGAGGAGGATAGTTTGTTGTACCTTGTATTTGCTTCTACACACTTGTTCTTCAACTCACCCATAGTTCTAGGTTGAATTACTGTCAAAAATCAATTGCAATGAGATATTTATTATTGGGAGTAACCTGGTTACTCGTTTCCGCTTTTGCCGTAGCGCAAGCGCCGGCAAATGACGCTTGCTCAGCGGCCATCGTGTTAACCGAAACCTCCGTCATTACGGGCGACCTGACTGGAGCCACTTCTGATCAGGCTTTGCAGGATTGCGTCTCGCTACCCAATGAGGATGGAGTTTGGTACAAGATTTCTCCTACGTCAGACAAGCAGCTAATTTTCCTCATCGGTACGGACTTGCAGGAGGACGACTACCAACTTTCCCTCTTTTCCGGTCCTGATTGCGATAATCTGACTTGTGAACTCGACTACTCTGGTTTTGATCCTAACTACATCAATAACACCTTGTTGGCGTGGGACGCGACCGCGGGTAATGACTACTACCTCCACGTAGCCCAAGTCGCCGGAGGTAGCGCCCCGAACGAATTTGAACTCCGCGTAGAGATCCTCGACTACCAAGTGAATGATGACTGTTCGGGTGCCATTGCAGTTACTGAAGGGAGTTATTCCGTCACCCTGAAGGGGAGTACCCACACCGATGATTATGACTCCTGCGGAAGTGCTTACGAGAGTGACTCGCCAGATATTTACTACACATTTACGCCTACGGAAAGCGGCAGCTATTCAGCTACAGTCGTGTCGGTATTTGGGCAACTGGAAAAACTGGTAACGGTTTATTCCGGAGATTGTGAAAACCTCACCTGCATCAATGGTGGAAGTTACAATGGGGGGCAGTATTACGACGCAACCGCGGAATGGGATGCCACTGCTGGAACGAAATACACCATTCTCCTGCACGCAGATGCTGCCGACGGCTACGGGAACTTCGTCTTTACCCTGGAGCAAAATCCGCCCACCACGAATGACGACTGCGCTAGCGCTACGGTCATTACCCCCGGAAGCTACCGGGGCAGTACGGCTACCGCTACACCAACCGAGAACATTGACTGTGATGACCTGGGGGAGGGTAACGACCACTGGTACGCCTTTACCGCGCCCGATAATGCGGAATACAACATCACTACCAATAGCCTCTACACTACCTTCGACACTCAGTTGATCTTGCTTTCCGGGGATTGCGCTAATCCAACCTGCGAGGATGATAATGACGACTACGGTAACAACTACTACTCGAGAATCGACTTCACGGCGACTCAGGGAGTGACTTACTACTTTGTAGTGATTCCCTTTGATGAGGATGTAAGCGGAAACTACGAGCTGACGCTAAATCGGGCAGAAGTACCCATGAATGATGACTGCGCATCTGCCTCGGACATTACCTATAATTCAACGGTGAGGGGTAGCACCTTTGGAGCCACGGCCAGCGCAGCCCTTACCGATTGTGAAGACGCGGACGATAACGATGCCCCTGATGCCTGGTACCGTTTTCAGCCAACTACCTCGGGGACGGCCGTTGCCAGTCTGGTCGATCAATTCACGGATTACTACACCGCACTCACCGTTTACGAGGGTACGGATTGTAATAGTTTGACGTGCATTGCCGGAGTAGAGGAGGTGTTTTCAATCGTAGAGTTTTCTGAGCTCAGTTTTGATTTTACTGAGGGCACCACCTACTACATTGTCGTGCACGGTGAGGATGATGACGAATTTGGCAACTACCAACTTTACCTAGGAGAACCCATCGACCGTAACCAACCACAGACCCTGCCAAATACTACTTCCGGGCCCGTCTTGGTAATGGAAACTGGGCGCTACTACTCTACCATCAGTGCAGCCGTTGCTGCAGTGCCGGAAGGCGTGGCGCGTACCATCATTGTAGAAAGCGGTACCTACCCGGAAACGGTTAACTTTGGTACGAAGCTCATTCAATTAAAGATTGTAGAAGCAAGCCCGCCCGCGGGTAACTAGTGTCTCTACAGGCTTTAGCAATTATGATATTGAAGGGTACTACACATTTATTTGGGTAGTACCCTTTTTTCTGACTAAAACGGGGCCATCCCTCTAACTCATTGAAACGCAACACACAATTCAGGTTGGGCGTACAATTACCCTACGTTTTATAGATACTTGATTCAACGGCTATTTCGCCTACTTGAATTACGCGGATAAATGAGTGTTCCTACCTAAACCTTTTGCCAGGCCAAGACCTATCTTCAGGTATGGACCCAACCACCAAAATCAACATCCCTGAATCCCACCGGGAACGCATCGTCATCATTGGTGGCGGCTTTGGTGGACTGCAAATGGCGCGCAAATTGAGCCGGCAGGATTACCAGGTGGTTTTGATTGACAAGAACAATTACCACCAGTTTCAGCCCCTTTTTTACCAGGTGGCCATGGCGGGTTTAGAGCCGAGTAGCATCGTTTTTCCCTTCCGAAAACTGTTCCAACGGCAGAAGAATATCTTCATCCGGGTGACCGAAGTGACCTCTCTCGACGCGGAGAAAAAGATGCTGCAAACGCCCCTCGGCCACTGCAATTACGACCACCTTATCATTGCTACGGGGGCGGATACAAACTTCTTCGGCAACGAGAACATCCGCCGCCACGCCATTCCGATGAAGTCGGTTTCGGAAGCCCTGTACATCCGCAACCACATCCTGGATGATTACGAAGACGCGCTCACCACGCCAGGGTACGACCTACGCCAGGAACTCGTCGACATCGTCATCGTCGGTGGTGGCCCGACCGGGGTGGAGCTGGCCGGTTCGCTGGCGGAGATGAAAACCCACGTCCTACCCAAGGATTATCCCGAATTGGACGTCGAAGCGGAGGTGGATATCTACCTCATCCAATCCGGTGACGTCGTTCTAAAGGGGTTCAGCGACGAGAGCAGTGCCCGGGCCCTCAAGAATTTACGGGATCTTGGCGTCAAGGTCCTTCTCAACAGCCGGGTGACGGATTTTGACGGTAAGCTCGTGCACCTCAAGGATGGTTCTACCATCCCCGCCCAAAAGATGATCTGGGCGGCGGGCATCAAGGGGAACCCCATCCCCGGTCTCCCGGAAGGAGCCGTGACTTACGGGAATCGCTTGGCCGTCGACCGCTTCCACCGCGTTCAGGGTACGGAGGATATCTACGCCATTGGCGACGTCGCTTACATGGAGGAGGAGGACTTCCCGAAGGGCCACCCTCAGGTCGCCCAGGTAGCCATCCAGATGGGGACGAACCTGGCCAAGAATTTCAAATTGCGTTTGCGGGAGGGGAAGGAACCACAGCCGTTTTCCTACAACGATAAGGGCAGCATGGCCACCATCGGCCGGGCCAAAGCGGTGGTGGACATCCCTAAACCGGAGCTGCACCTGGGCGGTTTTGTGGCCTGGTTCCTCTGGCTGGTCGTCCACCTCTTTGCGATTTTGGGGACGCGGAATAAAGTCTTCGTTTTCCTGAATTGGGTGACGAATTACATTAACTACAACCAGTCGCTGCGCCTCATTATTAAGCCGCACTTGCCGCCAAAGGGGGAGGACAACAAAATCTTTGCGAAAACAACCCAGGGGCAAGCATAAACTCGCGGACTTCCCGCCAAGATTAGCTCTTCCGTGGTATTGGTCCAACCAATCCGTACGTTCATCGATTGCTGGGAGCTGCATTCATCCAATCTGCGACGATTAACGTTACTTGCACCGTAGCTAAAGCACAACTTATGATCTCCGTTTTCCCCCTCTCGCAGCCCAATATGCTTGGTTTTACCCTCGACGGTGAGGTGGACGAAGCCGGCATGGAAAAGTTCCTCATGGCCGTAGAGGCGAAGGTGCTGACCCACCAGAAGATCCGCTTGCTCGGCAACATCAAATCCGTCGGTGGATTCCAGAGCCTGCAGGCTTTCTGGAGCACCCTCAAGACGAAAAAGGACCTTTGGGATAAGATCGAGAAGTACGCCATCCTTACGGACCACGGCTGGCTGGCGTCCCTTACCGGTGGCCTCGAGTGGTTGACGCCGGGGATCGACGTGAAGACTTTCCGCCTGTCCGAAGGCGAACTGGCCCACGATTGGTTGCGGCTGGACCCGGTGGAAGATCCTTCCCAGGGCCTCAAAGAGATCGACCTCGGTGAGCCCCAGGTGCTCGGCCTCGCCATCATCGGCAAGATGACGCCGCAGGATTATGACCGCATCAATCTCCTCATCGAAGCCCAGGCGCGCATGTACGGTCAGGCCCGCATTTTACTGGAGGTCGTCGACGCCGGCTTCTCCGGTCAGCAGTTGATTGAGGATATCAAAAGCGGCATCAAGAATTACAAGAACGTGGAGCGGATTGCGCTGATTGGGAACCAATCCTGGCTGAAGACAACCGTGAAATTGGGGGATTTGCTTACGCCCGGGCTTGAGTTGTCGGCGTTTTCTACGGCGGAGCGGAAGCGGGCGGTGGCTTGGTTGGGGTAGGGGTTTTTGGCGCTGACGCGGGTGCGGGGTTTTGTGGGACGGCTGCGCCTTTGGAGAAATAACGAAAACCTAGGGTCGTTCGGCCTGCGGCCTTCTTGACCCTAGGCTAACTGGCGTCTCCCTCCGGGAGACTTGGTCATCCATCCCGAGGCGAGACGGCTGCGCCGTTAACCCCGGGCTACAAGGTGAACCCCTTCGGGGTTAGGTGGGATTAACGAAAACCTAGGGTCGTTCGGCCTACGGCCTCCTTGACCCTAGGCTAACTGGCGTCTCCCTCCGGGAGACATGGTCATCCATCCCGAGGCGAAACGGCTGGGCCGTTAACCCCGGGCTACTAGGTGAACCCCTCCGGGGTTGGGGATGGGTACTCGGTTCCTCTACCTGCTCTTCTTTCTCCCTGGCAACCGCCGGAGGCATCTTTTGAGATAAGAAGAGACGAGTTTTAGATTTATTCGCCGTGGCTGAGTACGCGGGCGGGGACGGCTACGGCGGCCCGGTAAGCTACGAGGCTGATGGCCAGGGCACTTACCAAAGCTACCAGGATAGCAGCGGCGATGAAAATTGCAGGATTCACCGAAATCCGGTAGGCGAAGCCTTCTAGCCAGCGGGTGACGCCCCACCACGTCAGGGGAACGGCGAGGACGAGGGCGACTAGTAGGAGGGGAAGGTATTCTAAGTTGAATTTTCCGAGGATGTGCCAGTTGCTGGCGCCCAGTATTTTTCTGACGCCAATTTCCTTCTGCCGGAGCGTGGTGAGGTAGGCCGTCATCGCTACCAGGCCGATAATGGCCATGATGATGGCGAGCAGGCTGAAGTAATTGCAAAGGGTGGAAATACGGCGTTCATCCTGGTAAAGTTTCATGAGGTCATCTTCCAGGAAGGAAGCGGTGAAATACCGGTTCAGACCAAGTTCATCATACCTATCTTTCACGGCGGATGCTACTGCTTCTCTGGCAGACCCCTCATAGCCAATGAAGGCCGTGTAGACGTAGCGGGGCTCGCGATATACCGATAGAAACATTGGGTCGATTGATTCGCGGAGACTGAAAAGGTGGAGGTCCTCAAAGGTGCCACCGACGACGTAGGGGAAGCCTACTTCACCCGTTTCTTCGTTAATGTATTCGGGTTCCTGAATGATGGTTTGGCCCACGAGTTCTGCATCGGTGAGGCCGAAACGATTTTTGAGCCGGTCGGCCATCGTCCGATTAATGAGGACCAGGCGGTTTGGGGCCTGGTCCGGATCGGAAATATATTCTGGGATAGAGGTCCGGATGTTCATCTGGCCTAAGCCCCGATAATCCATGTATACGTTGTGCGCGTCATCGTACACCTGGTCGGTGCCGCTGAGTTTGTAGGTGGTCTGATTGAAGGGCTCCAGGCCCATCGGCGTGCCGCTACCAACTTCGGTGACGCCGGGGATACGGAGCACTTCGTTGCGGAAGGTGGCGAAGCGGCTGCTATCCGCGTTGAGGCTCACGTACATCACATTTTCTTTTCGGTACCCTAAATCCTTGTCCTGAATGTAGGTGAGCTGGCGGTTGACGAAGAGCGTCAAACTACCTAATCCGATCAGGAGGGCGAATTGAAGGGTAACGATCACCTTCCGGCTCGTTAGGCGGCCCCGGGCTTCACCCGCGCTTCCACGTCCAAACAACCCTTGCACCTGCGTCCGCGCCAAATTGAACGCCGGGTAAGCGCCGGCTAACAGACCAATAGTAAGGGTAAGGCCCAGCAATGTGATGATAAGCGCGGGGGAGCTAACAAAATCCCGCGAGAGTTCTACACCCATCAGCAGATTGAAACGTGGGATCAGGTACCACAAACCGAGCAGCACTACCGGTAGCGTGAGGGTGCTGAGGAGGGTAGCTTCCAGTAGAAATTGCCCTGCTACCTGGCCGCCGGAAGCACCGAATACTTTGCGCATTCCAATCTCCCGCGCCCGCCCGGCGTTCATGATGATCGACAGATTAGTGTAGTTGCTGACGGTGAGGAGGAGAATGATCACCGCAATAATGCCGATGATATAGAGGTAGCGCACGTCACCCGGTGGCTTGAGCTCGTAGAGAAGATCGGAACCAAGGTGGATGGAGGTGATGGGCTGCAGGATGACCCCGCCAAACAATTCATCTTCCGCCAGACGGGTATTGATGCTGGCAAAGTTTGCATCGATGCGCTTGCGGACTTCCTTGGCGTCAGTACCTGGAGCCAGTTCTACGTAGGGCCGTCCACCCCAGTAGTCCAATTTTGGCTGGTGGATGATGGCGGAGTATGAAAAATGTAGCCGTGGTGCTGGATCGGCTATGATGCCCGCCACAGCGTAATTGATGGTATCGATGCGCAACACCTCTTTCGTAAAATCCGTAGTGGCATAAGATGAGCCGTAGTAGCGCTTAGCGGTGGATTCCGTTAATAGCACAGTGTTGATATGATTGGTAAATTCACCAACCGCTCCGGCGATGACGGGCACGTTGAAGTAGGTGAGAAAGTCGGCTGGAGTATTGGTTTGAAGTAGGTTTTCGAGGGGTAGCTTCCGGTCTGCTAGCGTAGCCAACTGTGCGTCGGGAAATGTTATGAATTGCGCAACGGCATCCACGCCAGCGATATTTCTGAGCCCATCTACTTGCCGTAGCTGCCCGGCGGCATCCGTTCCGTTATAGCTGGCAAAGCCGATCATGCTGTAGCCTTGCGCCCGGAGATTCATTCCCACTCGATACTTGCGGTCACCCTCCGGCAGGTGGGTGTCGTAGCTGGTCTCGTAATTCAGATAAAGTACCGCAACTACAGCGGTAATGATCCCGACCGTGAGGACAAAATAGTTCGTCAGGTTGTACCACCAGCGTCGACGGAGGTTACGGCTGGCTACCTTGAAGAAATTGCCGAATAAGGACCAATTAGGTCCGCCGTGCACCAGTTGCGGTGTAGCCTCCGCATCAAATTGACTGACGCGACCGGCGGCCGCAGCGAAAGCATCTGCGGGGGTTAAACCGTTGATGAGGTTTTCGTCGTAACGGTCCAATAGGCCCGACTCAAGCTCCATTAAATCTTCCACTTCCGGAGCTTGGGTTGCCACGATCTGGCGGCGCCACTCCCGTAGGGCCTGCTCTAAATTAAAGTCCATGAAAATTGATTTATCCGACGGTTAGTTCGAGATCCTGGCCACCGGCCCAAAGGCGGGCGAGGGCACGGTTGACTTTTAACCAGGCGGACCGCTCTTGTTGAAGCCATTCCTTGCCGGCCTCCGTGATCTCGTAGTACTTGCGTTTGCGGCCGTTCTCGGTCTCCACCCACTGGGCGGTGATGAGGCCGTCGTTTTGCATTCGTTTCATAACTGGGTAGAGCATGGCATCCGTCCACTGCAGTTCGCCATCGGAGAGACGCTCGATTTCTTTAATGATGCGGTAGCCGTAGTTGCGCCCGTGGGAGAGGATGGAGAGGACGAGTGGTTTAGTGGAGGCGGCGACGAGTTGTTTATTGGCCATGGTATGTGTTTTAAAAGGGTGTAGTCAGGATTGATAAGGAGATTGGGCAGTTGCTGCTCAGCGCTGTTTCTCAGCTATCAGTTCCATGCCATCAAATAGCTTGACCGTCCGGCTTGCGTAGGCGGCATCCTCGGGTGAGTGGGTGACCATGACGATGGTGGCGCCCGCCCGGTGAAAGGCAGTCAATTTTTGCATGACGACACGGGAGTTTTCGGAGTCGAGGTTGCCCGTGGGCTCGTCGGCCAGAATGATGTCTGGCCGGGTGACGATTGCCCGGGCAATGGCGACGCGTTGCTGCTGGCCACCGGAAAGTTGGTTGGGATAGTGGTTGGCGCGGTGGTTGATCTCCAATTCAGCCAAGGCGTCATTGACACGGCGTTCACGTTCAGCCGGAGCGACTTTTTGATAGATCAACGGAAGCTCAACGTTTTCGGCAGCCGTGAGGGAATCGATGAGGTTAAAACTCTGAAAAATGAAGCCCATACCTTCCTTGCGCAGGCGGCCCCGCCCGTTGCGGGAAAGCTTAGTGACATCCTGCCCACGGAATAGATAAGTGCCCTTTGATGCGTCATCGATCAAGCCCAATACATTCAGCAGAGTTGACTTACCACTGCCGGAAGGGCCCGTGATGGCGACGAATTCACCCTCATCGATGCGGAGATCAATACCATTGAGGGCGGCCGTTTTCAGATCGCGGGTGTAGTGGTATTTGAAGATGCCACGAAGCTCGGCTACCGGGTGGCTTTTGGGATTGGACATTGGTATTAGTTGATGGTGATGTGGTCGTATTCCGCGAAGCCATCGTAAGTGGATACGATTACCCGATCGCCGGGTGAAAGGCCTTCAAGGACTTCATAGTAATTGGGGTTGGAGCGCCCGAGCCGGATGGGAATTCGGTCCGCCCCATCCTTTGCCAGCCGATACACCCAGTGCCCCCCGGTATCACCGTAGAATGGGCCGCTGGCGAGTAAGACGGAGGCGCGTTCCTCGCCGAAGAGGAGACGGAAACGAAGGGTCTGCCCCTTCACGAATTGGCCAGGCGATACGGCCCCATTAGTGAACCGGGCGTCGATACGAAAACGGCCGCCATTTACGTCGGGGTAGATCTTGGTGACCTCGATTTTCAGACTGTCGTTGCGCCCGGCAATGACGCCTGGTTGCCCCGCGGTGATTTTATCCAGATAATATTCATCGACTTCGGCGGTGAGATTTGGGTTTTCGAGACCGTATATCTCCCCTAATCGTTGCCCGCTCGTGATCGCTTGGCCCGTGTTGACGTCGAAGTTGCTCAAGCGACCGTCCACAGCGGCGCGCAGGTAGAGGCGGTCGAGGATGGCCCGTACGGCAATCAGGTTGGTCAGGATGCGGTCTTCAAAGGAATTTATTTGGCGGAGTTGGCGTTCGCGAGCGGTACTGTCGGCGCGTAGGGACGCAGTGAGGAGTTCCCGTCGTCGCTGAAAGTAGGCGTAGCGATTGGCGCTGGGTTCGTAGTCAGCCATCGCGATGAGGCCGTCGGCAAGGAGGCCACGATCGCGGTTGTACTGTTTGGTTTGGAGTGCTAATTGATAGTTGACCTCGACGAGCTGTTCGCGGCGGTTGAAGTCGTTCTGATTGAGGAGTAGCCGCGTTTGCCGTTGGGCATTGAGTTGTTCGATTAACTGGCTTTCGCGTTGCATGACCTCCAACTCTAGGTCGGCATTACCGATGCGCAGTAGGGTGTCTCCCCGCTGCACGGTTTGCCCAGAGCTGGCGTAGACTTGCTCGACGTTTCCGGCGATCTTGCTATCGATCACGTAAGTGGTGGCGGGTTCGATGCGGCCGTCGAGGTTGATGTACTCGTAGAAGGCGTTTTTCTCGACGGTGTGTACCCGCAATTGGTTACCGTCGATGCGTAGGGTGGCCGGGCGACTGAGGTAGTAACCAATCGCAATGGCTACCATGATTACGATGATCATGATGTAGGGTAGCCTGTGCTGGGTTGATTGTACTGGGGTGTCCATACCTGTTGTTGTTAGGTAGTATGCCTAACGGTGTTAGGTAGGGAAAGTTTTGTGGGTGGGGTATTTTTTTTGGGACGCTTCGCTTTGGGACACTTCGCTTTGGGACGGCTTCGCCTTCGGAACGCTTCGCTTTAGAACGCTGCGCTTTGGGACGGCTTCGCCTTTGGGACGCTTCGCTTTAGAACGGCTTCGCCTTTTGGACGGCTTCGCCTTTGGGGTTTAACAATATCCTGGGGCGAGACGGCTGGGCCGTTAACCCCGGGCTACTAGGTGAACCCCTCCGGGGTTGGGAGGGATTAACGAAAACCTAGGGTCGTTCGGCCTACGGCCTCCTTGACCCTAGGCTAACTGGCGTCTCCCTCCGGGAGACTTGGTCATCCATCCCGAGGCGAAACGGCTGGGCCGTTAACCCCGGGCTACTAGGTGAACCCCTCCGGGGTTGGGGATGGGTACTCGGTTCCTCTACCTGCTCTTCTTTCTCCCTGGCAACCGCCGGAGGCATCTCTGGGGATTTATGAAAACCTACGGTCGTTCCGGAGAGTTGGTCTTGTTTGCTTGCCCATTTACCTGGCACCTGCGGCAGCGCCCAGATTCCTATTATCTTCCGGAGTAAATGACTTGGCGTATGCAGCGGTATTTATACCTGATTGGATGGTTGTTAATTGGAGTGTGTGGATGCTCGGAGGCGGATAAACCGGCCGTTGAGATGACTGAGGGACCGGAGGTGATTGCGGCTGTTTTTGCCCACCCGGACGACGAAACTACCGTGGCGCCCATACTGGCCAAGTACGCGGCGATGGGGACGAAAGTGCACCTGATCACTACCACGGACGGGCGGTACGGGGTGACCGACCACGCGAAAATTCCCGCCGGAGATAGTTTGGTGGCGGTGCGGCACGAGGAATTGATCTGCTCCGCCGAAGCGTTGGGATTGGAACCGGTGATCCAGCTGGATGGGAAGGATATGTTGGGGAATAACGAGAGTATGGACGCCTACTTCGTTGAGTTGATCAAGATGGAGAATAGTCTCGAGCGCGTGTTGGATTCCCTGCGGCCGGACGTGGTCATCACCTTCGGGCCGGAGGGGGACAGCGGGCACCCCGACCATCGGCTGACCGGTGACGTGACTACCGAACTTCTGCTGAGTGGTAAACTGGGGTTTCTGCCCGAACTCTACTACTTCAGCTATACCCCGAAGCAGGCCGAACGCTACGGCGATTGGAATTTAAATTACACGGACGAGCGGTACCTGGATACGCGGATCACTTTTGGGGAGGATGACGCGGAGGCGTATTACAATTCCATCCGTTGCCACGTTAGTCAGTTTTCCCCGCAGGCCATGGAAAATTGGATTGCGGTGGAACGCGCCAATACCGATAAGCGGATATTTTTGCGGCGGGTGGTGCTATCGGGGGAAATTCGGGAGGGGTTTTGATTAGTTCAGACCTGCCGGATCGTAAATGCCAATGGCGAAGTTGACCACGCCGGCCAGGATGAGCGCCGCAAGCGTAACGGTGAACATCCACAGTAGGTAGACGCGCCACAAGCGGCCGAAGAAGGAGCGGTAGAGCCGGGTACTGAACTGCCAGAAGTAAACGAAGGTCATCGCCGTGATCAGTGCTGAATTCGCTTGGTAGTTAAAGGCCAATACCTCACGGGAAAGTGGGAACAAAGGCAGGATGCCACCCAAAATACTGAAGACGTTCTGCATGGCAAACAGGAAACAAATGCCCACGAAGTGCTCCCAGAAATTGAAAGGCTTGCGCCAATAAATGAGCCATTGCAGAAAAGTGACGAAGGCCAAAATGGCGAAAATCACCACCCGATAACTGCGCCGGAGTACCGCATCGAGGGCCTCCGACTCTTCCGGGATGGGCATCTGGATGGCGAAACGTTTGGCCAGGATAAAGTCGAGCGGAACCGTTGCGTAGGAGCGTAGCAGCAAGTCTATCCCCAAAGTGAGGAGCAAGAGCGCCAGGAAGTTGAAGTATTTCTTGCGGTGGCCGCCGATGTAGTCCAGCGCCAGGTAACCCGGGCGGTAGAAGAGATCGACCACGGTGCGCCCGAGCCCCCGGTTGAGTTGAAGGACATCCTCGATGAATTGCCCGTCCCAAAGCGTCTTCAGGCTGAAGCGCTTGGTGGTGGCGCGTTGCCCGCAATTGGCGCAGAACTTACCGGTGAGTTCCCTCCGGCAATTGAGGCAGTGGGTATCCGGCGGGAGGGTATGGTTTGGGGGTGGGGCGGGGCGCATGGTTGGATAAATATAAGCTTCGCCGTTAGGATTGCTTCGCCTTAAGAACGTTTCGCATTAGCAATCGCCTCCTAAAAATCTTCTACCAGGGGACCACGCCCCTCCAACCGATCCAACAAGCCCAAAATAATATCAATCCCCGCCGCATTAACTCCGAGATCTCGGTACAAACGCAGCGCGCGCTCGATACGGGGTAGTTGGGGTTCGGGAATGACCTGAGCCTCACCCTGAGTCTGGAGTTCGAAAATGCCATGGTCCACAAATTCGTTGAGGATGATGACTTCGCACTGGTGGAAGGCGCAAAATTGCTGCACCGTGATGTAGCTGACACCGTCTTGCATGGCGATTAATTTAGGTCATTGAGTTGTTGGTACGCCTTCCGTTGCTCATCGGTCAGGCTAGTGGGGAGCTGGGCTTCGAGGTCGACGTAGAGGTCGCCGGAAGCCTCCTTTTTGTAGACGGGGAGGCCCTTGCCTTTGAGGCGGACCCGCTTTCCGTTTTGCGTCAATTCGGCAACTGGGATCATCACTTTACCCGTGGGGGTAGTCACCTCCAACTTGCCGCCAAGGACCATCGTTGCTACGGGGACGGCGACGGTCTTGTACAGGTCCGCTCCTTCACGTCGGTACTCCGGAGGAGTAATGACTTCGAAGGTGATGTAGAGATCGCCGGCCGTGCCGCCTTCCGGGCCAGGGCCACCCTGGCCGCGAAGGCGGATACGCTGCCCGTCCTCGACCCCGGCGGGAATAGTGATCCGTAGTTGCTTGCCGTTAACCGTCAGGACTTGCTTTTCACTCTTGAGGATATCCTCCATACGGACGCGGAGGGTCGCCTCAAGGTCCTGCCCCTTGAAAGAGGTGCGGCGACGGCCACCGCCAAAGCCCGCTCCACCGCCACCGCCAAACATTTGGCTGAAGAATTCGGAGAAGTCTTCGTCGCCACCACCGCCGGTGGAATAGGTGTAGCGTTGGCCACCGCCGCCAAAGGGATTTCCGCTACCAAAGGGGTTGCCGCCGCCGGCGCCACCACCGTAGCCAGCTTTTTCGAATTGCTCGGCGTGTTCCTAATCCTTGCCGTACTTATCGTACTTCTTCCGCTTTTCCGGGTCGGAGAGTACCGCATTGGCTTCGTTGACGGCCTTGAATTTCTGCTCCGCCTCCGCGTTGCCTTCGTTGAGGTCCGGGTGGTATTTCCGCGCCAGTTTGCGGAACGCTTTTTTGATGGCCTTCTGGTCGGCGTCTTTCGGAACGCCCAGGGTCTGGTAGTAATCGATAAATGCTGCCATAGTCATTTTATTACGGGATGGGCCGGCGGAAAGTTTGGTTCAATTTTATCGGCCACTTCACCTCTCCATAATTGGAATTCAACCAAAGCGAAGCGTCCCAAAGGCGAAGCCGTTCTAAAGCGCAGCGTTTTAAAGGCGCAGCCGTCCTAAACCAAACGCTCCCTATCTTCCCCCAAATCCTCCCAACATGCGCTCCCTCCCCATCCTCACCCTGCTCGCCCTCCTCCTTTGCACCTGCGACAGCGCCCCAACCACGTCAGCTGAAATGACTGCTACTACGGACGCAGACCGCCCCGAATACGCCCTCGTCATCCACGGCGGAGCCGGCACAATCTTGCCAGAAAACATGACGCCGGAGAAAGAAAAAGCCATCAAAGCAGCGATGAATGCGGCGATGGACGCCGGCGAAAAGATCCTCGCCGCCGGAGGGACCGCAGCCGACGCCGTGGAAGCCACGATCTGGATCATGGAAGACAGCGAGTACTTCAACGCCGGAAAAGGCGCTGTATTTACCAACGCCGGAATCAACGAAATGGACGCCAGTTTTATGACCGGCCACGACCAGAACGCCGGCGCCGTCGGGGGCGTGACGACCATCAAACACCCCATCTCCGCCGCCCGGGCCGTGCTGGAAAAATCGGAACACGTACTGCTCTCCGGGAAGGGCGCGAACGACTTCGCCATCGCCGCCGGCCTGGAAAGCGTGGACCCCAAGTACTTCTACACCGAAGGCCGCTACCAGAGCTTGCAGCGCGCCCTCGAAGGGGAGAAGACCGAACAAGAAAACGAAGACAAGCCAATCGACGTGGACAAGAAACACGGCACCGTCGGCTGCGTCGCCCTCGATAAATCTGGGAATCTTGCCGCCGGCACCTCCACCGGAGGAATGACCAACAAACGCTTCAACCGACTCGGCGACAGCCCCATCATCGGCGCCGGCACTTACGCGGACAACGCCACCTGCGGCGTGAGTTGCACCGGCTGGGGCGAGTACTTCATCCGCTACGCCGTGGCCTACGACGTACACGCGCGCATGGCCTACGGCGGCGCGACGGTCGAAGAAGCCGCCAACGCAGTGATCCACAAAACGCTGGTAGAAAAAGGGGGCACCGGTGGCCTGATCGCGCTGGATAAGAACGGTAACGTGGCCATGCCCTTTAATACGCCGGGGATGTACCGGGGGTATTTGAAGAGTGGGGGAGTTAGAGAGGTGGAGTTTTTTAGTCTGTAGTCTGCAGTCTTTAGTATCGTAGTCGGGTAGTCGGGTAGTAGCGTAGTGCACTACCCGACTACCCGACTACGCTACTAAAGCTCCAACCGATTAATACACTCCCAAGTCAAGTAACTCTCATACCCCCGCTGGAACATATAATCCGCCAATTTCCGGCGTTTGAGGTAGGGGTGGAGGCCGGGTTTTTCGGCGCGGTCGCGGCGTAGTAGTTCGTCTTCGAGGGTTTTGAGGTAGTCTTCTTCTTCGATCTCCGAGAGTCCTTTTTTAATGCAGTAGGCGGAGATGTCGCGTTGCTTGAGCTCGCGGGTGATTTTCATGCGGCCCCAGCGTTTGATCTTGAATTTGCCGCGGGCGAAAGAGCGGGCGAAGCGTTCGTCGTCGAGGTACTTTTCTGCGATCAGGTCACAGATCACCTCCTCGGCTTCGTGGCCGAAACAGCGGAGTTCGCGAAGCTTTTGCCGGGCCTCCTGGTGGCAGCGATCCTGATACGCGCAGTAGTGCTGCAACGCCTCCAGGGCTTGCTCGCGGGTATAAACGACTTTCGGGGCCTGCTTCGGCTTGTAGTACACGGGTTTTGTTTGAATGAGCCTGGCAAAGGTAAAACAAAAAGTAGTTAAAATGTTGCTTTAGACACACAGAGATTTATACTGCTTGTGGCGGGCTCAGCGTGTGAAACACACAAACACGGGCAAGGGCAGGCCACTATTCTTCTCCTCTTAATCCTCTCTTCCGCCTTATTCTTCTTTGCGAAAAAGAGCACCGCTACGAAGTAGCACCGAAGCTAAAGCACCAAAAAATCACCTCCGAAGCTAAATTCCCAAACCGTAAGTCTTTTGTTGCCAACTTTAATACCTTCGTAAGCAAAAGAAAAACACCATGGACTTACAAAAAATGTGGGACGATTACGAGCCCGTATTTCTCGAAATCGGCTTCAAGGTATTCGCCGGCCTGGCGATCCTCATTATTGGTTTTAAGTTGATCAACTGGGCCATCGATAAGTTGAAATCGATCCTCGTCACCAAGAATTTTGACTACAGCGTTTCCGGCTTCATCACCAGCTTTTTGGGGATTGGCATGAAGATCCTACTCATCCTCTCCGTGGCGGGGATGTTCGGGGTGGAAACGACGTCCTTCATCGCTATCCTCTCCGCGCTTTCGCTGGCGGTTGGCCTGGCTTTGCAGGGGAACCTGGGGCACTTCGCGAGCGGTATCCTCCTGCTCACCTTCCGCCCCTTCCGGGTGGGTGATTTCGTGACGGCGGACGGCTACACCGGTACCGTAAAGGAAATTCAAGTGTTTAACACGATTCTCACGACCTTGGATAACCGGCTCGTCATCATCCCCAACGGTAACGTGATGGGCAACGCCATCCAGAACATGACCGCCCAGGGCATCCGCCGCGTGGACATGACCTTCGGCATCGGCTACGACGACGATATTGATCAGGCCCGCTCCGTCATCAAGCAAGTCATCGCCGGCGCGGAGATGGTGGACCAAACCCGCCCCGCCGACATCTTCGTCAAAACCCTCAACGATTCCAGCGTAGATTTCGCCGTCCGCGTCTGGACGACCAATGACAACTACTGGCCCGCCTATTTCCACATCACGGAGCAGATCAAGAAGTCGTTCGATGCAGCGAACATTGGGATTCCTTATCCGCAAATGGATGTACACATTAGTAAATAGTCTATAGTCTATAGTCTGTAGTCTGCAGACGGTCGACTACAGACTACAGACTAAAGACTAAAGACTACAGACTAAAGACTACAGACTACAGACTACAGACTAATAATGCACCTCCGCCACTACGAAGTCTCCCACCAATTCCTGATGGGTTACCTCGATTACTACTACCGGTTCAAGATCATCACGAAGGGCGCGCGCATTCGTTTTGAGGAACGGGATTGGCACGGTATTCAGGCGGACGCGCGGACGCGGATCAACCTCTACCGCGACATCGTTGGCGAGACGACGCGGAAGATCTCCGACCTGCTCGGGGATACCTGGGCGGCACCCGATTTTTGGGCGCTCGTCAAGGAAGCTTACGGGGAGGACATTGCCCACTTCAACACCCGCAATATTGCGGAGACCTTTTATAACAGCGTCTACCGCCACTTCCATTCGGTGGGGGCGGACCCGGCGTTGATGTTTGTTTCCCGGACGAGTGATTACCGGGAGTTTAAGGGGATGTCCCGCATCAGCCGCGAGTTCAAGTTGGGGGACCACACGGCGCTCGAGGTCGTCACGCAGGTACTGGAAACCACGCAGTTCAATGCACCCTGGGAGGATAAGGAGCGCGACGCCCGTCGGGTAGCCGAGCGCTGGGCGGAGTTGGCGGCGGACTTTGGCCACCTCACGCCGTACGATACATTGGAGATCCTCAGCTCCGTTTTTTACCGCAATAAATCCGCCTACATCGTCGGGCGGTACCGGCGGGAGGGGCGGCTATACCCCTTCATTTTACCCTTACTGCACACGGCGGAGCGGGGAATTTTCGTGGACGCACTGCTGCTCGAGGCGGACCAGGTCACCTCCATTTTTTCCTATCACCGCTCCTACTTTCTGGCGGACATCACGGTCCCCAGCGACATGGTGGATTTCCTGCAAACCTTCATGCCGACCAAGGCGATCAGCGAGCTCTACAACGCCATCGGCTTCGAAAAGCACGGCAAGACGGTCTTTTACCGGGAGCTCCGCCGCCACTTTCGGCGCACGGCCAAACCCACTTCCATCGCACCCGCGACAGCGCCCAATTCGTCTCGCATTGAATCGGGAACAGCGCCAGTTCAGGAACAAAGGGCGCTGCCGCAGGTGCCAACAAATGGGATGGGGCCAGCGGAGAACTTTGGGACGGCACCCGGCATCGCCGGAATGGTCATGTACGTATTTACGATGCCCCGGATGAATATGGTATTCAAGATCATCCGCGACAAATTTGCGCCCCCCAAGCAGGTAACGGAGGCGACGGTGAAGGAAAAATACGACCTCGTAAAACGCCACGACCGGGTGGGGCGGATGGCCGATAGCTACCTCTTCCAGCAACTCAGTTTGCCGTTGGAGCGCTTCGAAATGGAGTGCCTCGCCGAACTCCAAAGCACCGCCCCGAGTAAGGTGAAAATTGATGGGGATGCCGTCCTGATCAGCCACGTCTACGTGGAGAAGAAGATGACGCCACTGAACATCTACCTGGAAACGGCGGACGAAAAAATGGCCAAAAAGGCCCTGCGCGACTACGGCCGCGCCATCAAACAACTTGCCTGCGCCAACATCTTCCCCGGCGACCTGCTGCTGAAGAACTTCGGCGTTACGCGCGTGAACCGCGTTGTTTTCTACGACTACGATGAGATCGAATTGGTGACGGACTGCAACTTCCGCCACATCCCCGAAGCGCGGACGTACGAAGAAGAAATGGCCAGCCACCCCTGGTACTACGTGGGGCCGAAGGATATTTTCCCCGAAGAGTTTCCCGGTTTCCTCATGCGCTCCGGCCCCAACCTGACCTACCTCCGGGGCCGCCACGGCGAGATCTTTGACGCCGATTTCTGGAACGACATTAAATCCCGTCTGCTGGCGGGGGAGATCATGGATGTGTTCCCTTATAGGACGGATTTTCGGTTTGGGGTGGGGTGATTTTGAATTTGGTAAATACGTACACCCAACGATCGAAAACCCGGGGCGAGACGGCTACGCCGTTAACCCCGGGCTACGAGGTGAACCCCTCCGGGGTTAGGCGTTGGAATCTGGAGGTTGTAACGAAATCCCGGAAATCGTAACGAAAACCTAGGGTCGTTCAGCCTGCGGCCTCCTTGACCCTAGGCTAACTGGCTTCTCCCTCCGGGAGAAAATGGCCGTTTTAAATTTCTCTGGTTCTCTAATTCTCTACCTCTCCTGTGAAACCGCCGGAGGCATCATTACCACCCCGGAATTAACGAATACCTAGGGTCGTTCAGCCTGCGGCCTCCTTGACCCTAGGCTAACTGGCTTCTCCCTCCGGGAGAAAATGGTCGTTTTAAATTTCTCTGGTTCTCTAATTCTCTACCTCTCCTGCGCAACCGCCGGAGGCACCCACAAGAGGTAAGTGAAACCAAATCCCCATAACCATTCACCCCACCAATACGACGATTCACCCAAAAACCAATTCCACCACCTCAGCCGCCCACCGTACTTCGTGGCAAATCAAAACAACACCATGAAGAATTTACACTCACCTTTTTCCCAGGCGGACCGCACCAGCACCGCCATCATTATCCTGATCCTTTTCTTTTCCATCGCCCTCGGCCACGGGCTCGCCGCTCAGACCATTAAAGGGCAGGTACTCGACGCCCAGTCCGAAATGCCACTCATTGGCGCTACGGTGGAACTGACCTCCCTCGAACCCAATCGGGGGGTGACGACCGATCTGGACGGCTACTTCTCCATCGGCGACGTACCACCCGGGCGGCACGCGCTGCGCCTCAGCTACCTTGGCTACGAAACCCAGGGCGTACCCAACATCCTGGTGACGGCGGGCAAGGACGTCATCCTGAACCTCGGGCTCGCCGAGAGCGTCTCCGAGCTGGAAACCGTGACGGTGACGGCGGGGACGCGCAACGGTGAATCCCTCAACGAAATGGCCACCGTTTCCAGCCAGACCTTTACCGCCGAGAGCGTCAACCGCTTCGCCGGGGGGCGGGCCGACGTATCGCGGATGGCCTCCAACCTGGCCGGCGTGGCGACCTCCGACGATAGCCGGAACGATATCGTCATCCGCGGCAACTCCCCCATGGGCCTGCTGTGGCAACTCGAAGGCATCCCGATCCCCAACCCCAACCACTTCTCTACGCTGGGGACGACGGGTGGACCGGTCTCCGCGCTCAACCCCAACCTCCTGGCCAATTCCGAATTCGCCACCTCCGCCTTCGCCGCCGAGTACGGGAACGCCATCGGAGGCGTCTTTGACCTGTCCCTACGGCGGGGCAACCGCGACCGCTACGAATTCATGGCCCAACTCGGTACCTTTTCCGGCCTCGAAGCCATGGCCGAAGGGCCGCTAAATAACAAGAAGGGCAGCTTCGTGGCGAGCTTCCGCAACAGCTTCGTCGGGCTGGCTACCGAACTGGGCATCCCCGTCGGGACGGCCGCTACGCCGGACTACCGAGACCTGACCTTCAACGTCGATTTTGGCAACGGCAAGGCCGGGAAGTTCTCCATCTTCGGGATCGGTGGAACGAGCAACATCGACTTCCTCGGCAACGAGATTGACGAGAACGACCTCTTCGCCGACGCAACGCGTAACTCCTACGTGGAGAGCCTTTTTGGGGTGCTGGGCGTCCGCCACAACCTCATCACGGGGGACAATACCTATCTGCGGACGATCCTTTCCTCCAACGTCCAGGGCAACACTTACGTGGAATACGACCTCAACGAAGAGGGCGGTGACGGCCTGTTGCTCACCGACGTGGACGACCGGACGACCCGCTACAGCCTCAAGTCCTACCTCAATTCCAAGATCAACAAACGGCTGACGGTGCGGGCCGGGCTCCAGGCGGAATCCAGCCACCTCAATACCCAGTTCCAGGACCGCAACGGCTCCCCCGACCTCGACGGTGACGGCCAACGCGACCTGATCGCCATCCGCGATTTTGACGGCAACTTCGGCCTCTACCAACTCTTCGGCCAGGCCCGCTACCGGGTGGGGGAGCGGCTGACGGTCAACGCCGGTCTCCACGGCCAGTACTTCTCCCTCGCCGAGGCCACCGCACTGGAGCCCCGCCTCGGCCTTCGCTACCAGGCCACCAGCAAACTGGGGCTGACGGCCGCTTACGGTCGCCACAGCCAGACGCCGGCCCTACCCGTTTACTTCTTCCGCGACCCCACCACGGGCAACGCTGATGCCAACCAGGACCTCGGTTTCCTCAAGGCCGACCACTTCGTCGCCGGGGCCGACTACGCCTTCGCGCCCAACTGGCGCTTAAAGGGTGAGGTCTACTACCAGAGCCTGTTCGACGTGCCGGTGGATGCTTTCCCCAGCAGCTTCTCCATCCTTAACGCCGGCGCCGACTTCGTCTTTCCCGAGCGGGGCAACCTCGTCAACGACGGCACGGGCGCCAACTACGGGGTGGAACTGACGCTCGAGCACTACTTCGCCAACAATTGGTACCTGCTCTTCACCGGCTCCCTTTTCGAAAGCGAGTACGCCGGCAGCGACGGCATCGATCGTGCGGGTGCCTTCGCCAACGATTACGTCCTGAATGCCCTGGCGGGTCGGGAGTGGGCCTTCGGCAAGGCCAAACAGCACCGATTCACCGTCAACGCCAAGGTGACGACGAGTGGTGGCCGGCCGTACACGCCGGTCGATCTGGAAGCCAGCCGGATGGCGGGGGTTGACATCCGCGACGACTCGGTGCCCTTCACCGAACGCTACGGGAATTACTTTCGGGCAGACCTGAAACTGGGCGTCTTGCTTAACTCTGATGGCAAGAAGTTCAGCCAGAGTTTTTTCATCGATTTCCAGAATCTTACGGATAACGACAACGTTTTTCAGCGTAGATTCAACGCCGTTACGGGCGAGGTCAATACCGTGCTGCAGTCCGGTTTCTTCCCCGATATTCAGTACCGCGTCCAATTCTAAGCACCATGAATTTCTTCATCTCTCCGGAAGACCGCCTCCGCTACTTTGGCTTCGACGATCGGTACGCGATGGCACTTGGCATCCTCCCCATCGCGGCGATCTCGAACCTGTTGTTCGACGGTTGGGATGAAGCCCTAAGCGGTGGCGAAATGCTCGTTTGCTACGGCATTTCGGTCACGCTCACGGTACTCTACTGGTTCATCAGCCGCTACGTGTTCTACTATTTTCGGCGCCGGCTGCCCCGGGATAGCGACATCGCCAAACGCCTGGCCGCAATCATGGGCGTACTACTGGCCATCGTCATCGTCATTTCCATCAACGTCGACTTCGTTACGGATGCCATGGAACTCAAGGGGCAGCCCGTCGAAAAGCCCTTGTTCTTCAAGGTTTTGGTCTGTTACATCATTGTATTATTCGTCGGGTCCATCTACGAAAGCGCCTACTTCTTCGTCCGCTACCGCCAGAGTTTGCTGGAGCGCGAGCGGCTGGCGCGTGAGAATATGCAAGCCCAACTCAGCGTCCTGAAGCAGCAAATGAACCCCCATTTCCTCTTCAATTCCCTCAACACGCTCGTCAACATCATCCCCGAAGACAGCGAGAAAGCCACCCGTTTTACCCAGCGCCTCTCCTCCGTTTACCGCCGCATTTTGGATTACCGCCGCCACGAAACCATCCCCCTCTCCGAAGAGCTCGAGGCCCTGCGCGACTACATTTTCCTCCTGCAGGTCCGCTTCGAAGACAAACTCCGTGTAGAGTGGGACGTACTGACATCACCACCGATCCAGAGCGAGATAAACAGGGCGCTGCCGCAGGTGCCGGGGGATGGACAAGGGAGCCAAGCGGATGGGTTACCCACGAAATTAGGAAAGCAGCGGATCGTACCGCTGGCCGCCCAATTGTTGGTGGAGAACGCCGTTAAGCACAACACCGTATCCACCGCTTCTCCCCTGACGATCCGCATCACGATCCGCCCCGAATACCTACGGGTGACGAACCGCATCAACAAACGGGCCGACGGACTGCTGAACAGTACCGGCTGGGGGCAGGAGAACCTCCGCCAACGCTACGCCGCCATCACCAACCGGCCAATCAACATCGCAACGGAGGGCGGCAACTACAGCGTTGAGATCCCTCTCCTCACCACCGTGGAATTGGAGCGGGACGCCCCCAACAACCTCAAAACCTTTTCCGCATGACCTGCTGGCTGATTGAGGACGAGCCCCCCGCGCTCCGCCGCCTCCAGAAACTGATCGCCGCCGCCCGCCCCGGCTGGGCCATCACCCATACGGCCGATACGATTGAGGCCACCCGTCACGCCCTGGCCACCCTCCCACATCCGGACGTCATCTTCAGCGACATCCACTTGGCGGACGGCCTCGCCTTCTCCATCTGGGAAACGGGGGAGTACGCCGGCAACATCATCTTCACGACGGCCTACGACCAGTACGCCCTCCGTGCCTTCCGAGTCAATAGTATCGATTACCTCCTCAAACCCATCAGCGAAACGGAGTTGGAACGGAGCCTCTCCGCCCTGGAATCCCGCCAGGCCCAACTCGCCGCCCCGGATTGGCAGCAATTGGCCAGACTCGTCCAAAACAAAGAACCCGTCTACCGCGAACGCTTCCTCGTGCAGAAGGGCCCGAATTGGGTGCCCGTCCGGGTGGAGGATCTCCGGCAACTGTACTCCAAGGATGGCTCCACCTTCGCCCTCAGCACGGCCGGCACCCGCTACCTACTAACCGATGCCCTCGACCGCCTCGCCGAAGAACTGGACCCCGCCAAGTGGTACCGCATTAACCGCAGCCAGATCATCCACATCGATAGCGTGGAGCAGGCGGCGCCTTACTTTAATCATAGGTTGAGCCTGCGGCTGAGCCCTGCGGGGGAGGGGGAGAATTTGGTGAGTCGGCAGCGGGTGAAGGGATTTCGGGGGTGGCTTGGGGGGTGATCGGAATATTGGAGACCCGACCTCTGGTCGGGTTGGGGAGGTGAGGGACTTTAGACGTTAGATTTTAGATTTTAGAGTGGGGGCGTTTGGGGTTTTAGCCGCAGTTATATTGGAGACCCGACCTCTGGTCGGGTTGATAGGCCCCGGTTTCGGACCTCTGGTCCGGATGACATGAGGTTGGGTCTTTTGTTTTAGGGGGCTATGGGCCACCTGACTGTAGTAGAATGGGCCACCTGACGGTGTGCCATCGCTACGCAAGCCGGCCCTTCGGGGCGGTTTGTGGTTAGCGCCGCAGGCCTCCCCAACCTCGCCAACTCCTGCGAAATACCCTCCCTACAGTTTACTACAGATAGATTTTACCCACTGCCTCAAAGCCGCGTACCCAAAATCACCCCAGTAGACCAATCGAGGTAGGTACAATCCAGCTTAGGGTGATCAATTAAAGTTTCAATCAACTTTGCCGCCTTTTCCGCGTGCCCCTCGGGCCAGTTAGCTTGTTCGTTCATATCGTCGGCAACGTAGAGTCCGCCGGGTGCCAGGAGGTCGATGGTTTCCTCCAAAAACCGGTATTTACCCGGCCAGGTGTCGGCAAAGATGAGGTCGAATTTGGGGCCGTCGTACTGTTGGATCCACGCATCCCCATCAACGGTCAAAATGGTGACGTCTGGGTTTTGTATCTCAGCGGAGACGATGTCCACCAGCTGAGTATCGTTATCCAGGCTGAGGATGGACGCGCCACCACGTAGGCCGTCGACCATCCAGGCAAGGGATAGGCCCATACCGGTCCCTAACTCCAGGATGTTACCACCAGGCTTGGAGGCGACCAGCGTCCGGAGGAGTTGTCCTTCGGGTAGAGCGGAGGGCATGGTAAAGCCATTTACTACGCAAAGAGTGGCCAGGCGGTTGTAGTGGGGTGGGGGGGGGGGGAGGGTTGCATTTAGTATAGGTACAAATCTCGCGCCTATGGTAGCTCGATAACTTGATTGAGTTGTCCGATGGTTAAAGGGTTGAATGTTAGGACCGCAGCCTCCCGCCACCCGTAGTAGAATAGGCTACCTGCCGCGGTGTGCCATCGCTACGCAAGCCGGCCCTTCGGGGCGGGTTGTGTTTAGCGCCGCAGGCCTCATCTTCTCCTATTCTCTACCTCTCTTGCGAAATATGTCTCGTAGAAATTTCAGCGAGCCTCAACCACTGTAGAATGGGCCACCTGACGGTGTGCCATCGCTAACCCAAGCCGGCCCTCCGGGGCGGAATGTGCCGCAGCGCCGCAGGCCTCCCCAACCTCACCTCCTCCTGCGAAATTTTATGTCGTTGAAGCCAATCCCAGGCAATAGCCCGACCGGAGGTCGCGCCTCCTATTCCCTCGCACCCGCGGCAGCGCCCAAATCAGGAATAGCGTTTTGTTACACCTATCCCTACCGAACCACCACCCGCTCAACCACCCCGCTACCCATAAACGATAGCGTATAAACCCCCGCCGGCACCGCCAAATCAAACGCTTGGGCGCCGCCGCCGGGGTGAACGTAGCGGGCCATTTCTCTGCCGAGGCCGTCCAGCAAAACGAGGGTCTGTGGGGCTTCGGCGGCTACGGTGACCCGACCATACGTAGGGTTGGGGAAGAGGCGCGTCGCCGCCGCCAGCCGGACCGTTTCCACGGGGCTGTGGGAGAAACTACCGTCCGCATCGATTTGCCGGAGGCGGTAGTAGGCGGTGCCGACCAGTGGGGCTGCATCCGTAAATGCGTATTCGGCGCGGGCTGGGTCGCCTTCGCTGGGTACGAAGCCGATATCCGTCCAATTGCTCTGGTCGTCGCGGCGCTCGATGTGGAAACCCAGGTTGTCGAACTCATCTTCGGTGATCCACTTTAGGCTTACGGATTTCGATGCCGCCCGGGCCGTAAAGGCCACCCAGGAAACGGGCAGCGCCATACAGGCGGATTCTACCTCGGGCACATCGTTACACCCGGCGGCGTTACTGACGATCGTCACGTCGTTCGTACTTACGCCGAGACGGTTACACACCGGTTCCGCGGCGCAATTTTCCAGGGCGGCATTAATACCGATTAATACGTCGCCGGTGATGTCGAAGGTGCCGATACCTTCCAGGCTCGGTAGAATCGCGTTGCCGAAGACCCTGAGTTCTCCCACGCTCGTGGGGCCAACGGCCGCCGAACCTCTTGCCGTAGTGGACGTAAACAGGGCTAATTCCGTCAGTTCGTCATTATCGTTTATTCCGAGTTGACCACCAAGGGTGGAGAGGTTTTGGAATCCCGCCAGACGCGTCACGCCCAGGTTGTCGATCGTTAGGTCACCCTCAATGGTGAACAGGTTGTCGAAATTATAATCGCTCACGAGTAAGGGTAAGTCGCGTAAAATCAAGTCGCCACCCACGGAGTCGAGCACCGGCATTTGTAATGAATTTAATTGCTCGTTATCGACGAATACCACACTTCCCGCTACCGCAGAAATTTGGGTAAAACCGACGTCGGTCAATTGCTCGTTGCCGGAGATCAGTAGCGTACCCCCGAGCGTTTGCAGATCGCCGATGCTGGAGAGATTACTGAGGGTGGTGCCACTGATGGTCAGGTCCAGTGGCAAGTCGGTGAAGCGATCGAGGCCGGCACCCGTCGCAACGTCCACACCGCTGACCGTCAGGTTGCCCTCGATCTCAGTGCAGTTGGGCCAGAAGTCCAGAAAGTCCTGAATTTCCGCGTCGGAGCTGAATAGTATATCTCCCGTTGGGCAGTCACCCCCGCAACGATCCGAGGCGTCGGGGCAAAAGCGGTCCGCGAAAAAGGTGGTTGATCCGCCCTCTGGCAGCCCGGAGTTATTGCTAAAATCAGGATTAATGGCGCAGAGGTCCGCGTAGCCGACTGGATAACAGCCCATTAGCGCGTTACCGCTCAGGTCGAGCGTGGTCAGTTGGGTGAATTCAGCAACGGCCACGGGCAATTCCCCACTCAAGTTATTGTTGGATAGATCAAGCCCGGTGACCAGTCCGTTGCCGTCCGTAGTTACGCCGTGCCAATTATCAAAATTGCAGGTCACAACCGTGCCCGCGGAGCTGAAACCCGTGGCCGTCGTCCAGTCTTTAAAACCAGTCGAGTAATATATCCGGAGCAGCGTTTCGTAATCCGGGTTAGTACATTTACACGCGTTATTCGGGTTGCTGATGAAGCTATTAAAATCTCTCAGGGCCGGGTTGCCGCTAAAGTCAGCCAGGCGCCGTGATCCGCTCGCCAAATTGGTGTAAGAATCGGGGTAGCAACCGACAAATTCATTGTCGTTAAACCTGATCGAGTTCGAAAAGAATACGTTGAGGTTACCGACGTATTCGGGCAGGAAGCCGGTAAAGCGGTTATTGGAAATATCTACTTCGTCCAGCTCGCTCAAATTGAATTGTTCGCCCAGGGTGTCGCGGATATTATTATCATTAAAATAAACCTCTTCGAGATTATCCAGTGAAGGCGGGAATACCGGGAAGCAACCCGATATGCCTGCTCTGGACATATCCAATTCTTCCAAACCAGTACCACCGTAAATCTTCAGCGTATCGGGTAGGGTGAGCGTTCCGTTGTGACGGTCCATGAGGTAACGTCTCAATTTCGTGGCATCCGCTAGAAATGGCGGTGATCCATCCTGGTTGCTTCGGTATTGGAAGGTAATTAATTCGGGTAAGCCAGTAAGTTCTGCCGGAATTCCTGGCGTAGTCATTCCAATGTTAATTGATATTGACTTTAGATTGGGAAGATTACTGAGCGTGGCGGGATAGTTGTCCCAGGCGGTGATGTTCGGTGCGCTAATCGTTACCGATTCTATGTTGGGGAGCCCAGATAGGTCAAACATCGTGCCACTCGCTCCGGCGCCAAATAAAGCAGGCGTATGTGCAAACAGGCTCAACTTAGTCCGGGTGGCGAGGCTTGAGGGTAGTTCCCCCGTAAGTCCACTATTCCTGACGGTGTAGCTTTCCAGACTATCCGCTTCCGCCGGGTCGGGAAATCCGCCGATCAGGTCACGCGTTTCATTTAATCGGAGGACGCGCAGGGAATCGGGCAGGGGGAGGTCGGGCAAACTCGTTAACCGGGTAAAGGCCAGGTTGATCTCCCGCAATTTCGGTAATTCATAAATTTCGTCCGGCACCGCCCCTTCCGTATTCGTAACGGACAGCCGGAAGAGTTGCAGCTCGGGCAACGCCGTCCAACCAGTAGCTGGCAAAACACCACCGATGGTTCTGCCTTCGAGGAAAATTTCGGTGACGTTGCCATCCCCGTCACAATCAAGACCCGCCCAACCGCACGGGTCGCAGGTGGGGTTGCCCCAGCCGGTCTGGTTACTCCAGTTTGGCCCGTCCAACGCCGCGTAGAGGTCCAATAAAAATTGGGTTTGCGCCGGGCAATCATCCAGACAGGCATCCTGCACCAGTTGCGTACTCGCGCAATCGCCCGTGTTATTGCTGATGGTCGTCGATCCGTTGCTACTCAGTTGATTGCAGACCGCGGTGACCGCGCAGTCCGTCAACACCGAATTATCCTGAATAATCAGTGTATTAAAAATAATCGTCTGGTCATCCCCGAATTGATTCAGGTTCGTCAGTGCGGAATTGTCCTCAATTTGTAGGGTACGGAGTGAATTAATTCCTTCCAACCCGCTGAGGTCCGTCAGTAAGGTGCCTTCGATCCTTAGCGTAAAATCTATCTCCTCCAGGGCGCTGAATCCGCTGATATCAGTGATGTCATTCGCGGCGCCGCCGAGCGTGAGGTTACCTAACTCCGTACAGTTCGGGTAGAGCGCAACGTGCAGATCCACGGCATCCTGATTTTCCAGTACGATAGTAAAATCCGGTGGGCACTGGGCGCTGACGCGGGTGCAGAGCAAAAGGAGGAAGCTGAAGTAGAAGTACCGCATGTGAAGTGGTTGAAGCTGTTGAAAGGACAAATTTCGATAGCGACGGTGAGCGGGTTCCTACCCAGTTGGGTAGTTTTGGAGACCCGACCTCTGGTCGGGTTGGGGAGCCCCGGTTTCGGACCTCTGGTCCGGACGACGTGACGTTGAATCTTCGTTTGTTTAAGGGTGTGCTGTCGGTCTCCCTTTCTCGCATAGTAGAATGGGCCACCTAACGGTGTGCCATCGCTACGCAGGCCGGCCCTTCGGGACGGGGTGTTGCGGAGCGCCGCAGGCCTCTTCTTCTCCTATACTCTACTTCTCCTGCGAAATAAGTTTCGTAGGAGACTTAAGCTGGTCTCAACCATTGTAGAATGGGCCACCTAACGGTGTGCCATCGCTACCCAAGCCGGCCCTCCGGGACGGGGTGTAACGCAGCGCGGCAGGCCTCCCCAACCTCACCAGCTCCTGCGAAAGTTTGCGTTGGTGAGTTCAAGCCTACGCGAAAGACCAACTGGAGTTCGCGCCTCCAATCCCATCTCCCAAATAATCACTATCATTCAGTAGATTTTCCTTGAACACCGATAACGAAACAAACCCTTGCAATGCATAATAAACACCACCGATCAGCCACCTACTTGCTGTTTATCGTAGCCCTTTGCCTCAACACCCTCGCCGCGCAGACGGAATTCGCCGGAACCGTAACTGACGAATCAGGGGAGCCGTTGGCCTACGCCACCGTCTACGTAAAATCCTCCACCTGTGGTACCCACACTGACGGGGACGGTCGGTTCAGATTCAAATGTGCGGATGACTTTGCCGGTACGGACTCCTTACTGATCTCCTTTGTCGGATACCAAACTGCGGGGGTGCCTTTGTCTGCGTACTTAGCGGGTCAGAATTATGCCTTGAGCCCGCAATCGTTCAGCCTCGGTATGGTGGAGGTCGTTGCCAACGAGCAGGTGGGCTTTGAAGATTACGAATTTAAATACAAGATTAAGAAGCCCTATTTCTACTACCAGAAAGACATCCAGACCAACTACGAGCTGGCGTCACGAATCGAGAATAAGGATGGGGTAGTGGGGACCTTGGCAAAACTAGAATTCACCGTAGGGCGTGTATCCAGACTGGAGACGCCCATTAGACTCAAATTTCAGGCAGTAGACGAGGACTGTAACTGTCCGGGCCAATTACTGAATACTCAGGATGTGGTGGTCAAGCTCAAGAAAGGCAAGAATAAAGTCGACCTGCGTGACTACCAAGTACCCATCTCTGACCAAGGCTTTTACGTAGTCTTCGAGTGGCTCCATCAATACAGCGAGGACCCTAATAAGCTGGACTTCAGTATTGGGATGATCCCATTCCGTTCCGAAGACCAATTATTGGGCAAAGTCGGTGACGGGGATTGGACGCTGGTTAAAAATGCTAAGAATGCCAGGGTACTCACGAAGGTGGTGGTTGAGCGGGTGGTTGAGTAGTTTTTGAGTTGATATGCTCATCGTCAACTGATAGAATGGGCCACCTAACGGTGTGCCATCGCTACGCAGGCCGGCCCTTCGGGACGGGGTGTGCCGCAGCGCCGCAGGCCTCTCATTCTCCTATACTCTACTTCTCCTGCGAAATAGATCTCGTAGGAATGTAAGCAGGCTTCAACTTCTGTAGAATGGGCCACCTGACGGTGTGCCATCGCTACGCAGGCCGGCCCTTCGGGACGGGGTGTGCCGCAGCGCCGCAGGCCTCCCCAACCTCTCCTGCTCCTGCGAAATAGGTTCCAAAGGAATTTAGGCAGGCTTCAACCATGGTAGTAGAATGGGCCACCTGACGGTGTGCCATCGCTACGCAGGCCGGCCCTTCGGGACGGGGTGTGCCGCAGCGCCGCAGGCCTCTCATTCTCCTATACTCTACTTCTCCTGCGAAATAGGTCTCGTAGGAATGCAAGCAGGCTTCAACTTCTGTAGAATTGGCCACCTAACGGTGTGCCATCGCTACTTATGCCGGCCCTTCGGGACGGATTGTAACGCAGCGCCGCAGGCCTCTCCAGCCTCTCCTGCTCCTGCGAAATTGTGCGTCGGTGAGGTCAACCCTCGGCAAATGCCCGTCCAGAGGTCGCGCCTCCAATCCCCTCGCAACAGCCCGGCCGGGAGCGCGTTCCCCATCTCCTCGCACCTGCGGCAGCGCCTCGTAGTAAGTCCCGCATGCAATCGAGGTGCTCAGCTGTAAATAAATCGGTTCCGGTGATGACCTTTTAGGAACACCGGACAGTACCAATAAAACCCTTGCCATGGTACGTCCGCACTATCTTCTGCTATTCCTTCTCCTTCCTTTTCTCGCCATCGCCTGTGCTGATGACGACGATGATGCTACGCCCGGTGGGAAAAACCTGCTCCCCGGTAGCACCGAAGCGGTTTGCGCGTTTGTGGGGGAAACGTCGTTTGCAACCCTGGAATCTTTCGGCTTTGACTTTAATGAGGGCACCGACCCGCTAGATTTTACCGGCACCTTTCTGATGGATCTGCTCGTACAGGAGACCAGCAATATCCCCGGAGACACGCGGGATGGGGATGGCTTCAATACCGCCCTCTTTACGTTTTCTGACTTAGAGCCGGCGAGTCGCTCTTTACGCTTTCGCTCCACGAATGAGGACGCGGAGACAACCGACACCTACTACACGACCAGTGGTGACGATTTTACCGTCGTTGCCCGCCTCACATATACGTTGGGCAGCGCTAACCCTACCCAATTGTACGCGATCTCCGGTACGCTTACCCCCGATGGTCTCCAAAATCCCCAATACGCCATCATCATTCTCGACGATGACGGAGATCCAGGCAACGTCTTACTTGACGTGGGCCTCGGCCGCCTGTTGATTGATGAGGACGGGTTGGCGGTGCGGCGGTAGCGATGGGCCACTTGGCGGTTTTTAGAATGGGCCACCTAACGGTGTGCCATCGCTACTCAAGCCGGCCCTTCGGGACGGGGTGTTGCGCGCCGCAGGCCTCTCTTTCTCCTATACTCTACCTCTCCTGCGAAATAAGTCTTGTAGGAATTTAGGCAGGCCCCCATTGTAGTAGAATGGGCCACCTAACGGTGTGCCATCGCTACTCAAGCCGGCCCTTCGGGACGGGTTGTAACGCAGCGCCGCAGGCCTCCCCAACCTCTCCAGCTCCTGCGAAAATTAGGGCAAAGAGGTAAACCCAAGGCAATAGCCCGACCAGAGGTCGCGCCTCCAAACGCCGCTACCACCAATACCGCCAAATCCGTACCTTCGCGCCCCCAATCAAACCACTACCGGACTACCCGACTACCATTATAAAATACTACCTGATGTTCCGCACCCACAACAACGGCCAACTACGACTCGCCGACGCCGGCAAATCCGTCACCCTCTCCGGGTGGGTACAGATCGGGCGCGACTTCGGTGGCCTCACCTTTGTGGACCTGCGCGACCGCTACGGCATCACCCAGATCGTTTTTGACCAGGACGACAACGCTGAACTCGCCGACCGCGCCCGGAAACTCGGCCGGGAATTCGTCATCCAGGTGAAGGGGATCGTACGGGAACGGACCAACAAAAACCCCAACCGGGCCACCGGCAACATCGAGATCATCGCCAGCGAAATGACGATCCTCAACAAGGCCAAAACGCCGCCCTTCACCATCGAGGACGATACCGACGGCGGCGACGAGCTCCGCATGCAGTACCGGTATCTGGACCTGCGGCGCCGACCCCTGCAGGACAACATCATCTTCCGTTCCAAACTGGCCCTGGCCGTACGGGCCTACCTCGGCCGGAAGGATTTCGTGGAAGTTGAAACGCCCTTCCTCATCAAGTCTACCCCGGAGGGAGCACGGGATTTCGTGGTGCCCAGCCGCCTCAACGAAGGTCAGTTCTACGCGCTACCGCAAAGCCCCCAGACTTTTAAGCAGTTGCTGATGGTGGCGGGTTACGACCGCTACTTCCAGATCGTCAAGTGTTTCCGCGACGAAGACCTCCGGGCCGACCGCCAGCCGGAATTCACCCAGATCGACTGCGAAATGGCATTCGTGGAGCAAGAGGACGTCCTCAATACCTTCGAGGGCCTCACCCGCCACCTGTTCCTGGAAATGAAGGGCATCAACCTGCCTGACTTCCCCCGGATGCAGTACGACGACGCGATCCGTCTCTACGGCTCCGATAAGCCCGACCTTCGGTTCGGGATGGAATTGGTGGAACTCAACGACGTCGCCCAGAACCAGGGCTTCAAGGTGTTCGACGCCGCCGAGCTCGTCGTCGGTATCCGCGTACCCGGTAAGGCTGGCCTCACTCGCAAGCAACTTGACAAGCTGACCGACTGGGTCAAGCGCCCCCAGATTGGTGCCAAAGGCCTCGTCTACGTAAAGTGTAACGAGGATGGTACTTACAAGTCCAGCGTAGACAAATTCTTCGACCAGGAGAAACTCGCCGCCTGGGCCGCCGCCACGGGCGCGCAGTCGGGTGACCTCATGCTCGTCATCTCCGGTGAGGACGAGAAGAGCCGCATCCAGATGGGTAACCTGCGCCTCCACGTTGCCGGTGAGTTCGACATGATCCCCGCCGATACATTCAAGCCCCTTTGGGTCGTCGACTTCCCCCTCCTCGAATGGGACGAGGACAGCGAGCGCTTCCACGCCATGCACCACCCCTTCACCAGCCCCAAAAAGGAAGAAGTAGAACGGATGCTCAACGGCGACCACGAGACCATGAAGGCCCTTAAGGCGGATGCCTACGACCTCGTCATTAACGGTGCCGAGATCGGTGGTGGTTCCGTCCGGATCTACGATCGGGCCCTCCAGGAAAAGAACTTCCAACTCCTCGGCTTCACCCCCGAAGAAGCGGAAGAGCAGTTCGGCTTCCTCATGGGCGCCTTCGAGTACGGTGCCCCTCCCCACGCCGGCATCGCCTTCGGTTTCGATCGCCTCTGCGCCGTCATGAACGGTCAAGCCTCCATCCGCGACTTCATCGCCTTCCCTAAAAACAACCAAGGCCGCGACGTGATGATCGACGCCCCCGCGCGGGTAGATGAGGAGCAATTGAAGGAGTTGAGTTTGGCGCTGAATCTTCAGGAGAAGTAGGACAGACGTTAGATTTTAGAAATTAGATTTTAGACGCGACCGCTCTAAAATCTAACGTCTAAAATCCGTTCCTCCTCCAATTACTCTGTACCCGCGACAGCGCCGTATGAGACTTTAGATTTTAGAAGAAAGATCCTAGACCGCCCCCCATCTAAGATCCAAAATCTAACGTCTAAAATCCCTAAATCTAGCGCCGTTTCACACCTTAGATATTGAAGAAAGATCCTAGACCGCCCCCCGTCTAAGATCTAAAATCTAACGTCTAAAGTCCCTTCAATCACCGTCTAACAACGGCTCTAACCACCACCCCATCAACCACCGGTACCGCCAAATAATACTGGCCCGCAGGTAAGTTGGAAAGGTCGAGCTGGGCCCGGTCATGCGCAACGTTGAAGGTCGTTACCGTGCGGCCGCTCAGATCCAACACCCGCAAGGGACGGGGCCCCGTGAGCAACGGAAACTCCACCGTAACCGCCCCCGAAGTAGCGGTGGGGTACAGCCGTACCGCGGTGTTTTCCACCACGGGCGCATCAAGGGCAACGGAGAGTTCGCGTTGGCCCGTCGCGAAGTTGGTGCCCCAACTGCCACCGTTGATGATGGCGCCGGGGTTGCCGTCCACCGTGATTTTATTGGCCATCAGGGGCTGGACGGCCAGAACCTCGGTGCCGTCGCCAGTCTCACCGTCAAAGAGGAGGAAGTCGTCCGCAACGCCGTAGTTGGGGTAACCGATGGCATCGTTGTTCCAGACCAGCGCGGTCTCTCCCTGCTCAATGTTGGCGGCGAGGACGGCGTAGGTCGTACTCGAGCCTGGGACGTTCACGCGATCAAAAGCAATTACGTAAGGAGAATTCTTGGCGAACGTAGGGTTGCCAATACTCGTCCCCTCCTCCAATTGGTCGTAGAGTTTGACGATGTCACCATCGCCAAAAGTGTCCGCATCTCCGTCCCAGGCGCGGAGGAAGTTGATGTCCCAAAAGGTCAGACCGTCGTCGAGTTGGCTGAGGGCGTCGTACATGAGGAACTCCCCGCCGGGCTCCCACTCCATCGCGTCGGGGTAAAGCACGTTGTCGGTACTGATGCCCTGCCCGAAGGTGGGGTTGGTAAGCACCATGGGAGCGAGATCGCCATTGGCGAGGGCGCCGACGTAAATGATGTTGTCCTGGTCGGTAGTCGTCAGCGCAATCAGACGACCGTCCTTGCTGATGGCTACATTGCGCCAAATGGTAGCCGGGGTGCCCTCCAGGAAGAAGAGCTCGTCGTTGACGAAGTCGTAGCCACGGATCTGGTTCTCATCGTCAATGAATAGCGCGAGCGTACCATCGTCGGTCACACTGGGTCGGCTGCCGGGCGCGACGGTAGCGAGTGGATTCGCCAGAATGTTACCGCCCTCGTCGGCGAGGTAGAGCGCGCTGCGGTCCGTATCCGTCAGTAAAATGAAGCGGTCGCCGGGGTTGACGCTGAGGTCATTTTCGTAGTCGCCACCCTGTTCCGGCGTGGTGCCGCCACCGCCGCCGGTATCTACCGGCCCACCGATGCCAACGTTGGCGAAGGCGGTGTTGGCGGCCAGTTCCGCGTCGGCCCCGTAGAGGTCGAGGGCGGCGCGGGCTACGGCGAGGCGGAGATCTATGAAGCGGCTGCTCCGCGTCAGGTAGGTCGTCATGGCGCGGTAGTAGACCTGGCCGGCGCGATCGTCGCCGATGCCCGCCGTAGTAGCGAAGTTGTAAAAGGCCCGGTTGGGAATGCCGCTGTTGACGTGAACACCTCCGTTGTCATTATCCCGGTCGTTGGGCAGGTTGACGTACTCGTCGGTGTGGGCCGGCTGCCAACCCCGGTCGCCAAATCGGTTGCCACCGTTGTTCGGGTCCTGCAGGTTACGCAGGGCGCCGGACGGGAAAACGGCGGGGTTGATGACGTCGTCCCCGAGCCGGAAGTCATTGGTCCGGTTCTCGATGAGGTAACCGAAAACGTCGGCGAGCGATTCGTTGATGGCGCCCGGCTGTAGCTCGTAAACGAGGTTGGCCGTAGCGGAGATCACGCCGTGCGTCATCTCGTGACCGGCTACGTCGAGGGCCTTCGGTAGGTCGCGGAAACCCTGGTCGCCGTTGCCGTAGAACATCGCCCGGCCACCCCAAAAGGCGTTGTCGAGCTGGGCGCCGTCCTCGTCATTGACATTGTAAAAGGAGTAAATGGAGCCTCCCTGGCCGTCGATAGAGTTACGGTTGAAATTCGTCCGGTAGTACTCATAGGCAATCCCGGCGTTGCTGTGCACGGAGGTGGCGTTGCGCGTCCAATCCCGGTTGTTCGCCGACGAACCGGTGGCCGGGTTAAAGCCGTCGTTCAGGGGGCTCTGGCCGGCGGCATCAAAGGTTTGGATGACGCCCTGGGCGTCCCCATTGGCGTCCGTGCGGGCCATCGGGCGGGCCAGATCGAAAAGAAAGAAACCACCGTCCTGGCTGAAGGTGTTTAGCGTCACCGTTTGTCCGTACAGGTTCTGGGCGGTGGCAGTTGTGGGCGGGAGCACGGCGTGCAGTCCGGCCGTCCCACAAATGTGGGAGTGTTCGTGAATCGTCGTTCCGTCGTGCGCATCCACATAGCGGGTGAGGTGGATACCCAGGTTGGGATGGAGTTCCAGTTCGTAAGCAAGCCTTGCAATATCGTCGTGATAGTAGACCACGAGTTCCGCCTCGATTTGAGGTTCGCCCACCCATTCCAGTTGCTGGCTACTGAGCTGGTGCCACGTACTGCCGAAGCTGATCTTAGCTTCGGTGATTACGGTTTCTACGGACAATCCGGGTGTTATCTGGAGGCCTTCCGGCGCGGGTTGCAGGCGGCCCATAAACAGGTCAAAACCTTGGCTATCCGTAGCGTGGAGGTAGGCGTCGGCGGGTTTGACGGGCAGTCCGCGGTAGAATTGTTGCAGGCGCACGTGGGTTTGTCCGAGCTCGTCGGTGAGTAGTTCGCCCGGCCGGATCTCGTCATCACCGGCGCGGAGCTGGAGGTCCTCGGCCAGCAGTTCGAGGTAGTCGAGGGCATCCTTGCGCGTCGGCGCTTTCGGTGCCAGGGCACGTGGTCGGCCGGTGGCGCGGATCACCCGTCCGGTTTCGTGGTCGGTCAGTAAGGTCAGTCCGGGTGTTTTGGGGAGTTGGCCGGCCCGAAGACGATCCGTCTGGAACCGGAACTTGGCCTGCCCGGTTTGAGCGCGGAGTCGTTGTAGCCATTCTCCGTCCCGGAGTTCAAGGCGACTCGGCACTGGCCCATTATGGCTGGCGGCGCCGAGCTCTTTGAAGATGTCGCCGTCGGTTTGGGCGCTCAGTCCGAAGGAAACGATGAGTAAGCAAAAAGTCAGGGTGTGGGAGAGACGAAAGGACACGGTAGTAAAATTTTGTTGCCGGCGATTTCCGGCGAAGTAAGCGAGTAGGAGAGGGTTTAGGAGGCCCGCAAGCGGCGTACGGCCGCCATCAATTCCTGGTAAAGTTGCCGGGCCGGGTTGGCCTCACCGTCGGCGCCGGCGGCCCACTGGATGGTCTCCGCGGTACCGTTGCGGTGGCGGGTCAGGCTGGCCGTCAGGTTGCCCGGTTCTCCGGTCTTGCTGAAATCCAATTCCTCCAGCGCAGCGCGCACGACCCGCAGTTCTTTCCCCTTCAATTTGCCGAGGGGCTGCAATTCACCACTGGCCGGGTCGTCGAAAAGAATCCGGCCACCCTCGTTGGGTAGCAGCAGGTAGGTCTTCCCCCCACCAGTAAATCCACCCTGGCTCCCGAAACTCAGGTAGTCAGCGGGCAACGAGGCCTTGGTGTACGATTTGGCGCTGCCGCAGGTGCAAAGCCAGAGGGCAAGAAGGAGCAAAGGGTACTTTGCTAGGGACGTGAGCTTCATGTTGGTAAAGTTACTTCTTGACGGGGACGTTAGATTTTAGAAGTTGGATTTTAGAGCGCGCCTGTCCTAAACCAAATACGTTGACACCAATGCATCGAAATGTCAACAAAAAATCGGAAGATCCGTCCCACCAAGCGCTACGGCGAGTGCTTCAAACGAGCCCGCGTCAAAGATTTTGAGGAGGGC